>NZ_JBSFAI010000021.1:0-116547 GCF_056280165.1 Ralstonia sp. 110700041-2 | reverse complement strand
GTGTAGTCCCTCTGCGTTCGCTTCTTCTGCCCGTCCATCTTGACCCTCACTCCCTGGCGGGGAAAAAGTGTCAACCTTATTCAGGACGGGTCACGCCCATGAAAAAAAGCCGACGTTTGCGCGTCGGCTTTTTTGGTCAGCCGATCGGCTTAAAGATGCACGAGCCGCTCCGGCCGGAGCACACCGCCTTGCCAGGCAGCCACTCCGAGCAGCGACGCAGTGGCATCCGCCGCGATCGCGTCACGCACGCCGTAGACGCGCACCTGGTCTGCATTCGGCAACGCCAATTGCAACGGCAAGCGCTGGCCATGCAGGAAGCGACGGCTCTCTTGCGCATCCAGCTCAACGCGCGGCAGCGTCTGCAACAGCGCATCGACCGGCGCCAGCAATGCACCACGTGCATCTTCAGCAGCAGCGTCCAACGCTTCGAGTGTCACGGCGCCGTCCAGCGTGAGGTTGCCCACCTGGGTGCGACGCAGCGCAACCAGATGCCCTCCGCAGCCCAGCGCCTCCCCAATGTCTTCACCCAACGTGCGGATGTATGTTCCTTTACTGCATGACACGCGCAACGTGACCGTTGGTTCGGCCGATTGCAGGTCGGTTGCCAGCACATCAATCGCGTAGATCGTTACCCGACGCGCAGCACGTTCCACCGTTTGCCCCGCACGGGCGTACTCGTACAGCGGCTTGCCGTCCTTCTTCAGCGCCGAGTGCATCGGCGGCACCTGGTCGATCTCGCCGACGAAGCGCGCGATGGCTGCCTGCAGTTGCTCGGGCGTGACCGATACCGGGCGCTCGCTCAGCACCTCGCCTTCCGCGTCTGCGGTACTCGTCCTGATCCCAAGGCGCACGACGGTTTCGTACGTCTTGTCCGCATCGAGCAGATCCTGCGAAAACTTGGTCGCCTCGCCAAAACACAGGGGCAACAGTCCCGTAGCAAGCGGATCGAGCGTGCCGGTATGCCCCGCCTTCTTGGCCCACAGCAGGCGTTTGGCGCGGATCAGCGCATCGTTGCTCGACCAGCCGATCGGCTTGTCTAGGAGCAGCACGCCATGCACATCACGCCGCGGCGGCTTTTGGGGCCTGGGCACTTGGTGCTCAGCCATCTCAATCGTCTTTGGCACGCGTGGCGTTGGCCTCATCGATCAGGCGCGACATCTCGATACCGCGCTCGACCGAACCGTCGAAGTGGAAATGCAGTGTCGGCACCGTATGGATGTGCAGGCGCTTGAACAACAGCGAATGCAGGTAGCCCGCCTTCTCGTTCAGGATGGCGCCGGCGACTTCCGGCTCGGCACCCAGCACCGTGAAGTAGATCTTGGCGTGCGCGTAGTCTGGCGTGAGCGTCACGGATTGCAGCGTCACCAGGCCCATTGCCGGGTTCTTGATTTCGCGCTGGATCAACTCGGCCAGATCGCGCTGGATCTGATCGGCGATGCGCACGTTGCGGCCAGCGGCCGATCCCGATTTCTTCGGCATAGAGTATTCCTCACATGGGCGCCGACAGCACGCGCCGGCTGGCCCAAAAAGACAAAACGGTGGCGCGGGACGCGCCCGGGCCACCGTCGCAAAGTCGAGCCGGACACCGCAGCGCCCGGCCAACGTATTACAGCGTACGCGCCACCTCAGTGATCTCGTAGACCTCGAGCTGATCGCCTTCCTGAACGTCGTTGAAGTTCTTGATCGACAGGCCGCACTCGAAGCCTTGCTTCACTTCCTTCACGTCGTCCTTGAAGCGCTTGAGCGAATCGAGTTCGCCCGAGAAGATGACCACGTTCGCACGCAGCACCCGCACCAGCGAATTGCGCTTGACGAAACCGTCCAGCACCATACAGCCGGCGACTGCGCCAACCTTCGGCACGTGGAAGACCTGGCGCACCTCGACAAGACCTGTCGTCTCTTCGCGCTTTTCAGGCGACAGCATGCCCGACATCGCCGCCTTCACCTCGTCCACAGCGTCATAGATGATGTTGTAGTAGCGGATGTCGATGCCGTGGTTCTCTGCCAGCTTGCGCGCACCGGCATCGGCCCGCGTGTTGAAGCCGATGATGACGGCCTTCGACGCGGTTGCCAGGTTGACGTCCGACTCGGTGATACCGCCCACAGCAGCGTGCACAATCTGTACACGCACTTCGTCGGTCGACAGCTTCTTGAGCGAATGCACCAGCGCTTCCTGCGAGCCCTGCACGTCGGCCTTGATAATCAGCGGCAGCGACTTCACGTCGCCTTCGCTCATCTGTTCCAGCATGTTTTCCAGCTTGGCAGCCTGCTGGCGTGCCAGCTTCACATCGCGGAACTTGCCTTGGCGGAACAGCGCGATTTCGCGTGCCTTGCGCTCGTCCGGCAGCACCAGCACTTCTTCACCGGCACCCGGCACTTCCGACAGACCCTGGATTTCCACCGGGATCGACGGACCAGCATCCTTGGCCGGCTTGCCGTTTTCGTCCAGCATGGCGCGCACGCGGCCATAGGCCGTGCCCGCGAGCACCACGTCGCCGCGCTTGAGCGTACCGCTCTGCACCAGCACCGTAGCGATCGGACCCTTGCCCTTGTCCAACTGCGCTTCCACCACCAGACCCTTGGCCGGCGCGTTGACCGGCGCCTTCAGTTCCAGCACTTCGGCTTGCAGCAGCACGTTTTCCAGCAGGCTGTCGATACCTTCGCCAGTCTTGGCGGACACCGGCACGAACGGCACATCGCCGCCGTACTCTTCCGGAATCACGCTCTCAGCCACCAGCTCCTGCTTGACACGGTCGGGGTTGGCTTCGGGCTTGTCGACCTTGGTGATCGCCACCACGATGGGCACGCCGGCGGCCTTCGCGTGCGCGATGGCTTCCTTCGTCTGCGGCATGACGCCATCGTCGGCCGCCACTACCAGAATCACGATGTCGGTCGCCTTGGCGCCGCGTGCACGCATGGCCGTAAAGGCCTCGTGACCCGGGGTGTCCAGGAACGTAATAACGCCGCGATCGGTCTCGACGTGATACGCGCCGATATGCTGCGTAATGCCGCCGGCTTCGCCCGCCGCAACCTTGGCGCGACGGATGTAGTCCAGCAGCGAGGTCTTGCCGTGGTCGACGTGGCCCATCACGGTCACGACCGGCGGACGGGTTTCGGCTTCCGCGTTGGTTTGCTCCTGCACGTCCCCAACCAGCATCGCTTCCGGATCGTCCAGCTTGGCTGCGACCGCCTGGTGACCCATTTCTTCGACCACGATCATCGCGGTCTCTTGGTCCAGCACCTGGTTGATCGTAACCATCTGGCCGAGCTTCATCATCTGCTTGATGACTTCGGCGGCCTTGACCGACATCTTGTGTGCCAGATCGGCAACGGAGATGGTTTCCGGCACGTGCACTTCACGCACGACCGGCTCGGTCGGTGCCTGGAAGGCATTGCGGTTATCGTCGCCATGACGGTTGCGGCCGCCCTTGGAGCCGGAGCGCCAGCCGTCTGCGCCACCGCCGGTATCGCCGCGAGTCTTCAGACCACCACGCTTGCCACCACGGTTGTCGTCCTGCCAGCCTGACTTGCCACGGCCGCCCTTCTTGTCACCAGCCGGCGAGCCCGGTGCCGGTGCAGCAGCCGGTGCCGGAGCTGCCGGCTTCTTGGCTGCTGCCGGACGTGCTTCGCCAGCCGGCTTGACCGGCTTGTGCAGCGTGCCCGATTGCTCGGCCTTCTTGACCTCTTCAGCCTTGCGCTCGGCGGGCGTCTTCAGCACGCGAGCCGGGGCGCTCATCATCTCGCGGATCGCGCGGGCTTCTGCTTCGGCAGCTTCGCGGCGCTTACGCGCAGCGTCTTCCTCAGCCTTGATCTTGTCGGCAGCGACGCGCGCCTCGTCAGCAGCCTTCTGCGCCGCTTCGCGCTCGGTTGCCAGACGCGCGGCGTCTTCCTCGGCCTTGCGGCGCGGGGCTTCGTCCGACGCTTCAGCAGCAGCGCGGGCAGCAACGGCCTCCTCTTCCGCCTTCTTGGCAGCGAGTTCAGCCTGACGCTTCTGCTCGGCCTCGGCGGCCTCCTGACGGGCGCGCCTCTCAGCTTCCTCGCGCTCCATCGCCTCCTGGCGCGCCTTGAGCTCGGCTTCCTGACGGGCCAGCAATTCGGCCTGGCGACGATGTTCTTCCTCGCGACGCGCGACTTCCTCGGCATCGACCACCGGCGCAGCCTCAGACGCTTCCGATTCAGCCAGTGCCGCGTTCGGCTCATCACGCTTGACCAGCACGCGCTTCTTCTTGACTTCCACTTGCACGGTACGCGTCTTACCCGTGGCATCCGCCTGGCGGATTTCGCTGGTTTCGCGCTTGGTGATCGTGATCTTCTTGCGCGCGCCATCCTCGGCGCTGCCGTGTGCTCGCTTGAGATAGTCGAGCAAACGGGTCTTGTCCGATTCGGTGATGACGTCTTCCGGCGTCGCCTTTTGCACGCCCGCGGCCTGCAATTGTTCCAGCAGTGCTGATGCACTACGGTTCAATTCGCCAGCGAGCTGGGCAACTGTTGTGCTTGCCATTCAAACCCTTTCGATGCTTGGTTTCAGTGAGGATTGCGATAAACGATCAACGTTTATGCGACTCACGAAAACCAGTGTTCACGCGCCTTCATGATCAGCGCCTTGGCTTGTTCTTCGTCGACGCCGGTCATCTCGACCAATTCGTCCACGGCCAGCTCGGCCAAGTCGTCGCGCGTCTGGATGTTCCCCTCGGCCAGCTTGCCGATCAGCTCCGGGGTCAGCCCCTCGAGGTCGCGCAGGTCTTGCGACACCTTCTCGACCCTTTCTTCCTTCGCCAGCTCCATCGTCAACAACACGTCTCGAGCGCGGTTACGCAGCTCATTGACGGTGTCTTCGTCGAACGCTTCGATTTCCAGCATTTCCTGCAGCGGCACGTAGGCCACTTCCTCGAGCGAGCTGAAGCCCTCCTCGATCAGGATGTCGGCAACCTCTTCGTCCACGTCCAGCTTCGCCATGAACAACTGGCGAACGACGGAGCTTTCTTCCGCCTGCTTTTGCGCAGACTCTGCCGGCGTCATGATGTTGATCTGCCAGCCGGTCAATTCCGACGCCAGGCGAACGTTCTGGCCGCTACGGCCGATGGCCACGGCGAGATTTTCCTCGTCGACCACCACGTCCATGCTGTGCTTTTCCTCGTCCACGACGATGGACTGCACTTGTGCCGGCGCCAGCGCACCAATCACAAACTGCGCCGGGTCTTCCGACCACAGCACGATGTCTACAGCTTCGCCACCAACTTCGTTACGCACGGCGGTCACACGGGTGCCGCGCACGCCGACGCAAGTGCCAATCGGGTCGATGCGCTTGTCATGTGCAACGACCGCGATTTTCGCACGCACGCCCGGATCGCGCGCGGCGGCCTTGATCTCCAGCAGGCCCTGTTCCATTTCCGGCACTTCGTTTTCGAAGAGCTTGATCAGGAACTCGGGGCAGGTGCGCGAAAGCTCGATCTGCGGGCCACGTGCGGTACGGTCGACATTCAGGATGTACGCGCGGACACGGTCGCCCGTGCGCAGATTTTCCTTCGGGATCATCTGGTCGCGGGCCAGCAGCGCCTCGACGCGACCGGTTTCTACGATCAGGCCCTTCTTGTCGGCGCGCTTGATCGTGCCGGTCATGACCTTCTCGCCACGATCCAGGTAGTCGTTCAGGATCTGCTCGCGCTCGGCATCGCGGATGCGCTGCAGGATCACCTGCTTGGCAGCCTGCGCGCCGATGCGGCCAAACTCGACCGATTCGATCTGCTCTTCGACGAAATCGTCGACCTCGATGTCAGCGTCCTGCTCCTTGGCTTCAAACAGCAGAATCTGCTTGTCCGGCTCCTGCAGGCCTGCATCGTCGGGAACGACGAGCCAGCGACGGAAGGTTTCGTGTTCGCCCGACTCACGGTCGATCGCCACGCGCACATCCACGTCTTCTTCAAAGCGCTTCTTGGTCGCCGAAGCCAATGCGGCCTCCAGCGCCCCGAACACCACATCCTTGTCGACGTTTTTTTCGCGCGCAAGCGCATCGACGAGCAACAGAACTTCGCGGCTCATTGCTTGTTCCCTTTGTTTCGATTTCCTTTGAAGTCCAGCACGGGCACCAGCCGGGCGCGGTCGAGTTCCGACAGCGTGAATCCCAGCAGCGCAGGGCCTTCCTTGCCCTCAAACTCAAGGCCGATCCGTTCCTGGCCTGGCTCGCCCGTCGGAGCCTGAATGATTCCCGTGAAATTCTTCTGTCCATCCACCGGCAAGCGCAGCGTCACCTTGGCCTCAAGGCCGGCGAAGCGCGTGAAGTCGGCCAGCGTGCGTAGCGGGCGGTCCAGCCCAGGCGACGACACTTCCAGCCGTTCGTAGTTGACGTTTTCAACTTCGAACACGCGCGTGAGTTGATGACTCACTTTTTCGCAATCTTCAATGACGACGCCGTTCTCTGCCTGATCGATATACACGCGCAGCAGCCCGGCAGGCGCGCGCTCCACTTCCACCAGCTCGTACCCCATGGCGGTGAGGGTTTTCTCAATCAGATCAGTCAGATGCACGTTTTTCCTGAAGAATTTCCCGGTATGGCCAACCTGCTGAAGCAAAAAAAAATGGGCGCAACGCCCATATCATTCGCCCATCTTCTGCAGGATGACTTTTGATTAGACTCACATTGTAATACGCTTCGAGGCAAAAGGCAAAAATTGCCCCGAAGCCGCCACAAAATGGGGCGTTGCGACGAATGCCGCACACAACGCCCGCATTTTTAACGCTTACCGCCGCGTTTGCCACCACCGCGTGGCGCCTTGTTGCCGTTCGGCATGCCGCCAGCGCTCTTTCCGGGGCGCTTGTTGCCGGGTGCGCGATTGCCATCACGCATGCCACCACCCGCCCCCGCACCGCCACGGCCGTTCGCACGATCGCCCATACGAGTTCGCGCTGTGAGCGTGGTCGGGCCTCCCACATTGATGTAGCCCATGGACGTCTGCATCGGATCCGGCTGACGCGGGCTGGACGGACGGCGCTGCGCGGGTTGCGCGCGATTACCGTTTTCAACGCCCATACCACGCGACTGGAAGTTGGCTTCCCCCGCAAAACCAGAGGACATCGGCCCCATCAGCACCGGCGCCGGACCACGGCGACGATTGCCCTGGCGGTCTTGCCCACCGCCAGAACTCGCCGTCGGCACCTTCATGCCCAGCGTGCCCATCAGCGTACGCACATCCTCGGCCGACACCTCCTGCCAACGGCCCCGCTTAAGGCCGCGCGGCAGTACGAAGCTGCCATAGCGCGTCCGGATCAGCCGCGACACGGTCAGGTTGACCGCCTCAAACATGCGCCGCACTTCGCGGTTCCGCCCCTCGGTCAGGGCGACGTGGTACCAGTGGTTGACACCTTCGCCGCCGCCATCGACGCAGCGCAGGAAGTTGGCTTCGCCGTCCTGGAGCGAGATGCCGTGCAACAGCTTCTGACGGTCAGTTTCGGCCAGCTCACCCAGCGTACGCACCGCGTATTCACGCTCAACACCATAGCGCGGGTGCATGAACCGGTTGGCGATATCGCCGGAGGTCGTGAAAATCAGCAGGCCCTCGGTATTGAAGTCGAGGCGGCCGACGGCGACCCACTTGCCGGTCTTCATGCGCGGCAACGCGTCGAACACCGTCGGACGACCTTCCGGATCGGACTGGCTGACGATTTCACCCGACGGCTTGTGATACAGCAGCACGCGCGGCGGCTTGTTCGGCAACTTGCGCTGGATCAGCTTGCCGTTCACGCGCACCTGGTCGGTCGCGAGAATGCGTTGACCGATATGAGCCGGCAGGCCATTCACGGAGACGCGCCCTTGCAGGATCAGGTCTTCCATGTCGCGGCGAGAGCCAAGCCCGGCATCAGCCAGGATTTTGTGCAGTTTGGGAGCGTCGTCTTCGGAGGTCAGTTCGCGCGCCTTGGGAGGCTGCGATGCACCGCCGGTGTCAGCCTCGGAGTCGTACGCCCCGGAAATCACGTATTGGAAGACGTCTTCAGAGCCCTTGCCTCCCTTCAGCCCCTTGCCCCCGCGATTCTGGTTCGCGCCGCCTGCCTTGCCTTGCGGTTTGCCGTTGCGGTTCTGCGACTTGCCACGACCCCCGGTGTTCTTACCGCCAGCACCTTCCACACGGTCGTTGCGCTCGGCGCGCTCCAGCGGCTGACCTTCGCCTTGACGGCGGCGGTTCTTACCGAAACGGCCGCGCGGGCCACGTCTCTCGCCCTGGTTTTCTGCTGGCGCCTGTTCGGCCGTCGCAGCACCTTCTGCAGCAACTACCGCCGGCTCACCAGCCGCCTCTTTCGGCTTGCGCGCCCGTGGCGCGCGGGTCTTGCGCGGTTGCGCGGGCTGGCCGGCGTCTGCACCACCCGCATCGGCGGCTTCGCCCTCAGGGCGACCATCCTGCTGCTGGCGGCGCGAAGCCACGAGGTTGCGCAAGCCTCGGCGCAATCCCTTGCGGCGAGGGGTGGCCTCAGTCCCATCACCGCCGTCTTGTCGCGGCGGCTGAGCGTCGGCGTCGGCCGGCATACGTGTATCCATGGAATCTGGCTGGGTGCTCACAACGTCTTTCAAATCTAGGGGTTCAAGCCATCCGCCGACTGCACGGCGGGCATGGCATTACGAATGTTCATTGGCGGGAGCTGCTGGCAACTCGACCGGTGTTTTGTGTTCAGGCCCTGACGCAACCTCGGTCGCACTCACCGCTTGCGCCTCGGTTTCCAGGGCCGGTTCCTCGCGCGGCGCGATCTCAGGCTGCGCCGGCGTTTCACCGGCCACCACAACGGAAGCCTCGGCAACCGGCGATCCGGCCGGTTCCTCCACCGAAGCCGCTGCGCTTTCCGCGCCCTCCGGCGCGTCGTTGACCAACGCTGTCAGCTCTTCCACCGCAATTGCGCCGCCCTCGAACTCAATGGCGCCCTGCTCCAGCAGGCTGGCCTGCGCCTGGGCGCGGGCATCTTCGAGCGGCGGCAGCTCGTCCAGCGAGCGCAAGCCAAGGTCATCGAGAAACTGCTTGGTCGTCGCATACAGCGCAGGGCGACCCGGCACGTCGCGATGACCGATGACTTCGATCCAGCCGCGGTCTTCAATCTGCTTGATGACCTGCGTGTTGACCGTAACACCGCGAATGTCTTCGATATCGCCGCGCGTGACCGGCTGGCGGTAAGCGATGATCGCAAGTGTCTCCATCACCGCGCGCGAGTACTTGGGTGGTTTTTCCGGGTGCAGGCGGTCGAGATACACACGCATCTCGGGGCGGCTCTGCAGGCGCCAGCCGGAGGCCAGTGCAACCAGTTCGACACCGCGATTCAGCCAGTCCTGGCGCAGCTCTTCGAGCAGCACACGAATGGTGTCTGCGGAAACATCTTCGTCGAACAGCTTGCGCAAGTCATTGACTCGCAACGGGTCCTGCGCGCAGATCAGCGCGGTTTCGAGGACGATCTTCGCCTCTTGGGTATTCATCGGGTTGAGCGGCTCGTCATTGCTCGCGCGCGGCCAGTCGCCGTCACGCTTGAGGTTTGTCGTCCCGCCGCGACGCTCGCGGCATTTCTGATTGCTATTGCCCGCCCGGGCCCGGCGCGCGAAGGCCAATTGATTCAATTGGGCCCTGCACCGAAACGCAGTGGCTATGCCCGCAAAGTAAGGGCCGGAGGAGCAAGTTGATCCGGTGCCGGTCAGGCACCACAAGGGCAATTTCTTCCGCCGCCATGTGGACGGATACTGCACCGGACGACTACCAAGAAGAACGGCAGTCCGCCCGAATCGACTGTCCAGGGTGACACTACCGCTGGAAGGCATCGCTTGGCGCCGCGCTTGGGATTGTTGATTTACGCGGGTGGCGAATCGAATTGCTGTCGATTGTAGGGCAATTTCCAGCGGCGCCGCAACCGGGAAGATGATCTAGCCTCCCATCCAAGGCCGGATGGCGATTTACGCGTGCTTTAAACGACTACAGCACCAGACAGAATCCGTGTGCGTTGAGCATCTCTGGCAGCCAGATCGTGTGCACCAGCCCCCATATCCCGAACCCCGCAATGGCGATGCCGGCCGCGCCACGCACCCACCGGCGGCGCGACAAGCCGCGCAGCCACCCAGCGAAGCCAGACATCATCAACAGGTTGGGCAGTGTACCTGCACCAAAGGCGAGCATGACCACAGCCCCGGAGGCAGCGTTGCCTGCCAGCAACGCCACAGCCAATGCGCCGTAGACCATGCCGCACGGCACCAGTCCCCAGGCCATACCCGTGATATAGCGGCGTAGCAACGGCGGCTGACGTTGCAGCGTGCCGCCCAGTGTCGCAGCCCCCCGAGACAGGCGGCCAGCGACGCGGCCGAGCAAGCGCTCAAGCCACACACTGCGCCACGCATCTCCGGCGGAGCGCACGAGCAGCAAAATCCCATAGGTGAGTAGCAATACACTGGCGAAGGCAAACAAGCCGCGTTGAACCGGCAGCCATTGCTGGCGCCAGAAGGTCGCGCCCATCGCACCCATGATTGCGCCAAGCAGCGCGTAGGTGGTCAGCCGGCCGGCATGCATGACGACCTGCTCGAACCATAGTCGGCGACGCGACACGACCCGTACCGCCACAGTTCCACGTTCGGCTGCAAGTGCGATCCCGCTGCACATCGCCAGACAATGCACACCGCCGAGCAATGCGATGAGGAAAACGCTCAGAAGCGCTGCAGCACTCATCTTTCTGACGCTCTTTTGATATGGACCAAGGTTTTTGTTTTACTGTTGCGAACTAAGCGTAATTGACGCGTTTTGCCGCATCGGAAATGTCCGAGGACAAGAAGGTCGCCGTTATAATAAGCTGAGCTGCATCACAAGAATTACTCATTTCACTCTCCCGAAACTCGCCCCCGCCCGTGCTCACTCGAATCGCACTTACCGACCAAGCCTCGCGTTGCTCCACCTGTGTACTCGGGCAAATCTGCCTGCCGGTGGGAATGAACTCGGACGACGTGCGCAAGATGGACGATTTGGTCGGCGAGCGCATCCGCATTAAGAAGGGGCAATCGCTCTATTCGCTGGGGGAGCCGCTGGAAGCGGTTTACGGCATTCGTTTCGGTACGCTCAAAACCCATCTGACGCTCGAAGACGGCCGGCACCAGATCACGGGGTTTCACCTGCCAGGCGAAATCGTCGGGCTCGATGGCATTGGCGATATGCGCCATGTGTCGGATGCCACCGCGCTCGAAGATACCGAAGTCTGCGTGGTGCGCTACGACGAGTTGCAACACCTTTCGCGTCGGCTGCCTTCGCTGCAGCATCAGTTCCTGCGCATCATGAGCAAGGAGATCTCGCAGGATCATCTGATGCTGCTCACGCTCGGTTCCATGCGTGCGGAGGAGCGTCTGGCAGCGTTCCTGCTCAACCTCTCGAAGCGTTCAGCCCAGCGGGGTTATTCGTCAACCGAATTTGTGCTGCGCATGAGCCGCGAAGAGCTGGGCAGCTATCTGGGCCTCAAGCTCGAAACCGTCAGCCGCCTGTTCTCGCGCTTTGCCGAAGCGGGTCTCATCCAGATCCGCCAACGCCACGTCAAACTGATCGACCTGGCCGGCCTGCGCCAGGTCATGAGCGGTCAAGCCGCTTGAGGCTCCTTCCATGGCGCCCGCTCACACGAGCGGGTGTTCATGCGCTTCCAGTTTGCCGATGCCCGGGGACACGTAGAGCGTCAGCGCGCTCGACAATCCGCACAGCAACCAGAACACAAAGAACGATACCGTGTAGACCGCCTGGGCCGACACGGTGATCTGTTCGCCGAAGAAACGCAGGTCGGCGGGGTCCACCACTGCAAAGACCACCAGTTCAGCCAACGCGGCCGACAGAAATGCCGGCCACAGAATCCACATCAGCAGTCGACGCTTCATCGGGCCTCCGCGTGAATACCATGTGCCGGCGCGACGGTCGTCTTTTCAACGACCAAACCGTGGCGCACGACGTTGTCGTGAATAACGGCGTCGGGATGCGACATCGCCAGCCAGATGGTGACGCCGCAGCCGATCATGGCGACAAACGGCCCAGCCATCAGGAGCCACGGCCAGGGCTCGCGCCACCAGGGACGGGCCTGCGCGGAAGATTGCGTTGCGTGCATCGTTGCCTCCTGTTGGGGATGCCGCATCAGCGCGGCACGATGAAGCTCGACGGTTCGCGCAGTACGAGGCTGGCGCTACCGCTGTCTGCGTGGATGACGAAACGGATTTTGTGCGAGCCGGGGGCGGCATCATCGGCCGGCCGGCGTACGCGCACTGGCAGCAGTCGGTTGGCCGCCGGTGGCAGCTCCAGTGTGGTCGACTCGCCACGACCGCCCTGCACATCCAGTTCCGGCATGCCCTCTGCTGTGATGGTCACGCGCATGGGGAGCTCGGACGCGTTCATCAACTGCAGGCGGTAAACGTTCTCGATCTTGCCCCCGTCCACTTCACGCGCCAGTGCACCACGATCACGAATCACGTCAACCTTGAGCGGCTGACGCATGGCCAATGCCACGATGAAGCCGGTGATGAGCACAAGCATGATCCCGGTATAGATCAGCACGCGCGGACGCAGCAGATGTCGCCGGGCGTCCTTCGGGCTGAGCCGATCGCGCATTGCGCGTTCGGACGTATAGCGGATCAGACCGCGCGGGTAGCGCATCTTGTCCATGACCTGATCGCAGGCATCAATGCAGGCGCCGCAACCAATGCATTCGTATTGCAGCCCTTGGCGGATGTCGATGCCGGTCGGGCACACCTGTACACAGATGCTGCAGTCGACGCAGGAACCCAGACCTTGCGCTTCGAAATCGGCGTTGCGCGAACGACTGCCGCGCGGCTCGCCGCGCAGGGTGTCATAAGTCACGACGTAGGTATCGGGATCGACCATCACGCTCTGGAAACGAGCGTAGGGACACATGTAGCGGCACACCTGCTCGCGCATGAAACCGGCGTTGCCCCATGTCGCGAATGCGTAGAAGAGCATCCAGAAAGTCTGCCAAGGGCCGAGCGACAGCGTCCAGGTCTCCATGCCCAGATCGCGGATCGGCGTGAAGAAGCCCACGAAGGTGAAGCCCGTCCACAACGCGATCAGCACCCAGGCCGAATGCTTGGTGACCTTGAGACGCAGCTTGCGCAGGCTCCAACGCTCACCGTCGAGCCGGATGCGGGCAAAGCGGTCGCCTTCGACATGGCGCTCGATCCACATGAAGATTTCGGTGTAGACCGTCTGCGGGCAGGCGTAGCCGCAAAAGAGCCGGCCCGCCACCGCCGTGAACAGGAACAGCGCCAGCGCCGATAGCACCAGCAGCACTGCCAGATAGATGACATCCTGCGGCCACAACACGAGGCCAAAGAGGTAGAACTTGCGAGCGCCCAGGTCGAACAGCACTGCTTGGCGACCATTCCACTGAAACCACGGCAAGCCATAAAAGATGGCTTGCGTGGCCAACACCAGCCAGACGCGCCAACGCGCAAAGGCGCCTGTTACGGCGCGCGGATAGATCTTGCGCCGGACCTCATAGAGCATCTGCTCGGTCGGTGCGTCCTCGGCGCCCGCCGCCGCAGTGGCGGGCGTCATCGGGCGCCAGGCTGGTTCTTTGTCGCTCATTGCGCGTGACTCGTGTTGCTGTTCGACAGACCCCAGACATAGGCCGCCAGCATGCGGATTTTCTCCGGCGAGAGCAGGTTCTCGTGTGCCGGCATCGTGTTGTCACGGCCTTTGAGGATGGTCTCGACGATGGTCGCTTCCGAACTGCCGTACAGCCAGACGCGGTCGGTCAGGTTGGGGGCGCCGAGCGCCTGATTGCCCTTGCCGGTTGCCATGTGGCAGGCCGCGCAAACCGACTTGAACGTCGGTTCACCGCGCGCTGCCTTGATCGGGTCGTAAGCCAGGCCCGACAGCGAGCGCACGTAGTTGGCCACGTTGACAGCCTGATTGCCGTCCACCACCGCTGCCAGCGATGGCATGACTCCGTGACGCCCCTTGGTGATCGTGGTCAGGATCGTCTCAGGCTCGCCGCCGTACAGCCAGTCGTTGTCGGTCAGGTTCGGGAAGCCCTTTGAGCCGCCCGCGTCAGAGCCGTGGCACTGCGCGCAGTTGTTCAGGAACAGGCGCTGGCCGATCTCATGGGCCTGAGGATCTGCGGCGATTTGCTTGATATCCATGCCGGCATAGCGTTCATAGACCGGGCGAACCTGTGCATCGGCCGCAGCACGCTGAGAGGCCAATTCGCCGCGTGTCGAGAAACCGAGCACGCCACCGTATGAACCCAACCCGGGGTAGAGGATCAGGTACCCCAACGCAAAGATGCACGACAGCAGGAACATCCACATCCACCAGCGTGGCAGCGGGTTGTTCAGTTCGCGCAGGTCGCCGTCCCACACATGGCCGGTGTCCTCGCCCGCGCTATGACCGGGCGCAATCTGAATGCGCCGCTGCGAAAACAGCAACCAGACACACCACACGATGCCGACAAGGGCGATCGCAGCGATGTAATACCCCCAGAACTCCGAAATGAAGTCGCTCATGATTCTGTGTCCTTATTGATGCGGGCGCGACGCGTCTGCGCGCGCACCGGCGACCTCGGCCTCATCGGGCAGCAGGAACGGCAGCATGGCCGATTCCGTATTTGCAGCGCGGCGATGCGCGGAGAATGCCCACCAGGTAATGCAGACGAACAGCACGAGAAAGACGGCAGTCGCAATTGCACTCAGCATGGCCATGGCTTACTCCTTGGCAGCAACAGTGGCAGGCGCAGCAGCCGGAGCGACAGCCACGTCCCGGACGTTACGCAACTCAACGCCAAGGCCTTGCAGATAAGCGACCACGGCGTCTTCTTCCGTTTTGCCTGCGAGTTGCTCGCGCGCACCGGCGATCTGGGCATCCGTATACGGCACACCCAGCTGACGCAGGACGTGCATCTTCTTTTCGATGTCGCTGTTGTCCAGCGGCGTCTTCGAGAGCCACGCATACGACGGCATGTTCGACTCGGGCACCACCTCCCGCGGATCGCGCAAGTGGATGCGATGCCAATCATCGGAGTAGCGTTGTCCCACGCGCGCCAGATCCGGGCCCGTACGCTTGGAACCCCACAGGAACGGGTGATCGAACACCGACTCGCCGGCCAGCGAGTAGTGGCCATAGCGCTCGGTCTCGGCGCGCAGCGTACGCACTTGCTGCGAGTGGCAGCCGACACAGCCTTCGCGAATGTAGATGTCGCGCCCCGCCAGCCGCAGCGGCGAATACGGGGCGATGCCCTTGACCGGTTCAGTGGTCGAATGCTGGAAGAAGAGCGGCAAAATCTGCACCAGGCCCGCAATGCTGACGACGACGAGCGTCATCACAATCAGCAAGCCGATGTTCTTTTCCAGCGTCTCGTGCGAGAAAAACTTGTTGGATTGGTTGCTCATGTTCCCCTCCTCACTGAGCCGCGACCATCGGGGTCTGGGCCGATTGAGGAATCGGTGCATCGATCGCCTTGCTGCCCTGGATGGTCTTGAACACGTTGAATGCCATCAGCAGCATGCCGCCCAGGAAGCACAGGCCACCAGCCAAGCGAATCAGGTAGAACGGGTACGTTGCCTTGACCGCCTCGACAAAGCTGTAGGTCAGCGTGCCGTCAGCCTCGGTGGCGCGCCACATCAGGCCCTGCATCACGCCGGCGACCCACATGGCGGCGATATAGAGGACAACGCCGATGGTCGCCACCCAGAAGTGCACCTCGATCAGGCGCGTGCTGTACATCTTCTGCTGGCCGAACAGGCGCGGGATCATGTAGTACATCGAACCGATAGTGATCATCGCCACCCAGCCCAGGGCGCCGGAGTGCACGTGGCCGATTGTCCAGTCGGTGTAGTGCGACAGCGCATTCACGGTCTTGATGGACATCATCGAGCCCTCGAACGTCGCCATGCCATAGAACGACAGCGCCACGACCAGGAACTTCAGGATCGGATCGGTGCGCAGCTTGTGCCAGGCACCCGACAGGGTCATGATCCCGTTGATCATGCCGCCCCACGACGGCGCCAGCAGGATCAGCGAAAACACCATGCCGAGCGACTGGGCCCAGTCGGGCAGCGCCGTGTACTGCAGGTGGTGCGGACCCGCCCACATGTAGGTGAAGTTCAGCGCCCAGAAGTGCACGATCGACAGGCGATACGAATAGATCGGGCGCTCGGCCTGCTTCGGCACGAAGTAATACATCATGCCCAGGAAGCTGGTGGTCAGGAAGAAGCCCACAGCGTTGTGCCCATACCACCATTGCACCATCGCATCCTGCACGCCGGCATAAGCCGAGTACGACTTCCACATCGACACGGGCAACTCAGCGTTGTTGACGATATGCAGCAGCGCGATCGTGATGATGTAAGCGCCGAAGAACCAGTTGGCCACGTAGATGTGCCGGGTCTTGCGCTTGATGATGGTGCCGAAGAAGACGATCGCGTAGACCACCCACACCACGGTGATCAGGATGTCGATCGGCCATTCCAGCTCAGCGTATTCCTTCGAGCTTGTGTAGCCCAGCGGCAGGGTGATGGCGGCAGCCACGATCACTGCCTGCCAGCCCCAGAACGTGAAGGCGGCAAGCTTGTCGGAAAGCAGGCGCACCTGGCAGGTACGCTGCACGATGTAGTAGGACGTCGCAAACAGCGCGCTGCCGCCAAACGCAAAGATGACGGCATTCGTGTGCAGAGGACGCAGCCGGCCGTAGGACAGCCAGGGCACCCCGAAATTCAGTTGCGGCCAGATCAACTGGGCCGCGATCAGCGCACCGACCGCCATACCGACGATGCCCCAGACGATCGTCATGATCGAGAACTGGCGTACCACGCGATAGTTGAAGGTCTGGGTGTGCTGCAACGCGCTGGATGATTCCATGCTTGCTCCCCACGATAATTGGTGTGATGTGGTCATGTTAAGAACCGGGCCGCCAAAGAGTCTTGACGTGCATCAAGGCAACCCCGGCAATGTGGTCAGGCAGTTCCGTCCCGCGACACTGCGTCGCGTGCAGGGGTATCGGGGTCCAGCAGAATCGATTCAGCAGGCGCTCTCAGATCGTCGTACTGCCCTGAGCCGACGGCCCACCAAAGCGCACCGACGATCGCCACGACGAGCATCAGCGACAACGGAATCAGCAGGAACAGGGTTTCCATGGCAGTCCTCCTAGACCGCGCGCGACAGGCGCCACGCATTGAGCGCCACCAGCAGCGATGACACCGACATGCCGATGCCAGCGGCCAGCGGCGAGAGCCACCCGAGCGTGGCCATCGGAATGCTGATCGCGTTGTAGGCAAAGGCCCAGCCGAGGTTCTGGCGCACCACGCGCAACGTGCGGCGGCCAATCGACACGGCCTCGCTGATGGCAATCAGGCGCGGTTCGGTCAGGATGGCATCGGCACCGGCCTGAGCCAACGGCGCACCTGATCCAATGGCGATGGAGACCTGCGCCTGTGCGAGCAACGGCGCATCGTTGATGCCGTCGCCGACGGCCAGCACGCGGGCGCCGTCTGCCTGCAGCTTATGCACGTAGGCGCGCTTGTCTTCGGGGCTGGACCCGCCCACGGCGTGGTCGATGCCCAGGCGGTTGGCCCACCAGTGCACGGTTTCAGGCGCATCGCCGGAAACGAGATGCAAGCGCAATCCTTGTGCACGCAACGCGCCCAGGCATGCAGGCGCGTCGGCGCGTGGCGTATCGGCCAGCGTGAAGCGCGCGAGCGGTTGGCCATCGCGGCCGAGCCAGACCGACGTGCATGCGGCCGCCGGCGGCACCTCCTCCATTGGTGCTTCCCCACCGTAACGGATGGTGGCAACCGGCTGGTTTGCGTAGTGCATGGCCGCAAACGACTGCGTGCCCAGACGCATCAAGCGGTTCTCCGCCATGGCATACACGCCCTGCCCCGGCACGTTTGTCACGCGCCCCAACCTGGGCAGCGGCATTGCATTCGAGGTGCCGGCGCGTAACGACTGGGCGATCGGATGGTTCTCGGATTGCTCCATCGCGCATGCCAATGCAAGACAGTGCTCGGCATCCACATCGGCGAAGGTCTCGATGCTCAGCAAGCGCAAACGCCCCTCGGTGAGCGTTCCGGTCTTGTCGAGCAGCACATCCGTCACGGCTGCCAGGCTCTCGATGGCGTGGCCCCGCGTGACCAGCACACCCCGCCGTGCCAGCGCACCGCTGGCCGCCGCCAGCGCAGACGGCGTGGCGAGCGACAGCGCGCATGGGCAGCTCACCACAAGCACCGCCACAGTGACCGCAAACACGCGTGTCGGATCGATCCACCACCACGCGATCGCGGTGAGCAGCGCCCAGCCGAGCAGCACTGCCACAAAGCGCCCGGCGACACGATCGGCGAGTTCAGCCATGCGGGGCTTGTCGGTCAAGGCGCGTTCAAGCAGATCGACGATGGCGGCAAGGCGCGTCTGGGTGCCCACGCGGTTCACACGCACGCGAATGGCGCTGACCACGTTGTAGCTGCCTGCCAGCGCGGTCGCGCCCACGTCGCGCGGACGCGGCACGCTTTCACCCGAGAGAAGCGATTCGTCGATCTCGGTGGTGCCGTGTTCAATGGTTCCGTCTGCAGGCAGGACCTCACCGGCGCGCACTTCCACGCAGTCGCCTTGCTGCAAGGTAGCAACAGGGATCGTTTCGAGGGCGCCGCTTACGGCGTTGAAGCGCCGGCAGGTAGCCGGCAACTGACGGACCAATGCCTCGGCGCCCGAAGCTGCGCTCTGCCGCGCACGCAGTTCGAGATAACGCGCGGCCAACAGGAAAGCGACGAACATCGTCACCGAATCGAAATACGTTTCGCCATGGCCGCGCAACGTGGCGAATACGCTGGCAATGAAGGCGGCACCGATCCCCAGCGCCACGGGCGCGTCCATGCCGACGTGCGCGTGCCTCACTTGCCGCCACGCGTTGATGAAAATGGGCCGCGCAGAAATCAACACCACCGGCACCGTCAGCACCAAGCTGGCCCACTGCATCAGGCGGGTCTGGTTCACGGGGATGTCGCCGCCATGCAGGTACACCGGCCACGCGTACATCATGACTTGCATCATGCCCAGCATTGCCAATCCCAAGCGGATCAGCAGGCTGCGGCGTTCGCGCGCCTCGGCAGTGCGGCGGGCGGATGGCTGGTCCGGCCACGCTTCATATCCGACGTCGGCAATGGCGGCAAACACCGCGGACAACCGCATCACCCCTGCATCTCCGACGATGCGTGCACGTTCCGTGGCGTAATTGACGGTGACCTCGCGCACCCCTGTCACTCGCGAAAGCGCGCGCTCGATCAGCCAGACGCATGCGGCGCAACGCATGCCGCTGATGGCGAGGGAAAGTTCTTCCGCACCGTCAGCGCGTGTGCGCACGAAGCGCTCACGCATGACCGGCAGATCGTAGGTCGCCCAAACCGCTTCGGCTTCTGTGCGGCGGTCCCCTTCGATGGGCTTGGCGAAGGCGATCGGGCCGTCATAGACGTGGCCCATGCCCGCGGCGTGCAGCGTTTGCGCGACAGCCTGGCAGCCGGCACAGCAAAATTCCCGGGACTTGCCGCCGATGTCGGCATGGAGAGCGGTGGCGCCCTCCAGAGGCGACGCGCAGTGATAGCAGGTGATGTGCGACGCGCCTGCCCAGCTCGGGCCAATAGGCGAGCCTTTGCCGTCAACCGGCGCGGTTGGATGGATGGGGGCGAATGTCGACGTCATTATGAGGACGATGCTAGCCAGCTTCCCCCGGCACGCCCTTGATGCGCATCAAGCACGGCGCAATAACAATCAGCGGAAAATGCGATTCTCAAGGCACTCCAACCACCCTACCTTCCCATAAAAAAATATCGCCGCCTATAGTGGATAGCTGAACCAGGCAAACAGGAGGGCGCGACATGGCAACCGAATTCAGCCTGTACAACATCCACTGTGAATGGGGCGAGCACGGAGCATCCGCGCTGGCGCCACATTGCGACGCCGTCATCGTCGTGGACGTGCTGTCCTTCTGCACCTGTGTGGACGTGGCCGTGGCGCGCGGGGCACGGATCTATCCGTACCCATGGCGCGACGCCAGCGCTGAAACCTTCGCGCGCCGCGCAGGTGCCATGCTGGCGGGCTACAACCGAAGCCAGGCGGGCTATACGCTCTCGCCAGCGTCGCTGCGTGAATTGCCAATGGGCAGCAGCCTCGTCCTGCCCTCGCCTAATGGGGCAACGCTGGCACTCGCCACCGGATCGACGCCGACGTTTGCTGGCTGCCTGCGCAACGCGCGTGCGGTAGCTGAAGCGGCCTCGCGGCTGGGCCGACGCGTGGCCGTGGTGGCATCAGGAGAGCGCTGGGCCGACGGCAGCCTGCGCCCAGCCCTGGAAGACTGGCTGGCCGCCGGTGCGATCGTGCACCACCTGTCGGAAACGGTGGCGGGGTTCCTGCCGCAAGCGCTGTCGCCGGAAGCGCTCGCGGCCCGCGCGATCTATCGCGAGGCGTCGCAGACCGGCATGATGAAAGCGTGGCTGCTTGATTCGGTATCGGGCCGCGAGCTGTGCGAACGCGGCTTTACCGAAGACGTGACCATGGCCTCGCAAACCGATGTGAGCAACGTCGCCCCCATGCTGGTGGAAGGCGCGTTCCGCAACGTCAATCGCAAGACCGAACGCCTGCCGCAGGACTTCTTTGGCGCAAACCTGCGGCCCGCGCAGGCACCGCCGTCGCACCGCAACCCGCCACCGACGTCACACTAGGCACTCGGCACTGAGCGCAATCACGTCAGTGACGTGTCCACTTCGCGGCGAGGTGCCTCGAGGTATTCGCGCGACTGCATCTCGACGATGCGCGACACGGTGCGTTGGAATTCGTTGGCCATCTGGCCTTCGGTGTACAGCTCGTCTGCCGGCACCTCGGCCGACATCAGCAGCTTGACCTTGTGGTCGTAGAACACGTCGATCAGCCACGTGAAGCGGCGCGCTTCGGATGCCATGCGCGGCGTCATCTTCGGTACATCGGCCAAGATGACGGTATGAAAGCGCGACGCGATTTCCAGGTAATCGTTCTGTGAGCGCGGTCCCCCGCACAGCGTGGCGAAGTCGAACCACACCACACCGCCGGCCTTACGGGCTGCCCGAATCTCACGATGCTCGATGCGCAGCACCGGCGACTCGTCCGACACTCCGGCCACCGCCGTAAACGCATCGCGCAACGCCGAGTTGGCCTTGGCGCCCAATGGCGTGTAGTACGCCTGCACCTGCTCCATCGCCCGCTTGCGGTAGTCGACGCCTGCGTCGACGTTGAGGACGTCGAGCTTCTCCTGCAGCAGCGCAATGGCCGGCAGCACGCGGTCGCGATGCAGGCCGTCCGGATACAGCAAGTCGGGCCGATAGTTGGACGTCATCACAAACTGCACGCCGTTGGCAAACAGCTGATCCAGCAAGCGATGCAGGATCATTGCGTCGGCAACGTCGCTGACGTGGAATTCGTCAAAGCAGATCAGGCGGTAGCGCTTGGCGATGCGGCGGGCCAGTTCGTCCAGCGGATCGGCGCGACCGCGCAGCTCTTCCAGTTGGCGATGCACTTCGCGCATGAACTCGTGAAAGTGCAGTCGCGTCTTGCGCACCAACGGCACGCAGCTATAGAACGCATCCATCAAGAACGACTTGCCGCGCCCCACCCCGCCCCACATGTAGACGCCACGGGGCAAATCGGGCCGCACGAGCATCTTGCGCAGCGCATTCGAACGACGGGCCTTGTAGGCAACCCATTCGTCGTAACACCGCTGCAGGCGGTCGACGGCGCGTTGCTGCGCTTCGTCGGGCCGATAGCCGCGCGCCTTCAGTTCCTGTAGGTAGGTTTCCTGGACATTCATCTGCTTGATCTTCTTGGGGCCCGTTTGCGCGCCCAAATGGACCGATGCCCGGCAATCTTGTGGATTCACCGGGCATCGTGCTTGCCTTGCGGCTTGCGATTTACATATTGAGCTGACGCTTGTCGACAGCCAGCGCAGCTTCGCGCATCACTTCCGACATCGACGGGTGCGGATGGCAGATACGGCCGATGTCTTCGGCCGCAGCCTTGAACTCCATCGCTACCACGGCTTCGGCAACCAGGTCCGAGGCGTTGGCTGCGACGATGTGCACGCCCAGGATTTCATCGGTCTTCGCATCGGCGATGACCTTCACGAAACCGTCGGATGCGCCCATGCCCAGCGCACGGCCGTTGGCCAGGAACGGGAACTGGCCGGCCTTGGTCTCACGGCCTTCGGCCTTGAGCTGCTGCTCCGTCTTGCCCACCCATGCAATTTCCGGGTACGTGTAGATGACCCACGGAATGCAGTTGTAGTCGATGTGCGGTTTTTGGCCGACGATGCGCTCGGCCACAGCCACGCCTTCGTCTTCTGCCTTGTGCGCCAGCATCGGGCCACGCACCACGTCGCCGATCGCCCACAGGTTCGGCAGCTTGGTCGCGCAGTGGTCGTCCACTTCGATAAAGCCACGCTGATCCGCCGCCAGGCCGATCGCTTCCAGGCCCAGGTTGTCGGTGTTCGGCACGCGGCCGATCGACACGATCAGCTTGTCGCACTCCAGCACTTGCGCAGCGCCGGCAGCGTCGGTGTAGTTGACCTTCACGCCCTTGGCCGACGATTCGATCTCGCCAACCTTCACGCCGACGTTGATCTTCAGGCCCTGCTTGGTCAGCAGCTTGTTGGCTTCCTTGGCGACGGATTCGTCCGCCGCACCGAGGAAGCTCGGCAGCGCTTCGAGAATCGTCACTTCGGCACCCAGACGGCGCCACACCGAGCCTAGTTCCAGGCCGATCACGCCAGCGCCGATCACGCCCAGCTTCTTCGGCACTTCGCCAAATTTCAGTGCGCCTTCGTTGTCGGCAATGGTCACGTTGTCGACCTTCACGCCCGGCAGATGGCGAGCCTTCGAGCCCGTGGCGATGATCACGTGCTTGGCGGTCACGACTTCCGTGCCGGCCTTGCCTGCGATTTCGACCTGATAGCCGGCGTCAGTCTTGCCGACGAACTTGCCATGGCCCTTGAGCAGCGTCACCTTGTTCTTGCGGAACAGGAACTCGATACCCTTCGTCATCTTGCCGACGATGTCGTCCTTGCGCTTGAGCATCTTGGCCACGTCGACCTTGACGCCATCCACCGTGATGCCGTGATCGGCCAGGTGGTGATTCACGTTCTCGAACTCTTCCGACGAGGCCAGCAGCGCCTTCGAAGGAATGCAGCCGACGTTCAGGCAGGTGCCACCCAGGCGCGGCTCGCCCTTCGGATCGTCGTAGGGGTTGTCTTCGCAGCAGGCCACGTTCAGGCCCAGCTGGCCAGCGCGGATGGCGGCGATGTAACCGCCGGGGCCGGCGCCGATCACCAGCACGTCAAATTCTTTGCTCATGGAGAAATCCTCGATTCGGACGCCGCCGCACAGCGTGGGCGGCGTCTCGTGTCATCAACGCGGTCGATTAGAGATCCAGCAGCAGGCGGGCCGGGTCTTCCAGCGCTTCCTTCATCGCCACCAGACCCAGAACGGCTTCGCGGCCGTCGATGATGCGGTGGTCGTAGGACATGGCCAGGTAGTTCATCGGGCGAACCACGACCTGGCCGTTCTCCACTACGGCGCGATCCTTGGTGGCGTGCACGCCCAGGATGGCCGATTGCGGCGGGTTGATGATCGGGGTCGACAGCATCGAGCCGAACGTGCCGCCGTTCGAGATCGAGAACGTACCGCCGGTCAGGTCGTCCAGCGTCAGCTTGCCGTCCTTGGCCTTCTGGCCGAATTCAGCAATCTTCTTCTCGATATCGGCCAGGCTCATCTGGTCGGCATTGCGCAGGATGGGCACCACCAGGCCGCGCGGCGAGCCAACAGCGATACCGATGTCGAAGTAGCCGTGGTAGACGATGTCGTTGCCGTCAACCGATGCGTTGATCACGGGGTACTTCTTCAGCGCGTGGACAGCCGCCTTCACGAAGAACGACATGAAGCCCAGCTTCACGCCGTGAGTCTTCTCGAACTGGTCCTTGAACTTGGCGCGCAAGTCCATCACCGGCTTCATGTTGACTTCGTTGAAGGTGGTGAGGATGGCGTTGGTCGATTGCGACTGCACCAGGCGCTCGGCAATACGGGCGCGCAGGCGGCTCATCGGCACGCGCTCTTCCGGACGGTCGCCCAGGGCGGCGAAGTCCACCGGTGCAGCCACTTGCTGCAGCGCCGGACGTGCAGCCTGCGGAGCGGCAGCAGCAGCCGGCTTGGCGCCACCGGCTACGGCACCCAGCACGTCGCCCTTGGTGATGCGGCCATCGCGGCCCGTGCCGGCCACCTGGCCAGCCGACAGGTTGTTCTCAGCCATCAGCTTGGCAGCCGACGGCATGGCCACGCCACCCGTAGCGGCGGCGGCCGGAGCAGCAACCGGTGCCGGTGCAGCGGCTGCGGGAGCCGGAGCAGCAGCAGCCGGAGCGGCGGCGCCTGCCTTGCCTTCGGTGTCGATCTTGGCCAGCAGCTGCTCCGACGTCACGGTTGCGCCGTCAGCCACCAGCACTTCAGCCAGCACGCCAGCCGACGGGGCCGGCACTTCCAGCACGACCTTGTCGGTCTCGACTTCGATCAGGATTTCGTCCTGGGCCACGGCTTCGCCCGGCTTCTTCTTCCAGGAGATCAGCGTGCCTTCTTCAACGGACTCGGAAAACTGCGGGACCTTGACTTCAACGATAGCCATTTCGGTGCTTCCTTGGATTCATGTGCACGTGCTCCTCTCGTTCGGGAGCCGCGCTAATTCGATAGACGGTGGAATTCGGGAGCGAAGATGCGTCAAGGCGACAGCCGAAGCTGCCGCCTTGGTGCAGATGTCGCTTACTTGTTCAGCACGAAGCCCTTGAGCTTGCCAAACGCGGCATCGATCAGCGCCTTTTGCTGCTCGTTGTGTTTGGCGTAGTAGCCCACAGCCGGCGATGCCGATGCCGGGCGGCCTGCGTAGCCCAGCTTCTGACCCTCGGTCATGTTCTCGAGGATGTAGTGCTGCACGAAGAACCAGGCGCCCTGGTTCTGCGGCTCGTCCTGGCACCACACCACTTCAGCGAGGTTCGGATACTTCTTCAGCTCGGCTGCGAACGCCTTGTGCGGGAACGGATAGAGCTGTTCCACGCGGATGATGGCCGTGTCGGTCAGACCGCGTTCCTTACGGGCGTTGACCAGGTCGTAGTAGACCTTGCCCGAGCAGGCCACGACGCGCTTGACCTTGGCGGCGTTCAGATCTTCGGCCGTATCGGCGATCACCGTCTCGAAATGGCCCTTGGCCAGGTCGGACAACGGCGACACAGCGTCCTTGCTGCGCAGCAGCGACTTCGGCGTCAGGATGATCAGCGGCTTGCGGAACATCCGGATCATCTGGCGACGCAGCAGGTGGAAGATCTGCGCCGGGGTGGTCGGCTGCACCACTTGCATGTTGTGGTCTGCGCAGAGCTGCAGGTAGCGCTCCAGGCGTGCCGAGCTGTGCTCCGGACCTTGGCCTTCGTAGCCGTGCGGCAGCATCAGCGTCAGACCCGAGGCGCGGCCCCACTTCACTTCGCCCGACGAGATGAACTGGTCGATCACCACCTGTGCGCCGTTGGCGAAGTCACCGAACTGGGCTTCCCAGATCACCAGCGTGTTCGGCTCAGCCGACGAATAGCCGTACTCGAAGCCCATCACGGCCTCTTCCGACAGCACCGAGTCGATCACCGTAAAGGGAGCCTGGCTTTCCGACACGTTCTGCAGCGGGATGTAGCTGCCGGCGTCCCAACGCTCGCGGTTCTGATCGTGCAGCACGGCGTGGCGGTGCGTGAACGTACCGCGACCGGCGTCCTGACCAGTGATGCGCACGGGGTAGCCCGACGCCACCAGCGATGCGAAAGCCAGGTGCTCGCCCATGCCCCAGTCCAGCGCCTGCTCGCCCTTGCCCATCTTGGCGCGGTTGTTGACGACGTTCTCAACCAGCGGGTGCAGCTTGAAGTGATCGGGGATGGCGGTGATGCGCTCGGCCAGACGCTTGAGTTCGGCCATCGGCACGGCGGTATCGGCTGCATCCGTCCACTTGCGGTTCAGGAACGGCAGCCAATCCACTGCGAACTTGTTCTTGAAGTTCGACAGCACCGGATCAACCGTGTGCTTGCCCGCGTCCATGGCGGCGCGGAATTCCTGCACCAGGGCGTCCGGCTCTTCTGCCTTCAGCGTGTTCTGCGTGACAAGCTTGTCTGCGTAGAGCTTGCGCGTGCCAGGGTGCGTGCCGATCTTCTTGTACATCAGCGGCTGCGTCATTGCCGGCGTGTCTTGCTCGTTGTGGCCGAGCTTGCGGAAGCAGATGATGTCGACCGCGATGTCCTTCTGGAACTCCGTACGGAAGTCCACGGCCAGTTGCATGGCCAGCACGACCGCTTCCGGATCGTCGCCGTTGACGTGCAGCACCGGCGCTTCAATCATCTTGACCACATCGGTACAGTACAGCGTCGAGCGCGAGTCGCGCGGGTCCGACGTCGTGAAACCGATCTGGTTGTTGATGACGATGTGGATCGTGCCGCCCGTGCCATAACCACGCGTTTGCGCAAGGTTCAGCGTTTCCATCACAACGCCCTGGCCGGCGAAGGCCGCGTCACCGTGCACTTGCACAGCCAGCACTTGCGCGCCGTGCTTGTCGTCGCGGCGCTCCTGGCGCGCCTTGACCGACCCTTCCACGACCGGGTTGACGATTTCCAGGTGCGACGGGTTGAACGCCAGCGACAGGTGGACAGGGCCACCGGGGGTGGTCACGTCGCTCGAGAAGCCCTTGTGGTACTTCACGTCACCGGCCGGCAGGTCGTCCACGTGCTTGCCTTCGAATTCGGCAAACAGGTCGGCCGGCATCTTGCCCAGCGTGTTGACCAGCACGTTCAGACGGCCGCGGTGGGCCATGCCGATCACGATTTCCTGCACGCCCTTGGCGCCGGAATGCTGGATCAGTTCGTCCATCGCCGCGATGAAGCTCTCGCCGCCTTCCAGCGAGAAGCGCTTCTGACCGACGTACTTCGTATGCAGGAAACGCTCGAGGCCTTCAGCGGCCGTCAGGCGTTCCAGGATGTGCTTCTTCTTTTCAGCCGAGAACGTCGGCTTGGAGCGGATGGTTTCCAGACGCTCCTGCCACCAGCGCTTTTGCGCCTGGTCGCTGATGTACATGAACTCAGCGCCGATCGAGCCGCAGTACGTTTCGCGCAGGTTATTGACCAGCTCGCGCAGGCTCATCGATTCCTTGCCGAAATACGTATTGCTGGCGTTGAAAACGATGTCCTGGTCGGCTTCGGTGAAACCGTAGAAAGCCGGGTCCAGATCCGGAACCGGGGGGCGCTCCTGACGCTTGAGCGGGTCAAGATCGGCCCAACGCAGGCCCACATTGCGGTAGGCAGCCACCAGCTGCGTCGCCGCCACGCGCTTGCGACCCATATCGGAATCGGCAGACGCGACAATCGTGCGGATCGGGCCATGCTTGGCGCGCTCTGCGAACGATGTGACGATGGGGGCGTGGGGGATATCCCGGGCGTTGGAACCGTCGACGGCGGGGACGTTCTGCAGCGCATCGAAGTACGCGCGCAGTGCCTCGCTAACGGACGTGGGATCTTGAAGGTACGCTTCGTACTGATCTTCAACGTAGGCGGCGTTACCGCCGGACAGGTACGAAGTGTCCAGGTACTGCTTATACAGCTCTGTCATGGGGCGCTCACTTTTCTCCGGGTCTGCCGGAGTTCAGCGGGTTCATCAACCTTCCGCGACACGGCTTGACCGGTTAGCGGATCGCAAACTAAATCGCCTGAAATCACCTGGTCGGACCGGATCGCGCATGGCAGAAAGGGGGTACCGAGACAGCTTTTACAGACAAGTTGTGCGGGAAGGACCTAAGTCTTCACGAGGCAGAAGCATAGCATGTTTATAAGCAATATTCTGATTCTTTGACGTGACAAACGATCCTTGTTATGCCACGTCAAAACCATGCTTCCGTCACATTCAGGCGGGCGAAATACGATCTACCCAATCGGTGATCAAACTGTCCAGTCCCGCGCTCCAAAGCAGGTGTGCGCGATCCAGGTCGTTGACGGTATAGCAGCAGACGCGAAAGCCTGCGGCGTGTGCCTGGTCAATGATCTCGGGCGTCAGTTCGCGATGGTTGGCGTCGAGCGCAACACAATCCAATGCGCGCAGGCGATCGAGCCAATCGGCCGGGAGCTTGTCGAGCAGCAACGCGCGAGGCAATTCCGGCACAGCTTCGCGCGCCGCAGCCAGCGCATCTTCGGAAAACGACGACAGCAGCGGCGGCACCTCGGCGCCGGCCCACAACGTGCGGGCGTCGAGCGCGACAGCAGCGCCCGTGCGCCACTCGACGCCCGGCACCGGCTTAATCTCGATATTGGCGAGGAATCCGTTGGCGCGCAGGTAGCGCGCGATGGCGGCCAGCGTGGGCACTGGCTCGCCAGCGTAGGCTGGGCTGTGCCAGCTGCCCGCATCCAGTTGCGCGATCTGCCCGAGCGTGAGCGCATCGAGGCGGCCGGCGCCGTTCGTGGTCCGATCCAGCGTGGCGTCGTGCAACAGGACCGATGCGCTGTCGCCAGAGAGCTTCACGTCGAATTCGAACATGCGGTAGCCGAACGAGGCGCCGTGGCGGAAGGCCGCCAGCGTGTTCTCCGGCGCCAGCTTCCCTGCCCCACGGTGAGCAATGGCACGCGGATACGGCCACGCCGGCAATGCGCGCGCGCCGGTCATGCCAGGGCCTCGATGCGGCGCGTGGTTTGGGGGTCGAACCAATGCAGATGCTCGGCCGACGCGGTGATGGGTAGCTTGTCGCCCGCCTTTACGCTGGCGTGCGGCTCAAGGCGGACCACGACCGGATGGCCGGCCAGGGCGCCGTACGCGAATGCATCCGCGCCGAGGGCCTCCACCACGCGCACGTCGATGAAGGCGATGGCCTCGTCAGCCGAGCACGACTCGATATGTTCGGGACGCAAACCCATGAGCGCGCGCTCGGGCAGATGAAGGCCCATCGGCAAGTGGCCGAGCGTGGCGGCGGCATCGCTCTCCTTCGCTCCGTCCACCCGAATCTGCGTGCCACCACCCGCATTGCGCGACACGGGCACGAGGTTCATCGGCGGAGAGCCGATGAAGCCCGCCACGAACGTGCTGGCCGGACGCGAGTACACCTCCAGCGGTGTGCCGATCTGTTCGACCCGGCCACCGTTGAGCACCATCATGCGATCGGCCAGCGTCATCGCCTCAACCTGATCGTGCGTGACGTACAGACTCGTCGTGCGCAAGCGGCGATGCAGATCTTTCAGCTCCAGGCGCATCTGCACGCGCAGCTTGGCGTCCAGGTTGGAGAGCGGCTCGTCGAACAGGAACACTGCCGGCTCACGCACGATCGCGCGGCCCATGGCCACACGCTGGCGTTGGCCGCCCGAGAGCTGGCGCGGCTTTCGATCCAAGAGCTTGCCGAGTTCAAGAATGCCCGCCGCCTGCTCCACGCGCGCCTGGATATCGCTCTTGGGCAAGCCGCGGATCTTCAGCCCGTAGGCCATGTTGTCGAACACGCTCATGTGCGGATACAGCGCGTAGTTCTGGAACACCATCGCGATATCGCGCTCGGCCGGCTCGAGTTCGTTGACGACGCGGTCGCCAATCCATACCTCGCCGCCGGTGATGGGCTCCAGGCCCGCCACCATGCGCAGCAGCGTGGATTTGCCGCAGCCCGAGGGCCCGACGATGACGATGAACTCCCCGTCGCCGATTTCCATGTCGATGCCGTGCACGACCTGGAGGTTGGCATAGTGCTTCTGGACGTTGCGTAGCGAAAGTTTTGCCATCTTGCTTCTTTTACTTTTCGGTTTCGACGAGGCCCTTCACGAACCACCGCTGCATGCCGATCACGATTGCCGCGGGCGGCAACATGGCCAGCATCACGGTGGCCATCAGCAGGTTCCAGTCGGTGGCGGAATCGCCGGAGCGGGAGATCATTTGCGTCACGCCCAGCACAATGGGCGTCATGTTCTTTTCCGTCGTGATCAGGAGCGGCCAGAGATACTGGTTCCAGCCGTAGATGAACTGGATCACGAACAATGCCGCGATGCTGGTGCGCGAGAGCGGCAGCACCACGTCCCAAAAGAACTTGAGCGGGCCGGCGCCATCGATGCGCGCAGCTTCCGCCAATTCATCGGGAATCGTCAGGAAGAACTGCCGGAACAGGAACGTGGCGGTGGCCGACGCGATGATCGGGATCGTCAGGCCCGCGTAGCTGTTCAGCATGCCGAGATCCGACACCACTTTGTACGTGGGCAGGATCCGCACTTCCACCGGAAGCATCAGCGTGACGAAGATGAGCCAAAAGAACGTCTTGCGCAGCGGGAACTTGAAATAGACGATCGCAAACGCCGAGATGATGGAGATCGCGATCTTCCCGAGCGAGATGCCCAACGCCATGATCAGGCTGTTCATGAGCATGGTGCCGACCGGCGTGGCCGAGTTGCCCATGCCCGACGTGAGCACCGTGCGGTAGTTTTCGATGAGATGCGGACCGGGGATCAGCGTCATGGGCGCCTGCAGCACGTCTTCGGCCGTCAACGACGACGCGACGAATACGACGTACACCGGAAACGCCACGACGATCACACCGAGAATCAGCACGACGTGGGTGAGGAAGTCCAGGAGCGGACGGCGTTCAATCATGGTGCGGTTGCCCTCCTTTCAGTATTGGACTTTGCGTTCAACGTAACGGAACTGGACGATCGTCAGCACGATGACCAAGCCCATGAGGATCACCGACTGAGCCGCCGATCCGCCGATATCCAGACCGCGCACGCCGTCTTGATAAACCTTGAACACCAGCGTCTCCGTCGCCTTGAACGGGCCGCCCTGCGTGACCGAATCGATGATGGCGAAGGTGTCGAAGAACGCATACACAACGTTCACCACCATCAGGAAGAACGTGGTGGGCGACAGCAGCGGAAAGACGATCGACCAGAAGCGCCTCCACGGCCCGGCACCGTCAATGGCGGCTGCTTCGATCAGCGACTTCGGAATGCTCTGCAGCCCAGCCAGGAAGAAGAGGAAGTTGTAGCTGATCTGCTTCCACGCCGCGATGATGACCACCAGCGTCAGTGCCTGCCCGCCGTTGAGCACGAAGTTCCAGTCCACGCCCATCCTGCGGATCACGAACGACACGATGCCCAGTGACGGGTTGAAGAGGAAGCTCCACAGCACACCCGCCACAGCCGGTGCAATCGCATACGGCCAGATCAGCAGGGTCTTGTAGAACGTGGCGCCACGCAACGCGCGATCAGCAAAGTACGCCAGCGCCAGCGAGGTGCCGAGACCGACCAGCGCGACGCCAATGGCGAATACGGCCGTGGTCTTGAACGAACCGAGATAGGTCGGATCGGCAAACAGGTCGTGAAAGTTCTCCAGCCCCACGAATTCGAGGTTGATGCCGAAGGCATCCTGGCGCAGCAGCGACTGATACAGCGCCTGCCCCGCGGGCCAGAAGAAGAACACCAGAGTGACGACGATCTGCGGGGCGACCAGCACATACGGCAGCCAGCGCGATCGGAAAACGACGCGTTTTTCCATGCGACATTCCAAAAACGCACCGCCGGCCGGTGCAAGCGCACGAGGCCGGCGGTTTAGACGAGCGCCGAATCGGCGCTTATTCCTTGACGGTCTTCTCGAAGCGGACGAGCAGCTCGTTGCCGCGTGACACTGCCGTGTCCAGCGCTTCCTTCGGCGTCTTCTTGCCCGCCCAGACGGATTCCAGCTCTTCGTCGATCACCTGACGGATCTGCGGGAAGTTGCCCAGACGAATGCCGCGCGACTTGTCGGTCGTCTTGACGATCATCTGCTTGACGGCCACGTCGGCGCCCGGGTTCTTCTCATAGAAGCCGGACTTCTTGGTCAGCTCATACGCTTCCAGCGTCACGGGCAGATAACCCGTCGACTGGTGCCAGTCGGCCTGCATTTCCGGACGCGACAGGAACGTGAAGAACTTCGCCACGCCCTTGTACTCTTCAGCCTTGTGGCCGCCCATCACCCACAGCGAAGCGCCGCCGATGATCGTGTTCTGCGGGGCACCCGGCACGCCGGCTTCATACGGCAGCGGTGCCGGGCTGAAGTTGAACTTGGCGTTCTTGCGGATGTTCGCCAGCGCTGCCGACGAACCCGTGTGCATGGCGCACTCACCCGCGATGAACTTCGCCTTCGGCTCGTCCTTGCGGCCGGCGTAGGTGAAGTAGCCCTTCTTCTGCATGTCGAGCAGGTTCTCGATGTGCTTGATCTGCACCGGACCGTTGAAGTTCAAGCGGGCCTTGGCGCCACCAAAGCCGTTGTTCTCGGTCGCGAACGACACGTTGTGCCACGCCGAGAAGCTCTCCAGATGCACCCATGACTGCCAGTCGGTCGTGTAACCGCAGGGCACACCAGCTGCCTTCAGCTTGGCCGCATCGACAGCCACTTCCTGCCACGTTGCGGGCGGCTTGTTCGGGTCAAGGCCAGCCTTCTTGAAGGCGTCCTTGTTGTAATACATGATCGTCGTCGAACTGTTGAACGGGAACGACAGCATCTCGCCCTTGTTCGACGTGTAGTAGCCCGCCACGGCCGGCACATAGGCCTTCGGGTCGAACTTCTCGCCGGCGTCCTTCATGATCTTGGCCACCGGCACAATGGCGCCCTTGGCGTTCATCATCGTTGCGGTACCAACCTCGAACACTTGCAGGATGGCCGGTGCATTGCCGGCGCGGAACGCCGCAATGCCCGCAGCCAGCGATTCATCGTATTGGCCCTTGTAGACCGGCACGATCTTGTAGTCGGACTGGCTGGCGTTGAACTTGGTGGCGATCTCGTTCACCTTGTCGTTCAAGGCGCCTTCCATCGAATGCCACCATTGGATTTCCGTCACTGCGTACGCGCCTTGCGCAAACGTACACGCGGCCAGTACTGCCGCCGCCCCCGCAATCTTCTTGATCGACATCATTTCTCCTTGTTTCGACCCGGCGGGCTCCCTCGCTCTGCCCACGGCGCGCCGACTGTATATGCACGGTCGGTCATTTTTATGACAGCGGGATGTTACTTGCCTTTCTGTCACAAAGAAATCGGGAAATCCCTCCAAGGTTTGGCTTGCAACGGCCGTTAGAATGGGTTGAAGACACTCTCTATTGCACTCGCAGCATGCTCGCTCCACCCACCACTCCTGCCGCTCCAGACTCGCCTGGAACCGCGCCCCTCGTTGCCGACCGGCGTGTTCCGCTGGCCCTGCATCAGCTCTCGGATGATGCACTGCGCAATATCACCGGCATCTTCACCGACGTGGATGGAACCCTCACGACGAAGGGCAAGCTGCCCGCGCACACGTACTCGGCGCTGGAGCGCTTGCATCGCGCCGGCATCAAGGTCGTGCCCGTCACCGGCCGGTCGATTGCCTGGTGCGAAGTCATTGCGCGGTTGTGGCCCGTTGATGCGGTGATCGGCGAGAACGGCGCGTTTGCCATGCGCGTCGATTCGCGCGGGCATCTGGCCACCGATTTCGTGGACGACGCGCAAACGCGCGCACGCAACCTCGAGCGCATCCGTGAAGTGGGTGCAGAGATCCGGCGTGCCGTGCCGGGTTCAGCGCTGGCGACGGATCAAGCCTGGCACGCGGCGGATCTGGCCGTCGACCATGCCGAACAAGTCCCGCCGCTGCCGCAGCACGCCGTGCGGCACATCGTCGACATCATGCGTACGCACGGGATGCACGCCACCGTCAGTTCGATTCACGTCAACGGCTGGTTCGGCAAGCACGACAAGCTGAGCGCCAGCGTGTCGCTCGCGCGCCGCGCATTCGGTCTCGACCTGCATGCCGAGCGCGAACGCTGGGTGTTCGTGGGCGACTCCGCCAACGATGCGGCAATGTTCGAGTTCTTCCCGCTCTCGGTGGGTGTGGCCAATGTGCTGGACGTGATCGATACGCTGCCCGTGCCCCCCGCGTACCTCACCGAGGCCGAAGGCGGCGGCGGTTTTGCCGAAGTCGCCGAGCGCATCCTGGAAGCGCGTTCCCTAGCCCTCCCCGCGCCGCGCGACTGACGCGGCATTCCTGCACCGCAACACGCGCTGGAGACCCAGCGTCGCTTGCCGCACGCGGCATGCCGCTTGCGCCGAAATTGGGCGTTGCACCGCTTTGCACCATGTGACGGCCTCATAACGGTGCATGCGGCGCCAACGCCTTTTTAACGCAACCGACAGGAGCCCCCCATGCAACCAGAGAAACTGCGCCAGCGTTTTGAACATGCGGAAAGCACCATCGCCGAACTGGCCCGGACCTGCGCCTCGCACAAGGACGTGCCTGACGCGCTGAAGCAATCGATCCAGCAACTGGACGACCAAGCCCGCCAATGCCACTCGCGCCTGGAAGGCGCTGAAGACCAGCTGACTTTCGTAGAAGCCATCGACAAGCTCGAAGCCTGTTCCGACCGCGCAAAAATGGCCTGCCAGAACGCCAGCGGCAAGGTGGACCATTCCGTGGAATCTGCCGTGATTCGCGCGCATGAAGAGCTGTCGCAGCTCAAGCACAAGCTGCACTAAGCGCAGCACGCATTCTCGGCCGCCAAAAAAAGGGCGGATTCCCTTATCGGAAATCCGCCCAATCCCAATCGCCAAGCTCGACGATATCCAGTGGACTGGCCCCGCTGACGGCACGTCAGTCGAAGCCAAGCTCCTGCAATTTGCGCGTGATGGTGTTGCGGCCGATGCCCAGACGCGTTGCCGCTTCAACACGACGCCCGCGCGTGACACCCAGCGCAGCCTCAAGAATCGCCTTCTCGAAGCGTCGCGTAAGTGCGTCCATGACGTCGGGCTGGCCCGCTTCGAGCATGGCCTTGGCCTCGCCCGCGAGCGCGCGCTCCCAACCTGCTGCGATGGATGCCCCCGCTGCAGAGCTTGCAAGCAACGTATCGACCGACGGCGTAACACCATACGGTTCGCCACCATGCGACGGCTCGCCGATGAAGGCTGGGCGAGCCGCGGCCTCGCCCATGACCGGTAGCATCTGCGCGTTGCCTCGCACCAGGTCGGCGGGCAGATCCTTGCTTTCAATGGTCTGCGCCGGCGCCATCACAGTGAGCCAGTTGCAGAGGTTTTCCAGTTGCCGCACGTTGCCGGGGAACGGCAGCGTGGCGATATGCGCCAGCGCATCGTCCGACATGCGCTTGGGCTCCACGCCCAGCTCCTTGGCACTCTTCTGCAAGAAATGGCGCGCCAGCAGCGTGATGTCTTCCGGGCGTTCGCGCAGCGCCGGCAAGCGCAGACGGATCACGTTCAGGCGGTGAAACAAGTCCTCGCGGAACAGACCGTCCTTGACGCGGGTTTCAAGATTCTGGTGCGTGGCCGCGATGACGCGCACGTTGGCCTTGAGCGGGTTGTGGCCGCCCACGCGATAGAAGTGGCCGTCCGACAGCACGCGCAGTAAGCGCGTCTGCAGATCGAACGGCATGTCGCCGATTTCATCGAGGAACAGCGTGCCGCCCTCGGCTTGCTCAAAGCGGCCGCGGCGCATGGTCTGCGCGCCAGTAAAGGCGCCGCGCTCATGGCCAAACAGCTCGGATTCCAGCAAGTCTTTCGGAATCGCCGCGGTGTTCAGTGCGATAAAGGGGCCGTTCGCACGCGGGCTGTGCTTATGCAGCGCCCGTGCCACCAGCTCCTTACCCGTGCCGGATTCGCCGGTGATCAGCACTGTCACGTTGGACTGCGACAGCCGCCCGATCGCGCGGAACACGTCCTGCATGGCCGGCGCCTGCCCGAGAATCTCAGGCGCATCGCTCAGGCGATCGTCGATTTCCTCCTCGCGCAGGCTCTCTTCCAGCGCGCGGCGGATCAGTTCGACCGCACGATCCACGTCGAACGGCTTGGCCAGGTATTCAAACGCGCCGCCCTGGAACGCCGCCACGGCGCTGTCCAGGTCCGAATATGCGGTCATGATGATGACCGGCAGTCCAGGGTGTTTGGCCTTGATGGCCTGCAGCAGATCCAGCCCCGAGCCGCCCGGCATACGGACGTCCGAGATCAGAACTTGCGGTGTTTCTTCGTCGAGCGCGTTGAGCGCATCGCGCACGTTGGTAAAGCTGCGCGAGAGCAGGCTCTCACGCGCCAGCGCCTTCTCAAGGACCCAGCGGATGGATTGATCGTCGTCGACTATCCAGATTGGCTTCATGTGTTGGTTCGTCTGCTTGACTTCGTCTCGCCTGGGCCGCCTCGCGCTGCGTTATTGAAGCTGAGGCGCTTCAGTGCAGCGGCACGAGAATGCGGAAATCCGTCTGGCCTGGCCTGCTCTCGCATTCGATCAGACCATCGTGCTGCTGCACGAACGTCTGCGCGAGTGTCAGGCCCAGCCCACTTCCCCCCTCCCTGCCGGACACCAGCGGGAAGAAGATTCGCTCGCGGATGTCGTCCGGGATACCAGGACCGTTGTCCACTACATGCAAGTCCAATGCCAGCTTGTAAAGACGTTTTGCAATCGTAACTTTGCGTGCGACGCGTGTGCGCAGAATGATCTCGCCATCGCCCTGCGCAATGCGAGGGCCCAGCGCATGCGCTGCGTTGTGAACGATGTTGAGCACGGCCTGGATGAGCTGCTCCTTGTCGCCGCGAAACTCCGGCAGGCTCGCGTCGTAGTCACGCACGATCCGCAAGCCCTGCGGAAACTCCGCCAGCACCACCGAGCGCACACGCTCCAGCACCTCGTGGATGTTCACATCGCCAACGATATGTGGATGCCGGTGCGGTTCCAGCAGGCGGTCGACCAGCGTCTGCAGCCGGTCGGATTCCTTGATGATCACCTGCGTGTACTCGCGCAGCGAGCGCTCCGGCAGTTCGAACTCCAGCAACTGCGCCGCGCCGCGAATACCGCCCAACGGATTCTTGATCTCGTGCGCAAGGTTGCGGATCAGCTCTTTGTTGGCGGAAGTCAGGTCGAGCAGACGCTCCTCGCGCTCGCTACGGATCTTCTGCTCGTTGGGCAGCAGCTCAAGCAGCACCGATCCGGGCACAAAGTCGAGCGCGCCCACGACGGCGTGCGCGTGCAGCGGCTCATGGCCGACGCGCTCAAGTGACACGTCGCGCCGCTTGGCATCGAACTGGCGAGCCGCCACGGTGGCGATCATCTCGCCCAGCTCCGACGGGTCGGCAAACAGCTCGTACAGCGACATCTCCACCAGCTGGCGGCGAGACACGGCCAACGCGGCTTCCGCGGCGGGGTTGGCGTAGAAGACCGTCAGCGCCGGATGGCGGACGAAGAGGATGGGATTGGGCACCGCGTCGAGCCCAGGGAATGATGGCGGTGCACCATGTGAAAACGGAATCGGCGGCGGCCCGTCGATGGGCTCGCCTACGGAGACCTCCACACCGGCGGCGGAGGGTGACGGCGCGGATGGCGTCGTCTGTTCCTGTTCATCGCGGCGTGCCGCTTTGCGGATCAGTCGACGCATGGTTCATCTAGTCCTTGAGATTGCCCAGCTCCCGGCGGATGGAATCGACATTGGCCTGGCTGCGCTCGATGTCGCCCTTCAACTGCGCGGTGCGGTCCAGATACTTTTGATAGTTACGTTCGTTGCCCTGGCGCTCGGGCTGACCGTTGTTGTATTCGGTCTTCAACGCCTGGAGCTTGCGCTCCTCGTCTGCCAGCTCGGCCTCCAGCACCTGGCGGCGTTCGCCGTCACGTGCCTTCTGCGTGGCGTTGTCCACGCGGGGGAAACCGCCACCTGCATTGTTTTGCGCCGGTGCGGGTGCAGCCCCTGCGCTGCGCGGGCTGCGCGTACCGGGAACGGTTACTACATCGGGCAGCGTCAACTTCTTACAGCCTTTCACATTGCCGCTGTTGCGGTACTCCGGCACGCCGTTCGGGCCGGTGCACAGATAGACATCATCAGCGTACGCGGGCGCCTGCACGGACAGCGTGGCAAACACCGCCGCGGCGGCGGCAAGCAGTCCGGATGCGATGCGTGGGGAAGGACGGAACATGAATGGAACCTGGCGGATACGTCGATCGGGCGCCGGAGTCCGGCGGACGCTCATTCTAGCCACAAAACTCCGCTTCATAAAAAGGAAGGGCGACCTGCGCCGCCCCTCCTCTCACAACCGTCTCTTCGCCCCGACATATCGCTCGGGGCGCTCGCAGATTACAGCGAGTAGTACATCTCGAACTCGAGCGGGTGCGTCGTCATGCGGAAGCGCGTGACTTCTTCCATCTTCAGCTCGATGTAGGCGTCGAGCATGGCGTTGGAGAACACACCACCGCGGGTCAGGAATTCGCGGTCCTTGTCCAGGTACTCGAGGGCCTGATCCAGGCTCGAGCACACGGTCGGGATCTTTGCGTCTTCTTCCGGCGGCAGGTCGTACAGGTTCTTGTCGGCAGCTTCGCCCGGGTGGATCTTGTTCTGCACGCCATCCAGACCGGCCATCAGCAGCGCCGAGAAGCCCAGGTACGGGTTCATCAGCGGATCCGGGAAGCGGGTCTCGATACGACGGCCCTTCGGGTTGGCGACGTACGGAATGCGGATCGAAGCCGAACGGTTACGTGCCGAGTAAGCCAGCTTGACCGGAGCCTCGAAGCCCGGCACCAGACGCTTGTACGAGTTCGTACCCGGGTTGGTGAGGGCATTCAGCGCGCGGGCGTGCTTGATGATGCCGCCGATGTAATACAGCGCGAATTCCGACAGGCCAGCGTAACCATTGCCTGCGAACAGGTTCTGGCCATCTTTCCACACCGATTGGTGAACATGCATGCCCGAACCGTTGTCGCCCACGACCGGCTTCGGCATGAACGTCGCCGTCTTGCCATAGGTGTGCGCGACGTTCTGGATCACGTACTTTTGCAGCTGGGTCCAGTCGGCGCGTTGCACCAGCGTGCTGAACTTCGTGCCGATTTCGTTCTGACCTTGGCCTGCCACTTCGTGGTGGTGCACTTCAACGGGAATACCCAGCGATTCCAGAATCAGGCACATTTCCGAGCGCATGTCTTGGAACGTGTCGATCGGGGCAACCGGGAAGTAGCCGCCCTTCTTGCCCGGACGGTGGCCCGAGTTGCCGTGTTCGAACTCCTTGCCCGACGACCACGGAGCTTCTTCGGAATTGATCTTCACGAAGCAACCCTGCATGTCGATGTTCCAGGTCACGCCGTCGAAGATGAAGAATTCGGGTTCCGGACCAAAGTAGGCGGTGTCGCCCAGGCCGGTGCTCTTCAGGTAGGCTTCAGCGCGCTTGGCGATCGAGCGCGGGTCGCGGTCGTAGCCCTTGCCGTCCGACGGCTCGACCACGTCGCAGGTCAGGACCAGGGTCGGCTCTTCGTAAAACGGGTCGATGTGCGCGGTATTTGCATCCGGCACCAGCAGCATGTCCGACGCTTCGATGCCTTTCCAGCCGGCGATCGACGAGCCGTCGAATGCGTGACCGCTTTCGAACTTGTCTTCGTCGAAATGCGAAACGGGGACCGAGACGTGCTGCTCCTTACCCTTGGTATCGGTGAAGCGGAAATCGACGAACTTGACGTCGTTTTCCTTCACGAGCTTCATCACGTCTGCAATGCTTTGGGACATGCCATTCTCCTGGTAGCGCAATAACGCAAAGTATTGTGAGCCGGTTGTGTGACGGATCGCTGCGCAATCGGCCGCAACCCGCCCTCACTCCGAAACATCTTCTTTCCAGCAAGGTCGTCCGACACGGACGGACGCCCCTGAAAAAGACCGCGGGAATCTTAGCAGAAACTATGCCAATTCCGGCCCAACAACAGGCAAGCTCTCCCGCAAACAGTGCAGCACTGCGCCAGCCCATGCCTGACACGGTGCGCACGCCCTGCAATCCGGCCGAACCGCCTCCCGCCGAATTCCCGCTGATAGGGCTAAGGCTGTTCAAGCAGCATAGCCAACGCACATAAACGGTGCATCAAAATGCTATCAGCACCTCTTTTGTGCAAGTAGATCGAGCACGCACCATCACGGGGATTTTTACCCGCGCTATGTGACGGCGGCGCTAGAATGATTGCTTCCTCTTTCACCCGCCCCTTGATCACCATGACTGCCACCACGCTTACCCGCGAGTCCCTGCTAGAGGCTGCCGCCGCCCGCCGTGAGGCAGACCAACTGCCGTACTTCGGCGCGCTGTCGCCGCAAGAGGCTGCCGCGTTGTTGGCCGCCGACCCGCAGGCGCGCCTGGTGGACGTGCGCACGCGCGCTGAACTCGACTGGGTTGGCACGCCCGACATTTCGCCGGGCCAGTTTGTCCATGTGGAGTGGAATCAGTATCCGGGCGGCGCGCGCAACGCCAACTTCCTGAGCGCGCTCGAGGCTGCCGTGCCGAAAGATGCGCCAGTGCTGTTCCTGTGCCGCAGCGCAGCGCGCTCCAAGCATGCAGCAACGGCCGCCGCACAGGCCGGTTACGCGGCAGCAATGGATGTGCTGGAAGGTTTTGAGGGTGCAAAAGACACCGAAGGCCACCGCAAGACCGTGGAGGGCTGGTGTTTCCGAGGCCTGCCCTGGCACGGTGCCTGAGGCGCGCCGGTGAGCGTCAGGACGCCGCGCTGGCGTCCGCCTCGAAAATCTCACCACCCAGCGCCACCGCGCCCTCTCGCAGCATCGCATAGGCGCGCGCCACGGCTTCCGGTGAGCCCTTGACGCCCAGGTCGATGTGCGAGCGGGCATAGCGCTCACCGCGCGCTGCATCCCCCACGCTGGGCAGACTGAAGACCTTCACGCCATCGAACTCCGCTTCGATGCGCTCCATCAGCGGTGTAAGCCGCGACTCCGGCAGGCCAAACACCAGGAACGAGCGCTCCTCGCGCGGCGCGCGGTGGAATTGATCAGCGTAATAGGTGTCGAGCACCCACTCCATCATCGGCCATGCCATCACCGGAAAACCCGGCATGAAATGGTGATGCGCCACCGAGAACCCGGGGATGCGGTTATAGCTATTCGGGATGATGCGCGCGCCCTGGGGAAACTCACCCATCTTGAAGCGGTGCTGGTTTTCGGGCGTTGAGACATCCGCCTTGACCGGGTCACCGTTGGCCGACTCGGCGATGCGCAGCGTGATCTGCTCGCGCGCTCCCGGATGCAGCTCCAACGGTACGCCCAGCGCGGCGGCCGCGCATTGGCGCGTGTGGTCATCGGGCGTGGCGCCAATGCCGCCAGTGCAGAACACCACGTCCTCGCTGGCGAACGTACGCTTGAGTACGTTTGTAATGCGCGCGGGCTGGTCGCCGACGTACTCGGCCCACTCCAATGTCAGGCCGCGCTCGCCGAGCACTTCGATCAGCTTGCGCAGGTGTTTGTCTTCGCGGCGGCCGGAGAGGATCTCGTCGCCGATGATGATCATGCCGAAAGCCATGTCAGTTCCGATGGTTTCTGATTATTCGCGAGGCAGTTCAATGGTAGTGACTTCTATCACGCTGGCCTCGACCATGCGCGCAGGCGGCGCTTCAGCACGCAGACGCGTGAGCGCACGCAAGCAGAAGTGGCCAAACCACAGCGCCGAGAAAATAAAGATCAGCACATACAGCCAGATCACGGCGATGGCGATGATCGGGAACAGCACAATCGTCACCACCGACGACACCCACAGCAGCGTCGGCGCCGAGCCCAGCATGCCAACGGCGACGCCGATGCCTAGCAGCGGCACCCGGTAGCGCTGCATGATCGCGCGGCGCTCTTCTGCAGTCGCGTGATCAGCCAGCGCATCGTACGTCATCAAGCGGTACGTGAGCCAACCCCACAGCAGCGGCGGAATCAGCGCGAAAAACGGAGGAATCAGCCACAATGGCAGCGTGACGATGGCCACGAGAATGACCACCAGCGTGCATAGCAGAGCATGCGTAAGACTGCCCAGCACCGAGCCACCCTTGCGACGCTCAAGCTGCGGATAGCTGCGATCAAGATAGCGCATGACCACCGGCACCGACGCCACGCTCACCAGCACGAGGATCGACACGACAATCACCGGCACGAGCAAGGTGATCACCAACAGCGGCGCGATCGCGGACCACAACCCCGCCATACCGATCGCGTTCAGGCCGCTCTTGATCCAGCCCATGAAGGCCCAGCCTTCCACGGCGTTGCGGGCCATGCCGTTCATGGCGTCCCAGCCGAAATACAGTACCCCGCCCCAGACCACCACGGCCACGGCGAAAGGCAGTACCGTCAGGAACAGCATGCGCGGATGCAGTTGCGAAAGCAGCGCGCGGCCAAATGAGCGAATCAGGTCGTTCATGCAGAAATGGGGGAATCAGAGAGCGAACAGCCTAGCATAGCGTGCAGAAATCACGCGCGCGCCGTCCCGCCCGGGCTTTACGCGCGGCCGAACAGGCGCTTGAGGCCAAGCCACTGCTGACGCAGCACGCCGCGCCCGTAGTCGCGCGAGCGCCCTTGCGGGGAGGGAAGTTGATCGCGGATACCGGTAGCGTGGTACTCGGGCGAGAAGATGGCGGTGCCGAACAGCATGTCCCACCATGGGAACAGCACGCCAAAATTGCAGCCGCCGAGCACACCAGGCTTGCCCGGCACCTCATGCCCCAGTCCAATGGCGTGATGCAGCCGATGGAAGCGCGGCGAGATCAGCAGCCGATCGCCCAGCCAGCCGAAATGCAGCCGCACGTTGGCGTGCTGCAAGCTTTGCAGCAACTGCGAAATGGCCACCAGCAGCACGTACTGCGAGGGTTCCACCCCAACAACCAGCGCCGCAGTGGCAAACACCGCACCACGCAGCACATCGTCGAGGATGTGGTTGCGGTCATCAGACCACAGCGTCATCTGCTGCTGACTGTGATGCAGCGAATGCAGGTTCCACCACCAATGGAATTTGTGCGACAGACGGTGATACCAGTAGTCGAGCAGGTCGAACAACACCAGATAGATCAGAAAGCTGACGATGGCAACCGACGTCACGCCCGGCCACCAATCTTCCACGTTCAGATGCGCCCAGCCCCAGAAGCGCAACTTGCCGTCGAGAGCGTCGATCAGCGGGTGCAGCGTGAAGAACAGCAACAGCGGAAAGAAACCCAGACGGTGGAACAGCGTGTAGAAGATGTCGGCACGCACGGCCTTGCGATCTTGCACCGGTTCTACCGGGCGCCAGCGCTCCAGCGGGCGGAAGATCAGCAGCAGCACCGCGATCTGCAGCAGCCCCATCAGCAGCCATTCGGTGCCGGGGTAGGCATCTTCAACGTAACCACCCAGGCCGATGGTATAGGTGATCGGCATCACGACGTGCTGGAAGAGCACATCCTGCGCTTGCGTGAAGGTGTCGGCGATCCAGTCAAACATGTCAGCGGGCCGCTGTGTGTGCCGGGTGGGCACCCAACCAGGCTTGGTACTGCGGATGATCGCGCAGCGTGGCGAAGCAGAAACCCTTGCGTTCCAGGCCGGTGATCAGCGGCTCAAGGTCAGCCGGCGCCCACGGATCCCTACGCGACCAGATGCCAAGGTGCGCCATGGTGATGTCGCCATCGCGCAAGCTGGACAGCGCCTTCTGCAGCAACGCGTCGTTCGGATAATGCTCGGACGGCAACTCGTCGCCCAGGAAACCGGCGGGCGCCCAGGCCACGTGGGCGAACCCGCATTGCTTCGCCCAAGCCTCTGTCGTCGCCGAAAAGTGACCACCCGGCGCACGCCACAGCGGGTCCATCGGCTGACCGGTCATGGCCTTGAAGCGCTCGGCGCTGCGTTTGAGCTCCGCACAGAATTCGGGCTCACTCCACACGACATTGCGGCCACCCTCCTCGCCAAACTGCGGGCGGAAGCGGACCTTGCCCGCACCTGCCTCGCCCTTGTAGTAGACGTGATCGAAGGTGTGCGTACCGAAGGCGTGGCCGTCGGCGGCTAGCGATCTCCAATACGGGGCCCAGCCGTCATCCAGCGTGCTGTCGCCGTGGATGGTCTTTTCGTTGGCGAGGAAGAACGTGGCGTGGATGCGATGGCGACGCAGCGTATCGGCAATCAACTGCGCCTGGCTCATGCTGCCGGTGTCGAAAGTGAGGTAAACGGTGCCTTTGCACGCACCGGCGTTCACACCACCGGGTGCAGCCGCGGCCAACGCGCACAGGCCCAGCGCCGCTGTGGCAGCGGCGGCCGTGCGCAACATCGACAGGCCGGGCTTCATGGTCGTGACGCTCAATTCAGTGGAGCGCGCGTGCGGAAGTAAATGCCGTGCGGCGATCGCCCGACCTTGATCTCTTCCACGACCTTGCGGCTTGCAACGTCGACGATCGCCACGCGCTTGGCCCAGCGGCAGGTCACCCAGAGTTGCTTGCCGTCGGCGGTCAGTTCCATGTCGTCGGGGCCGGGCGGCAGGCCTGTGATGTCGCCCACCTTGGTCAGCGTTTGCTGATCGATGATGCTGATCGTGCCTGACACGCGGTTCGAGAGGAACAGGTGACGCTTGTCGCCCAGCGCGCGGAAGTTGTGCGCGCCCTTGCCAGTCGGGATGCGCTTGACGCTGGTGCGGTTGTGCCAGTCGATCACTTCGACGTAATCGGCGCCGGTCATGCCGACCAGCAGGTATTTCTGATCTGTTGTGACCCACACGCCGGCCGGCGCGGAGCCAATGGTCATGCGCCACATCACGGTCTGCGTGGGCAGGTCGATGGCCATCACTTCATTGGAATCCTGCACGGTGACGAACGCGATCTTGCTGTCGGCGGTAAAGGCGATGTGGCTGGGTGTCTTCGCCGCTGGAATCTGTTTGGCGATGGTCAGCGCATGGCCGTCCCAGCGGTAAATATCAATGCGGTCCAGCCGGTTGCCGGTGGTCAGAAACCACTTCTGGTCGGGCGAGAAGCCGATCTGGTATGGATCGTCGATGCGCGGCACGCGCTGCTGAATCTTGCCGGTCACGGGATCGAGAAACACCAGCTCGTTGCCCACAGCGTTGGCGATGATCAACGACTTTTCGTCGGGCGTGGCGATCAGGTGGTGCGGCTCCTTGCCGATCGGGAACGTCTCCAACACCTTGCGGGTGTCCTTGTCGATCAAAGAGACGCTTGCGTCGCCCGAATTGAGCACGGTGACGACTTCAGCACGCGCCGCATGCGCGGCCATCAGAGCAGCGACCGACAGGACCAGCGTGGAGAACCAATGGGAGGCAAACGAGGCGCGCAAGGCAGACATAACGAGAAGATTCAGCAACTTAGCCAGTCATTTTAACGCTGGCATTTATGCCACCGCTGACACAAATCAAAAAAAGAAAACGGGAACTTTCCCCGCCAGCAAGAAAGCATCGTGCAGCTATCGCTGCATCGATTCCCACACCTTCTGCAGCCGCTTGACCGACATCGGCACCGGCGTGCGTAATTCCTGTGCAAACAGAGCGATACGCAGCTCCTCAAGCATCCAGCGGAATTCCTCCATGCGCGGGTCGTTGCCGCCCTGCCCTTGCACGCGCAGCGCCTTTTCCGCGCGTTGGTATTGCTGGATGAGCGGCGCCATCTCCTGCATGCGTTGCGTATCGCGGGCCGGGTCCGCCTTGAGTTTATCGATGCGCAGCGCGATGCCCTTCAGATAACGCGGAAAGTGCGTCAACTGCGCATACGGCGTCGCCTCGATAAAACGCTTGTGCATCAGCGTCTTGAGCTGTGCGTCGATGTCGGCGGTGGCTGCAGCAAACGGCTTGGCGATCTGCAGCTTGCGCGGCAGTTGCGCATATTCGGCCAGGATGGCGCCGACCAGCCGTGCAATTTCCTGCGCCAGCAACGTCAGGCGCGCGCGGCTTTCGTCCTTGCGGGCACCGAAACTGGCGTCATCGATGGGCAGCGGGTCTTGCAGGCAGGCACGCTCCAGCGTGGCATCCAGGATCTGGTCACGCAGATCGTCCTGCGTGCCCAGGTTCATGAACTGGATCGCCATCTGCGACAGGCCCGGGATGTTCTTTTCCAGGTACTTCAACGGCTCGCGCAGCTGGATCGCAAACAACCGGCGCAAGCCCAGGCGATGGATGCGCGTGGCTTGCGCCGGGTCGTCGAAAACTTCCACGTCGCAGTGATCGCCGGCATCGACGAGTGCCGGATAGCCGAACAGCGTCTGGCTGCCTTTGCGGACTTCCAGCAGTTCCGGCAACTCGCCGAAATTCCAGGTGGTCAGCCCCGAGTACAGCGCGGCGTTGGCCGGGGCTTCCGCCTTGCCACTCTTGCCGGCTTGGCCTGCCTTGGTGCCCTCGCTCGGGGTGCCAGCCACGGCAGCATCCTGCGCGGCGATCGACTGAAAGGTCTGCTGCGCGCGTCCGCCCAGTTCCGCGCGCAACTGGGCCAGATTGCGGCCCATGTCGAGCTGCCGGCCGTGCTCGTCGATCACCTTGAAGTTCATGAAGTGATGCGCGGGCAGCGTCTCGAGCTTAAAGTCGGCGCGCTTGAGCGCGATGCCGGTCTGCTCGCGCACGTCGGCGATCAAGCGGTCGAGCAGATCGCCATCCCCCAGCCGCACGCGCGACACGAAGCCGGCGGCGTAGTCCGGCAACGGCACGCAATGGCGGCGCAGCTTCTGCGGCAGACTCTTCAGCAGCAGATGCACCTTCTCCTTGAGCATGCCCGGGACCAGCCATTCGGTGCGCTGCGCAGGGACCTGGTTAAGCGCATACAGCGGCACGGTGAGGGTCACGCCATCGCGCGGGCTGCCGGGCTCGAAGTGGTACGTCAGGCCCATGTCGATACCGGCAATCGGCAGCACCTTCGGGAACAGGTCGGTCGTGATGCCGGCCGCCTCATGCCGCATGAGGTCATCGCGATTCAGGTACAGCAGCTTCTGGCCGCTTTTGCCGCCCGCGCTGGCGGCCTCGGCATACCAGCGCTCGAACGACACGGTGTTGTAAATGTCCGCCGGGATCTGGCTGTCGTAGAACGCGTAGATCAACTCGTCGTCCACCAGCACGTCTTGCCGGCGTGACTTGTGTTCGAGGTTTTCGATCTCGCGCACCAGGCGCTGGTTGTGCGTGAAGAACGGCAGGCGCGTGTCGAACTCGCCATCGACCAGCGCGCGGCGGATGAACATCTCGCGCGCTTCCTTCGGCTGCATCGGCCCAAAGTGCACGCGGCGCTGTTGATAGATCGGCAGGCCGTACAGCGTGCCGCGCTCGAAGGCCATCACCTGGCCGGCCTTCTTTTCCCAATGCGGATCGCTCCACGACACCTTCAACAGGTGCGCCCCGACCTTCTCGACCCATTCCGGCTCGATGCGTGCCAGCGTGCGACCGAACAGGCGGCTGGTCTCGATCAGTTCGCCGCCTACGACCCACTTGCCCGCCTTGCGCGCAATGACCGACCCCGGCCACAGGAAGAACTTGATGCCGCGCGCGCCGAGGTATTCACGGCCTTTCCCATCCGCCTCCTCGATGCGCACACCGATGTTGCCAAGGAGGCCCGTCAGCAGCGCCAGATGCAACTGTTCATACGTCGGATCGGATTCGTTGAGCTTCCAGCCCTGCTCCGCCACCGTGGTGTGCAACTGCGAATGCACGTCGCGCCATTCCCGCAGCCGGACATGCGACAGGAAGTGCGAACGGCACTGCTCCTGCAGCTGCTTGTTCGACTTCTTGTGCGCGACGGCCTCTTCAAACCACTTCCAGAGCTTCACCCAGCCGAGGAACTCCGATTTCTCGTCGGCAAACTGGCGGTGCGCTTGATCCGCCTGCTGCTGCAGTTCTTGCGGGCGCTCCCGTGGGTCTTGCACGGACAAGGCGCTTGCGATGATCAGCATCTCGCGCAGGCACTGGTGGTCGCGGCCGGCCAGAATCATCCGCGCCACGCGTGGGTCCAGCGGCAAGCGAGCGACCTGCTTGCCCAGCGGGGTCAGCGCATTCTCATCGTCGACGGCACCGAGTTCTTGCAAGAGCTGATAGCCATCGGCAATCGCACGGCCCAGCGGCGGCTCGATGAAGGGGAACTGCTCGACGTCCGTCAGCCGCAGTGCCTTCATGCGCAGGATGACTGCCGCCAGCGACGACCGCAAAATTTCCGGATCGGTGAAACGCGGCCGCGCAATGAAATCCGCCTCGTCATACAGGCGAATGCAGACGCCATCGGCCACCCGGCCGCAACGACCGGCACGCTGGTTGGCCGCAGCCTGCGACACCGGCTCGATCTGCAGTTGCTCGACCTTGTTGCGATAGGAATAGCGCTTGACGCGCGCCAGCCCCGTATCGACCACGTAGCGAATACCCGGCACCGTGAGCGAGGTCTCGGCCACGTTGGTCGCCAGCACGATGCGGCGTGCGTTGGACGGCCGGAACACACGTTCCTGCTCCTGCACGGACAAGCGCGCAAAGAGCGGCAGGATCTCGGTATGCGCCGGATGGTGCTTGCGCAGCGCCTCGGCCGCCTCGCGAATCTCGCGTTCGCCCGGCAGGAAGATGAGCACGTCGCCCGGGCCTTCGCGGGCGAGTTCATCGACCGCATCGACGAGCGCTTCGTAAAGATCGCGCTCCTTGTCTTTCTCGTCGCGCTGGATCGGGCGGTAGCGCACCTCGACCGGATACAACCGCCCGCTGACTTCGATGACCGGCGCCGGCCCCTTTGGGCCGGCAAAGTGCTCGGCAAACCGCTTTGCGTCGATGGTTGCGGAGGTGATGATCAGCTTCAGATCCGGGCGGCGCGGCAGAAGCTGCTTGAGATAGCCGATCAGGAAGTCGATGTTGAGGCTGCGTTCGTGCGCCTCGTCAATGATGATCGTGTCGTAGGCGCGCAGCAACGGATCGTTCTGCGTCTCGGCCAGCAAGATGCCGTCGGTCATCAGCTTGACCGACGCGCCCGCCGACAGCGTGTCATTGAACCGCACCTGGAAGCCCACGTGCTCGCCCACCGGCGTGCCGATTTCCTGCGCGATGCGCTTGGCGGTAGACGTCGCGGCAATCCGGCGCGGCTGCGTATGACCGATCAGCCCGGTACCGCCCGCGCCGATGCCTCGCCCGATCGACAAGCAGATCTTCGGCAACTGCGTGGTCTTGCCCGAGCCGGTCTCGCCCGAGACGATCACCACCTGGTTCGCGGCAATGGCCTGGGCGATCTCGTCGCGCCTGGCCGACACAGGCAGCGCTTCGGGAAACGTGATCGGCGGGACGCGGTTCGCACGTGCGCGGCGCGCCTCGAGCGCCGCGGCGAGTTCTTCTGGCGTGGGCTTTTGGCGGCGCTGCGGACGCGCATTGCCACCGGGCTTGCGCTCGGGCGGCGGCGTGTCTTTCGGCGGTTTCTGAGAGGGCGCCGGCGGGCGTGGCCGGGGCGGCTGGGCGTGGGAATCTGACATCGGGCGGGATTATAATCCGCGCATCTTTCCCGCGCCGGCCCGCGCCCCGTGCCGCTTTTCCTCCTCCGCCCGTGACCGCTCGTTCCTCCGCCCCTGCCCCCGGCGTTTCCCTGGTGGCGCACACGCCCGCCCCCGTCGATATCGCTCCGATCCCGCCCACGCCCGAACAGCAGCAGTTCGTGGACTGGCTGCGCGAGGTGGCGCCGTACATCCATTCCTTCCGCGACAAAACCTTCGTGATCGGCTTTGGCGGCGAATTGGTCCAGGCCGGCATGCTGGGCGCGCTCGTCAACGATGTCGCCCTGTTGCACGCCATGGGCATGCGCATCGTGCTGGTGCATGGCTCGCGCCCGCAGGTGGAAGAACAGCTCGCCCTGCGCAACGTGAAAACCACGTTCGTGGATGGCGTACGCGTGACGGACGGCGCTGCGCTGGAATCCGCCAAGGAAGCCTCCGGCGAACTGCGCCTGGATATCGAAGCCGCCTTCAGCCAGGGCCTGCCCAACACGCCGATGGCAGGCGCGCGCATGTCGGTCGTATCCGGCAACTTCGTAACGGCGCGGCCGGTGGGCATCGTCAACGGCGTGGACTTCCAGCACACGGGGCTGGTGCGCAAGATCGACGCGGAATCGATCCAGCACTCACTGTCCAACCGCAAGATCGTGCTGCTCTCGCCGCTGGGCTTCTCGCCCACGGGCCAGGCGTTCAACCTTTCGATGGAAGACGTGGCCGCCAACACCGCCACGGCGCTCAAGGCCGACAAGCTCATCTTCATCACGGAGCTGCCCGGCATCATGGACCGCGTGGGCAAGCTGCAACAGGATCTGTCGATGGAAACGGCCATCGAACGCCTGCGCGACGGCAGCCTGTCGCACGACACGGCGTACTACCTGCAGCACATCGTCAAGGCGATGCGTGGTGGCGTGCGCCGTGCACATGTCATTCCGTTCGCGCTGGACGGCAGCATCCTGCTGGAGCTGTTCCTGCACGACGGCGTGGGCACCATGGTGTCGCACACCGATCTGGAATACCTGCGCGATGCCACGCTGGATGACGTGGGCGGCATCGTCTCGCTCATCGAACCGCTCGAAGCTGACGGCACGCTGGTGCCGCGCGAACGCCGGCTGCTGGAGCGCGACATCGCCAACTTCTCGGTCATCGAGCACGACGGCATCATCTTTGGCTGCGTGGCGCTGTATCCGTACCCGAAGGACGGCATGGCCGAAATGGCTTGCCTGATCGTCTCCCCCGACAGCCAAGGCACCGGCGACGGCGAACGCCTGCTCAAGCACACCGAAGTGCGCGCCCGAGCGCTGGGCCTCAAGCGCCTGTTTGTGCTCACCACGCGGACGGAACACTGGTTCCTCAAGCGCGGCTTCGTACGTGCCAGCGTGGACGATCTGCCGGAAGACCGCCGCAAGCTGTACAACTGGCAGCGGCGCTCGATGGTGCTGATGAAGAAGCTCTAAACCCTTGGCGTGCGTCGTGGAATCCAAGCCCGGCGGCGCGCGACCTTTACAATAGCGGCACCTGCGTCGCGCTTGAGCGGCGCTTCCGCCACACAAGAGGAACCCCCATGGCCCGCATGGTCCACTGCGTCAAGCTCAACAAGGAAGCCGAAGGTCTCGACTTCCCGCCCCTGCCCGGCGAACTGGGCAAGAAACTCTGGCAAAGCGTCTCGAAGGAAGCATGGGCCGGCTGGCTCAAGCACCAGACCATGCTGATCAACGAAAACCGCCTGAACATGGCCGATTCGCGCGCACGCCAGTACCTGCTCAAGCAGACCGAGAAGTACTTCTTTGGCGATGGTGCAGATGAAGCCGCCGGCTACGTGCCGCCGCCCTCGGCCTGATCTGCCGCCATCAACAACAAAGCCGTTCAGCGCAAACTGAACGGCTTTTTGTTTGGGCAACGCCATTGAACGTGCCGCAACGGGCGCAAAAAAAACTGCCCATTTGCATGAGCAGCTTTTCGACAATGCGCAAACAGCGATCAGAAATCGCGACGCTGCACGCCCGCTTCGGTCCCCAGCAGCAGCACATTGGCGCCGCGCTTGGCAAACAGGCCGACCGTCACCACGCCCGGAATCTCGTTGACCACCGATTCCAGGCCCTTCGGATCGGCAATGCGCAGGCCCACCACATCGATGATCACGTTGCCGTTATCGGTCTTGTAGATCTGGCCTTCCTTGGTCATGCGCAGGCGCGGCTGACCGCCCAGCGCAGCCAGTTGGCGCGCCACGGCCGCACGTGCCATGGGCACCACTTCCACCGGCAGCGGGAAGGCACCCATCGTCTCGACAAGCTTGCTTCCATCGGCGATGCAGACAAACACGCTGGCGACCGAGGCAACGATCTTTTCGCGCGTGAGCGCACCGCCGCCGCCCTTGATCATGGCGCCCGAGGCGTCGATCTCGTCAGCGCCGTCCACGTAGACGGGGATGGCGTCGACTTCGTTCAGATCGAGCACCGTAAAGCCGTGGCCCTGTAGGCGGCGCGTCGAAGCCTCGGAGCTGGACACCGCACCGGCGAAGCGTGCCTTGTGCGGCGCCATCGCGTCGATGAACAGGTTGGCCGTCGAGCCGGTGCCGACACCCAGCACGGCGCCCTCGGGCACGTTGGCCAATACGTAGTCTGCGGCGGCTTGTGCCACCAGCGCCTTCAGTTCATCCTGCGTCATCGCAAACACTCGGTCGGATCGGAAAGCCCGCTAGTGTACCGGATCAACACGACAGCTCTCGGCCGTCTGGCGGAGCGAGACCTGCGGAGTACAATCGATTCATCCTTCCACCTCCAGCGCAACGCAGGAACGTACTTCGGACTCGCTTCATGACTCTGCTCGATCAACTCAAGCAGTTCACCACCGTCGTCGCCGACACGGGCGATTTCCAGGCCATGCGCGCCTACGCGCCGCACGATGCAACGACCAATCCGTCGCTGATCCTCAAGGCTGTGCAGAAAGCCGAATACCGCCCGCTGCTCGAACAGGCCGTGCGCGACGCTCGCAGCGACAGCGTGGAAGACATCATCGATGCCGTGCTCGTGGCATTCGGCTGCGAGATCCTGTCGATCATCCCGGGCCGAGTGTCCACCGAAGTCGATGCTCGCCTGTCGTTTGACACCGAGGCGACGGTCGCCAAGGCGAAGCATCTGATTGCGCTGTACGAAGCGCGCGGCGTGGCGCGCGAGCGCGTGCTGATCAAGATTGCGTCGACGTGGGAAGGCATCCGCGCAGCAGATCAGCTTCGTGCCGAAGGCATCCGCTGCAACATGACGCTGCTGTTCTCGCTGGCCCAGGCCGTGGCGTGCGCGGAAGCAGGCGTGCAGCTCATCTCGCCCTTCGTCGGCCGCATCTACGACTGGTACAAAAAGGATGCCGGCGCCAACTGGGACCCGATCGCCCAAGGCGGCCCGAACGACCCCGGCGTGCAGTCCGTTCTGCGCATCTACAACTACTACAAGAAGTTCGACTACCCGACCGAAGTGATGGGCGCGAGCTTCCGCAATATCTCGCAGATCGTCGAACTGGCTGGCTGCGACCTCCTGACCATCAGCCCGGATCTGCTCGCCCAACTGCAGCAGTCCGACGCGCCGGTCGAGCGCAAGCTGTCTCCGGACAACGCCAACGCGGCCAATATCGTGCGCCTGCCGGCTGACGAGAAATCGTTCCGCTGGCACATGAACGCGGACGCCATGGCCACCGAAAAGCTGGCCGAAGGCATCCGCCTGTTTGCAGCGGACGCGATCAAGTTGGAAGCGTTGATTGAGCCGCTGCGCGCAGCGGCGTAAGAAGAAAGCCGGGTCTTATCCCAGCATGGCGGGCAGGCACACGCCCGCCGGCTGGTGGATCACGAGGTCCGCCGTTGCATCCAGGGCGCTTGGCTCCGGATTCACGACGATCACCTTGGCGCCATGGTCCTTCGCCAGCCCCGGCAAGCCAGCGGCCGGATATACCATGCCGGATGTGCCAACTACCAGACAAACGTCGCACGTATTGGCCGCCTCTTCAGCACGGTAGTTCGCGACCAGCGGCAGTTGCTCGCCAAACCACACCACGCCCGGGCGCAGCATCGCGCCACACGTCGCACAACGCGGCGGCCTGCCCGGCTCGGCGGTGGCGATATCGCATTTGCCGCAGCCACCCAACCACTTGTTGGCAAACAGGTTGCCGTGCAGCTCGATCACCCCTTCGCTGCCGGCGCGCTGATGCAAACCGTCGACGTTCTGCGTGACGAGCGTCACCGCCTTGCGCTTGGCTAGCGCGGCAATTGCAAGATGGGCCGGATTCGGCTGCACCTGCAGCACACGCTCGCGGCGCTCCTGATACCAGTCCCACACCATGCGGGGGTGCTTGCGGTACGCGGCCTCGGTCGCCATGTCTTCCGGGTTGAAGCGCGACCACAAGCCAGTCAGGGCATCACGAAACGTAGGGACACCGGATTCGGCCGAGACGCCCGCGCCCGTGAGCACCATGACGTGCTGGGCGGCCTCGACCCAGGCGCGGGCCTGGGCCAATGCGGCCGCATCGGATGCGACCGAGGGTTCGATGCTCATTACTTCCTGGCAGGTGCCGCTGCGCGTTGGCGCACAGCCTCAAACAGGCAAACCCCGCTGGCTACCGACACGTTCAGGCTTTCAACGCTGCCGGCCATCGGAATGCTGACCAGCGCGTCGCACGTTTCACGCGTGAGGCGGCGCATGCCTTCGCCTTCGGCGCCCATCACGATGGCGGTGGGGCCCTTGAAGTCTGCCTGGTAGAGATCCTGTTCGGCCTCGTCAGCCGTGCCGATCACCCACACGCCGCGCTCCTGCAATTCACGCAGCGTGCGCGCCAGGTTGGTCACGGTGATATACGGGACGGTTTCAGCCGCGCCGCTGGCGACCTTGGCGACCGTCGTGTTGATCCCAACGCTGCGGTCCTTCGGCGCGATCACGGCATGCGCGCCGGCAGCATCGGCCACGCGCAGGCAAGCGCCGAGGTTGTGCGGGTCCGTCACACCGTCGAGCACCAGCAGCAGCGGCGTGCCTTCGATGCCGTCGAGCAGTTCATCAAGATTGAGCGCCAACGACAGCGACTCTGCCTTGGCAACCACGCCCTGGTGGCGGTCGGTACCGGCAATGCCGCGCAGACGGTCGGCGTCAGCGGGAATGAGGCGCACGCCCGCTGCTTCCGCCGCTTTCAGGAAATCCTGCATGCGGCGGTCGCGGCGGTTGGCCTCGAAGTAGATTTCGTCGATCGACTTGGCGCCGTGGCGCAGTCGGGCGGTGACGGCATGAAAGCCGATGAGGAGCTTGGATTTAGACATGGCGCGATTGTACCCGCCCGCCCTCGCTCCCCGGCCGCTTTAACGCCCCTTGGTCTTGCGCGGGGCCTTGCCTGCCACCTTGCGCGGCGCAGCGGTCTTGGCGCCACCCTTGGGCTTGGTGCCACGCGCCGTCTGCTTCTTGCGCGCAGGCTTTGCGTGGGCATGGCCCGGGGGCAGTGCACGGCTACCCGGCTCGAACACCGGCTGCTCTTCGATGACGCGATCGAGCGTCTCGTCGAACGACTCCTCCGGCTTGGCCGTACCGCCCAACAATGCGGCCAACTGGCGCGGCTTCTTGCGGCCAACCGGCGGCGCCGGCGTCGCCCCGGCAGGCTGACGCGCCACCGAGGCTTCGGGCGCGCCGGTCACCTTGGCCGGGCGCAGCGCCTTGGTCGACGGCTCCTGGATCAGGCGGAAATCCATCTTCCGGGCATCCAGATCGACGCGCAGCAACTGCACGCGCACGCGGTCGGTCAGGCGATAACGGATGCCCGTGCGCTCGCCGCGCAGCTCGTTGCGCGCTTCGTCGTATTGGAAGTAATCGCTGCCCAGCTCAGTCACGTGTACCAGACCTTCCACGTACAACTCGTCGAGCTGCACGAAGATGCCGAACGAGGTGACGGCGCTGACGGTGCCCGAGAACTCGTTGCCGAGCTTGTCGCGCATGAAGTAGCACTTGAGCCACGCCTCGACGTCGCGCGAGGCTTCGTCGGCGCGACGCTCGTTGGCCGAGCAATGCACGCCCAGCTCATGCCAGATCGCTTCGACCTTCGCCTTGTTGACAACCGCAGCCGGCACGCCTTTCTCAGCTTCGGCCTGCAGACGACGCGCCTTGGGCGATAGCGCGCTGTTCAACAGCACGCCCGGTGCCAGCGCCGGCACATAACGCGTGCGATGCAGAATCGCCTTGATGGAGCGATGCACCAGCAGGTCCGGATAGCGGCGGATCGGGCTCGTGAAGTGCGCATACGCGGGATACGCCAGACCGAAGTGACCGATGTTGTCCGGGCTGTAGACCGCCTGCTGCATCGAGCGCAGCAACATGGTCTGCAGCATCGGTGCGTCAGGACGGGCGGCCACCTTTTCCATGAGTTCGGCGTAATCGGCGGCCTGCGGCTTGTCGCCACCGCCCAGCGTCAAGCCGCTGGTTTTCAGGAAGGCGCGCAGAGCCTGCAGCTTTTCCTCAGTCGGACCTGCATGGACACGGTACAGCGCCGGGTGCTTGTACTTCTCCAGCATCTCGGCCGCGCAGACGTTGGCCGTCAGCATGCACTCCTCGATCAGCCTGTGTGCATCGTTTCGGGTGCGCGGCAGGATCTGCTCGATCTTGCCCTGGGCGTTGCAGACGATGTACGTCTCGGTGGTGTCGAAGTCGATCGCGCCACGCTCGCGGCGTGCCTTGAGCAGCGTCTGATACAGCTCGTACAGGTCTTGCAGATGCGGCACCAGCGGCGCCCGCTTGGCCGCTTCCGGACCCTTTACGTTTGACAGGATGGCCCAGACCTCGTTGTAGGTCAGGCGCGCCTTCGAGTGCATCACCGCCGGATAGAACTGATAGGCCTTGATCTCGCCCTTGGCCGTGATCACCGCATCGCAGACCATGCACAGGCGGTCCACCTCCGGATTCAGAGAGCACAAGCCGTTGGAGAGCTTCTCCGGCAGCATCGGGATCACGCGGCGCGGGAAATAGACCGAAGTCGCGCGATCAATGGCGTCTGCATCCAGCGGATGCCCCGGCCGCACGTAATGCGACACGTCGGCAATCGCCACAATCAGGCGCCAGCCCTTGGTGCGACCGATCTTGACCGGCTCTGCATAGACAGCATCATCGAAGTCGCGCGCATCTTCTCCGTCGATGGTGACGAGCGACACATCGCGCAAGTCTATGCGGCCAGCCAGATCGGCATCGCGCACCACGTCGGACAGCGCTTCCGCCTCGCGTTGCGTCGGCTCAGAAAACTCGTGCGGCACGCCGTACTTGCGCACGGCAATTTCGATCTCCATGCCAGGGTCATCAATCTCACCCAGCACTTCGACCACGCGGCCAATCGGCTGCACGTAGCGATCCGGATACTCCAGGATCTCAACGCTCACCACCTGACCGACCTTGGCCTTGCCCTGGCCCTTGGGCGCGATCAGGATGTCGCGGCCGAGCCGCTTGTCTTCGGGCGCCACGACCAGCGTGCCGCTTTCAGAAAGCAACCGGCCGATGACGCGCTTGTTGGCCCGCTGCAGGATCTCGACGATCTGCCCTTCCGAACGCCCGCGTCGATCGTAGCCGACGGTGCGCACCAGGGCGCGGTCGCCGTGCATGGCCTTCTGCATCTCTCGTTCGGGCAGGAAGATATCGGGCTCGCCGTCATCGCGTACGAAAAAGCCGAAGCCATCGCGATGGCCAATTACCCGGCCTTCGATGAAATTGGGCTGGTGCGCCAGTTCGTAGTGCCCCTTGCGGTTGAGTTCGATCTGACCGTCCCGCTCCATGGCGGTCAGACGCTTGATAAAGCCGTCATGCTCCTTGCGCGTGACCGACAGCGCCTTGGCAATATCGGTGGCAGACAGCGGAGACCCCGACGTGCGCAGCACACCGAGGATTTCCTCGCGGCTCGGGATCGGATAAGTCGGTTGATTCAATTTTTTCTTCTAGAGTGTTGACAGGATCGCAGGATCCCGTAATAATTACAGCTTCGGTACACGCACACCTGCCCAGGTGGCGGAATTGGTAGACGCACTAGTTTCAGGTACTAGCGGGTAACTCCGTGGAGGTTCGAGTCCTCTCCTGGGCACCAGAGTTTAGGAACGGCGCAACGCAAGTTGCGCCGTTTTTCTTTTCCGCGGCCGGATTGTTGTTGTTCAGTAGCTGACGCGACATTCCGCTAAGGGCGACGTGCATTGTGTCTTGGCTATCGCGCCAGGGCCGAACCAGGATCACTGGCCTCACCTGCCCCAACGCTGGGTGGGCTCGAAGCCAATGCGTCCACAAAAGACACACCACGCTTCGATCAACCGCGCAGCTCGCATTGGACAACTCCTGCAAAGCCAATCCGTACGCGGGTTTCGGGCCAACGCTGCGCCCGTGACATCAGGTTACCGAAGTGGCACGCACGACGCAAGCCGCACACGCCACTCCATCGCGCCTCGACGCAATCGACCAACGCCTCAAACCCCCGGCGCCTCACCGTTGCCAGCCGGGCGCGACTTGCCGCGCTTGATCCACGCCGCCAGATTGTGGGGACGCAGCGTATCGTATTCCTCGAATGGTTGATGGATCCAGGGGTTGGTCGGCAGAAACTGAACGGCATAGTCGGGCTTGATCTTCGAGCACCCCTTGTGCCACAGCACAGCGGTACGCACGTCGGTCACGGCCGGATAACGCTCTTTCAGGTGACGCCCGACACGCTCCAGCGTGACCCCCGAATCCACCAGATCGTCCACCAGCAGCACGCGGCCGGACAGCTCGCCACGCGTCATAGTGATGTATTGCGCGATGTCGAGATCGCCTTGCTGCGTGCCGGCGGCTTCGCGATAGCTGCTGGTCGCCAGGATGGCCAACGGCAGATCGTAGATGCGCGAAAGCTGATCGCCAACACGCAAGCCGCCGCGCGCCAGGCACAGAATCTTGTCGAACTTCCAGCCCGACTCGTGCACGACGAGCGCCAAGCGCTCGATCAGGCCGTGGTAGTCGTCCCAGGACACCCACAGGTGCGAGTCGTCGTTGATCGGCTGGTTCATGGTGTACCTCTTCGTATCGTCAATACGGCGTGAGTTGCCGCTATCGTGTTCTGTTGAAAACGGGCTCCATGCAAATTCGCCCGGCAAATCACCGGGCGAATCTGGGAGCTGCGCGTCAGTCCTTGTAGGGATGACGCAGCAGGATGGTCTCGTCCCGGTCAGGACCGGTCGAAATCATGGCAATCGGAATACCGGCCACTTCTTCGACGCGCTTCAGGTAAGCCTGAGCGGTCTGGGGCAGCGCATCCCACTCCTTCAAACCGAAGGTCGAGGTGTTCCAACCCGGGAATTCTTCGTAGATCGGCTGGCAACGCGCCACGGCATCGGAGCCACGCGGCAAGATGTCAATTTGCTTGCCATCGAGCATGTAGCCAACGCACAGCTTGAGGGTTTCCAGGCCATCCAGCACATCGAGCTTGGTCATGCACAGGCCCGACACACCGTTGATCTGGATCGCTCGGCGCAGCGCGGCAGCATCCAACCAGCCCGTGCGGCGCGGCCGGCCGGTGACCGAGCCGAATTCCTTGCCGACATTGGCCAGACGCACGCCAATCGGATCTTGGCGCGCGGGGTTGTCCGCGTCATACAGTTCGCTCGGGAACGGGCCGGAACCCACGCGCGTGCAATACGCCTTGGTGATGCCAAGGATGTAATGCAGTTGGCCCGGGCCGACACCCGCGCCCGCGGCGGCATTACCCGCCACGCAGTTGCTCGACGTGACGAACGGATAGGTGCCGTGGTCGATATCGAGCAGCGTACCTTGCGCGCCCTCGAACATCAGGTTCTTACCGGCGGCGTTGGCAGCGAACAGTTCAGCCGACACGTCCGTCACCATCGGGGCGAGGCGGCCGGCGTAGGACAGCATCTCGTCCAGCGTTTGCTGGAAGTCCAGCGCCGGATGATTCAGGTACTGCGTCAGAACAAAGTTGTGGAAATCCAGGTTCTCGCGCAGACGCTCGGCAAAGTAAGCCGGGTCGAACAGGTCCTGCACGCGCAGCCCGCGGCGGGCCACCTTGTCTTCGTACGCCGGGCCGATACCGCGACCGGTGGTGCCGATCTTGGCGGCGCCGCGCTTGGCTTCGCGCGCCTTGTCGATGGCCACGTGGTACGGCAGGATCAGGTTGGTCGCTTCCGAAATGCGCAGTCGGTTCTGCACCTGCACACCGGCGGATTCAAGCTCGTCGATTTCCTTGAACAGCGCCTCAGGCGACAGCACAACACCGTTGCCGATGTAACACGCGACGCCGTCACGCATGATGCCCGACGGGATCAGACGCAGAATCGTCTTCTTACCGCCGATGATGAGGGTATGGCCTGCGTTATGTCCGCCCTGGAAACGAACCACGCCTTGCGCATGATCGGTCAGCCAATCGACGATTTTCCCTTTACCTTCGTCACCCCATTGGGTGCCGATGACGACGACATTGCGTCCTTGGCTCACTGCTGGTGCGGACATGTTGAATTTGCAGATGGGTTAAAAACGTATTCTACCCTTGTTGCCAGGGGCTTCCCTGAAATTACGGGGTATTTACACAACGTTATGCAACAGCCTCAGATCGAAGCGTTGCGCGGCTTGACGATCCAGCGGCCGCTCTCTTCGACGAGTTGCCGGTCGTAGGCGAATTCCTCCAGGTCTTCCGGGTGGCCCGGCAGCGACTGGATCACGATTTCGCCCGCAGCGCGCAGCGCGGCAATCGCCTCGCGCAGTTTGGCGTCCCCCGACCAGGGCGCGTGAATGGCAGCGGCCCGCGCTTCCACCGGCGAAATCCCGGCGACCTCACGCAGGTCCAGCGAAAAACCGGTCGCAGGACGCGCGCGGCCGAAAGCCTCTCCGACCTTGTCATACCGGCCGCCACGCGCCACGGCATTCGGTACGCCGGCCACATAGGCAGTAAACATCACACCACTGTGGTAATGGTAGCCACGCAAATCGGCGAGGTCGATGTTAACGGTCGCACCGCCTGCACGCTCTGCCAGCGTAGCCAAGTCGTCGAGCGCACGGCCAATGGCTGGCAGCGCGGGCAACTGCTTGCGCGCACGAGCGAGCACATCCACACCGCCGTACAGTGCCGGCAGCAGATTGATGGCATCGCGCTGCGCCGGCGGCAGATCGACCGTGATGGCGCGCAGAGCGGGCACATCCTTGGCGGCGAGCGCTGTGAAGAGGTCGTCCTGAATGCGGGCGGCGATCGGCGATTGCTCCAGCAGCGCCGCCACCACGCCAACGTGGCAGAGGTCCAGGCGCACATCTGCCAAACCAGCGGCCGACAGCGCGGCGAGCATCAGCTCCTGGATTTCCAGATCGGCCTCCAGACCGGCATGGCCATAGATTTCGGCACCGATCTGCAGCGGCTCGCGCGTGACGTGGAATCCGCTTGGGCGCGTATGCAACACCGAACCCGCGTAGCACAGACGCGTCACGCCAGCACGATTCAGCAAGTGGGCGTCGATGCGGGCGACTTGCGGCGTAATGTCCGCGCGCAGGCCGATGGTGCGGCCCGAGAGCTGATCGACCAGCTTGAATGTCTTCAGGTCCAGATCATGGCCGGTGCCCGAGAGCAGCGACTCGATGTATTCCAGCATCGGCGGCATGACCAGTTCGTAGCCGTAGGTGCGGAACAGGTCGAGCATGCGGCGACGCAACTCTTCAATCTTGCGTGCCTCGGAAGGCAGCACGTCAGCAATGGATTCAGGCAGCAACCAATTGGTCGGCATGGCGGTCTCGCTCTGGAGTCTTGGTACGGCAGAAATTCGTAAAAAGGCAGGAAGTGCGCTAGCGATGCAGCAACCGCAGGAGGATCAGCCCGATCGCCATCGACACAAGGCCGACCATGCGAAGCTTTTCGTCGGGCAGATCAGTCAGCGTCTGGAACGCGCGTCGCCAGGCGTGGGGCGCCACGAACGGCAAGATGCCCTCGAATACGAGCACCAGCGCGCACGCTGCGAGCAAAACGTTGGGGAGTGACTCTTCCATGGGATGCGGTTGGCAAACGAACAAAACCCCGGCAAGCCGGGGTCTGTCCGCCTCAAATAATCAGCGAAGCATTGTACTAGCGATGTCGCCCCGTCTGGGCAGCCGGCGCTGCTGACGAGCTGCCGCCGTTCGGGCTGCGCATGTATTTGAAGAAATCGTTGTTCGGCTGCAGCACCATCACGTCCTTCCGATCTCGGAACGATGCGCGATACGCCTCCATGGAGCGCCAGAATGCGGCGAACTGCGGATCACGGCCAAACGCCTCGGCATAAATGTCAGCGGCGCGGGCATCGCCTTCCCCCTTGATCTTCTGCGCATCTCGGTAGGCATCGGCCAGGACGACTTCGCGCTGACGGTCGGCATCGGCGCGGATTTTTTCGCCCTCAGCAGCCCCCGTCGAACGCAGCTCGTTGGCCACGCGCTTGCGCTCGGCTTCCATGCGACGGTAGACCGATTCGGTCACGCTGGCCAGCAGATCCACCCGCTTCAGGCGCACGTCGATGATGTCCACGCCGACCGACTTGCCGTACTCCTGTACGCCCTTGAGGATGCTCTGCATCACAGCTTCGCGATCCGTCGATACCACGTCGGAAACAGTGCGGCGCGCAAACTCATCTCGGGCGATGGAGTTGATCTTCTGCGTCATGCTGTCCTGCGCAAGGCGGCTATCGCCCTTGAAGCTCACGTAGAACAGACGCGGATCGGACACGCGCCACTTCACGAACCAGTCGACCAGCAGGTTCTTTTTCTCTGCCGTAATGAAACGATCGGCGCCGGCCACATCGATGGTCTGCAGGCGCTTATCCATGAACACCACGTTCTGCAGCGGGGGCGGAAGCTTGAAATGCAGCCCCGGCTCCTTGATGACCTGCTTGATCTCCCCAAAGGCGAATACCACGGCGTACTGCCGCTGATCCACCACGAACACCACCGACGAGAACACCGCCAGGGCAATGACCAGCGCCACGAAGGCAGAAATCAGACGATTCATAGTGCCCTCCTGTTAGCGCGAATCGCGGTCACGGTTGCGCAGCGCTTCGCGCGAGCGCGAATCTGCGTCATTGGCCGGTGACGGATTGGAGGGAGTGGGCACGCCCTGCGCAGAACCGCTGTCCTGCGCAGAAGCACCCGGCGCGGGAGCCGGGCGCGATGTGTCGCCCTGCGTTTGCGCGATCAGCTTGTCCAGCGGCAAATACAAGAGGCTGCCATTGCTCTGGTCGACCAAGACTTTCGTCGAATTGGCGTAAATGTCTTGCATGGTTTCCAGATAGATACGGTCGCGCGTGACCTGCGGCGCTTTCGCGTACTCACGTTGCACCGACGCAAAGCGCGCCGCATCACCTTCCGCACGCGCAGTGACGCGTGCCTTGTAGCCTTGGGCCTCTTCGCCCAGACGCGCGGCCGTGCCCTTGGCGCGCGGCACCACGTCATTGGCGTAAGCCTGACCTTCAGAAATGGCACGCTCGCGGTCCTGGCCAGCCTTGGTCACGTCATCGAACGCGGCCTGCACCTGCTCGGGCGGCTGCACGCTCTGCACGTTCACGCTGAGGATTCGAATCCCGGTCTTGTACGCCGACAAGATGCGTTGAATCGATTCCGCGAGATTACGGCCCACAGCATCACGACCTTCGTACAGAACCGCATCCATCTTGTTGCGACCGACGATCTCGCGCACCGACGTCTCGGCCGCCTGCGTCACCAGTTCTTCATCGCCGCCACGGTCCGTACGGTTGTAGAACAGGTAGTCGACGGGATTGGCAATGTTGTACTGGACCGAGAAGCGCACGTCGACGATGTTCTCGTCCTGCGTGAGCATCGAGGAATCTTTCAGGTTCGTGTCCTTGATCTGGGTAGTCCGACCGATTTCAAGCGTGCGCACACCCGACAGGTTCACGATTTCGTGCGATTCGACCGGATACGGCAGACGCCAGTTAATACCCGGCGTTGCCAGGTACTTGAAACGGCCGAACTGCAGGATCACGCCCGTCTGGCCTTCCTGCACGATAAAGAAACCGCTGGCTAGCCACAGGCCAACGAGCACCGCCAGCAGCACGCCGATGCCCAGGCCCGAGCCGCCACGGCCGTTACCGGGACGCAGCGGCGTGGGGCCGTCGCTACCGTTACCGCTGTCCTTGCGGCCGAACAGGTTGTTCAGGCGGCGATTGAAGTCGCGCCACAACTCGTCAAGGTCGGGGGGGCCATCCTGAGGCGGTTTGCTTTGACGCTTTGGTTCGTCTTTGTTGCCTTCGCGCTCGGCGTTGTTGTTGTCATCGCCGCGACCCCAGCGCGGATCGTTCAGCGAAAGCAGCACACGCAAGCGGTGCCACAAACCTCGCGCCGGACGCGGCGAGGCCATGGAAGAAGACTGGGTCGAAATCTCGGGCATGAGCGGTCGGGCTTGTCCTGATTGTCTGACTGCGAAGAAGTAGCGGGCCATTCTATCAGCCCTCTTCGTCACCTTTGGCGGAAGAACCGCTGCTCGGCAAGCTTTGCGACAGTTCGTCACGGTGGGCCGGCGGCGAATCACGTCGGGTGTCGAAGCGCGGATCGAAATCGCCGCCATGCGACGCGGGGTGCTCACGCAGGCGGATCGCAGTCTCGACCAGCGCTTCGCGCAACAGATCGAGCCCGGTCCCTTCTATGGCGGAAACGAACACGCGCCGCACAGCGCCGGTTTCGTCTCGCTCGATGCGCGGGCCAGCCGCGCGCAGCTCCTCAGCCGCGTCGATCTTGTTCATCACCAGAATTTGGGGGATGCCGCTGGCATTGATTTCGTCCAGCACGCGATCGACCTGCTCCATCTGCTCGTGCTTGACTGTGCTGGCGGCGTCCACCACATGCAGCAGCACGTCGGCGTGCACGGTTTCTTCCAGCGTGGCACGGAATGCGGCCACCAGTTGCGTCGGCAAATCGCGGATGAAACCGACCGTGTCCGACAGCACCACATTGCCCAGCCCTTCCAGGTACAAACGGCGAGAGGTCGTATCCAGCGTGGCGAACAACTGGTTGGCAGCGTACGCGCGTGCCTTGGTCAGCGCATTGAACAGCGTCGATTTGCCGGCGTTGGTATAGCCGACCAGGGAGACGGAAAACGCGTCGTTGCGGCTGCGTGAACGGCGCTGGGTGTCGTGCTGACGCTGGAGTTTGTCCAACTCGGACGACAGACGCTTGGCGCGTTCGTCCAGCATCCGGCGGTCCAGTTCGAGCTGACGCTCGCCCGGGCCGCCGCGCAGGCCGACGCCGCCCTTCTGGCGTTCCAAGTGGCTCCACGCCCGGACCAGACGGGCCGCCTGGTACCGCACGCGAGCAAGTTCTACCTGCACCTTGCCCACGTGGCTCTGCGCGCGCTGGCTGAAGATGTCAAGGATGAGGCCAGTCCGGTCGACTACGTGGCGCCCGAAAAAGCGCTCGAGGTTACGCTGCTGAGCGGGACTCAGCGCGTGGTTGAAGATGACGATCTCCGCATCCTCCTCGTCTGCGGCGATCTTCACTTCTTCCGCCTTGCCAGCACCGATGAACAGCGCCGCATCGGGCCTGGTGCGCTTACCGGTAACCGCGCGCAGCGGTTCAGAGCCGGCGGTCGAGGCCAGTAGCGCCAGTTCACTCAGACTTTCCTGGAAATCATGTTTGCCGAAATCGACTGCGACCAAAATAGCGCGTGTCGGCTCCGAGCTGGAGGTGGGATGGGATGCCAAACGGGGAATGGAGAAGGGAGAAACGGGGTGGGTGCGTCCCGCCGCGCGGACGGCGGCGGGAGCGAGGCAGAATCAGGCGTCAGGCGCTTCGTCCACACGGAAATTCACGGCACGGGCCGGCACCACGGTGGAGATTGCGTGCTTGTACACCATCTGCGTCACGGTATTACGCAGGAGCACGACGTACTGGTCGAACGACTCGATGTTGCCTTGCAGCTTGATACCGTTGACGAGGTAGATCGACACCGGCACATGCTCCTTACGCAGCGCATTCAGAAACGGGTCTTGTAGCAATTGCCCTTTGTTGCTCATGGCACACTCCAGATTTATAGGTTTAGTGATGGGTTATGGGGCTAGGAAGCCCGGGTTCAAGCAGGCGACGCAAAAAAAAGTTCGTCAAAAGAGTCGGCCAGACGCGTCCAAATGACGCCAATGGCGCCTGGGGTTTGCAGACACCAAGCGCCATGTCTCGAGAATTTAGCCTTAGAAATCAGGGAAAGCAAACGGAAAACCGATGACCCCGCCATATGAATTGGCTCGGCCTTTTTGGTGATCCCCCGTTCGAATGCCCCCGCGTTACACGCCCCTGCCGACGAGCACCGCCCGCGCGCTGCTCAATCGTTCGATTGGGCGTACGGGTTTTTGTTCGTACGAAATTCGATCCGCAGCGGTGTGCCCTTCAGTTGGAAGGCCTCGCGGAAACGCCCTTCCAGGAAGCGGCGATAGGTTTCAGGAATATTCGACAATGCATTGCCGTGAATCACCACGATCGGCGGGTTGGAACCGCCCTGGTGCGCGTAGCGCAGCTTAGGGCGTGAAACGCCTGCGCGTCGCGGCTGCTGATACTCGACCGCCTCCATCAGCACACGCGTGAGCTTGGGCGTCGGCAGCTTGACCATGGCGGCAGCATAAGCGGCGTCCACGGACTTCATCAGCGCACCAATGCCCGTACGTTCCTTGGCGGAGATGTAATGCACGTTGGCAAACGACAGGAACTGCAGCTTGCGCTCCATATCGTGCTTGATGCGATCGCGGGCATGCCCGGTCAGGCCATCCCACTTGTTCACACCGATTACCAGCGCGCGGCCGGATTCGACGATGAAGCCGGCGATATGCGCGTCCTGATCAGAAATGTCCTGCTGCGCATCGAGGATCAGCACAACCACGTTGGCGTCGGCAATCGACTGCAGCGTCTTCACCACCGAGAACTTCTCGATTGCTTCAAACACCTTGCCGCGCTTGCGCAAGCCTGCCGTATCGATAAGCGTGTAAGGCTTGCCGTTACGTTCGAAATCCACGTAGATGGCGTCGCGCGTGGTGCCGGGCATATCGAACGCAATCACGCGCTCTTCGCCGATCAGCGCGTTCACCAGCGTCGACTTGCCCACGTTCGGACGGCCAACGATGGCGATACGGGTACCGTGGTCGTGCGCGTCGGCTGCCTCGGCAAGCTCGGGGCGCTCGGCAAATGCCAGGTCGAGCGCCTCCGCCACCAAATCATTGACTCCGTCGCCGTGCGCGGCCGAAATGGCAGCCGGATCGCCCAGACCAAGCTCGTAGAAATCGCTGGCGACGGCGGTGTAGCGCATGCCCTCGGCCTTGTTGACGGCGAGGAGGATGCGGCGCCCGGTTTTGCGCAGGTAATCGGCGATCACGCGATCCTGCGGCGCCAGTCCCAGGCGTCCATCGACGATGAAGATCACGACATCGGCTTCAACCACGGCCTGGCGCGTCTGCTTGGCCATCTCAGCCACGATGCCTTCCTTGGCAACGGGTTCGAAGCCGCCGGTATCGATGGCGATGAACGGACGGTCGCCCACGCGGCCTTCGCCGTAGTGGCGATCGCGCGTCAGGCCAGGAATATCCGCGACCAACGCGTCACGCGAGCGGGTCAGACGATTGAAGAGGGTCGATTTGCCGACATTCGGCCGCCCTACAAGGGCAATGACTGGTTTCATGCTTGTGTGCCGTACGCGAATGGCGCCACGGCAAATTCTGGTTGCTGCAACTGCGGTTGGCATCTGCACGGCTGAATGCCTGATGACGCAGATGCAAGACGCCCGCGGAGTACGCGGGCGCAAGTTCAAGGCGGCGCAGCCGCCCCGATGTGATGCGTGTGCCGCCGCAGACCACTCGGGCCGCGGCCGCGAATGTTACTTCGGCAGATAGCCGTAGACACCGCCGCCGCGGGTTTGGACGACGAGTGTCTGGCCGACCACCACAGGTGCTGCGCCAATGGCGCTGCCGTCGGTTTTCACGCGCGCGACGAACTTGCCATCATCGCGCGACAGGAAATGCAGCCAACCTTCGGAATCGCCCACGATGACCGCACGGCCAAACGCCAGCGGCGTACCGAGGTCGCGCCATAGCAGCGCGTCGTTTTTCCAGAGGTCGGCACCGTTTTGTGCGTTAAAGCCATAGACAACCGACTTCTCGTCAGCGGCGAACAACCCGCCATCATCTTGCGTCACGCCGGTCGGCGACGAGAAATCACGACCCCAGCGCGGGGCGCCAGTGCTCATATCAAAACACGCCACGCGACCTTGGAAACTGGCTGCACAGACTTGCGAACCGTTGACCGACGGCGCACCGGTCACATCGTTCAGCCGCTCGATTTCCGATACGCCACGCGGATACGACACGGCAGCTTCCCAGCGCAGCGCGCCATTGCTGGCCGACAGCGCGCCCAGCTTGCCACCGGCAAAACCCAGGATGATGTTATCGCCGGCAAAAATCATCGGCAGACTGCTGCGCAGGTTCAGCGCCGAGGGAGAACGCTGATAGATCCACTTGCGTTCGCCATTGCTTGGGTCCAGACCCAGGACGCGGCCATCCGTCGTGCGGACGATCACCAATCCCTGGCCAACCAGCGGCGCCGTCAGGACTTCACCGTTGACGGCGACTTTCCACTTCTGCGTGCCCTTCTCGTCGAAAGCGATGACCGCGCCCTTCTCACCCGCCACGACGGTCAGCGAGCCGTCGCTGCCAGGGCCAGTGGTCAGGTCCACGTCCGCCTTGCCTTGCCAGACCGTGCGGCCGGTCGCGCCATCCAGGGCGGTCACAGTACCGCCGGCGGCCGACACGTAGACGTTGTTGCCCGCCACAGCCGGCTGCATCACATAGCGGCCGCTCTTGCCGACGCTGACGCTCCACACCTGACGCACGGCCAGCACTTGCTGAACTTCCATCAGCTTGGCCGGCTCATGCTTGTTCTTGCTGCTGAACAGCGAGCAACCGCCAAGGACAGCCGTCGCTGCCAGTGCCAGCACTGCCACGCGCGCCGCCTGTGCAATACCGCGCGCGACACCACCCTGCTCAAGTGCGTGAATCATGAAATCGGGATCCTTTTGTTATGCGTTGAACTGCACGAGGGTGCGCCAATCAGGCGCCGCCCAGGGCATCCAGCTTGAACTGCACGATCTGGCGCGCCGAAGCGTCAGCCGGACCGAACTTTTCCAACGCCAGCTTGTAGGCAGCGCGGGCGTCTTCGTTCTTGTTCTGCGCGGCCAGCAGATCGCCGCGACGATCGGCGTAGAGCCCGGCGAACGCCGGCGCAACGTCGCCGGAGACTAGCGCGATGCCCTGATCGTAGGCTTTCTCATCGAGCAGAAGGCCAGCCAGGCGCAGCTTGGCGAGCGCCTTGTATTCGTCGTCGCGCGCATGATCAACCGTCCATTGCAGCTGCGCCTTGGCGCTGGCTACATCGTTGGCTTCGTACAGCGCCTTGGCTGCGGCCAGCGCGGTCATCTGCGCGTAAGCCGTGCCGCCGAACTTGTCTTCCATGTCAGTGGCGGCGCGCTTGATCTTCTCAGCATCCTTGCCATCAACGGCCTTCTGTACCTGCTCGTACAGCACGGACGCTTCGCCGGCCTGCTTGCGCTGCCAGTTCTTCCAGCCAAACCAACCGGCCACAGCCAGCAGCACCACGATGGCGACCCATGTGACTACGTTGCCGTTATCACGCCACCAGTGCTTGAGGCTCTCAATTTGTTCCTGTTCTTCGAGATCGTAGGCCATGCTTTGCAGAGCTTGAATATTGGGAGTGAATCGCGGTCGTTCGCTGCCGAGGTCAGCTGCCCGCTGTTAGTCGTTATTGGCCACCATGGCGTCGATCAGGCGGTCGACCAGTTGGTCCGACGGCACGGTCTGCTGGGCATCCGCGGTCGGATCGCCCCGCAGCGGCTTGATCTGGGCGACGCCTTGGGTGACTTCGTCGTCGCCAATGATAACCGCATAGGATGCGCCACTTGCGTCAGCACGCTTGAACTGCGACTTGAAGCTACCGTTACGACCTTCCGGCGAGGCGTGAAGGATGACGTCGAGGCCGGCGTCGCGCAGTCGCTCTGCCGCGATCAGCGCCTGAACCTGCGCCTCGTCGCCCTGGTGGACGATGTAGACGTCACAGCCTTGCGCTTCAGGCTCCAGCTTTTCCTCACGCAACAATTCGATGATGCGCTCCACGCCCATCGCCCAGCCGCATGCGGGGGCAGGCTTGCCGCCTATCTGCTCGATCAGCGGGTCATAGCGGCCACCCCCCGCCACTGTGCCTTGCGCGCCCAGCTTGTCGGTCGTCCACTCAAAGACCGTGAGGTTGTAGTAATCTAGCCCGCGCACCAGACGCGGGTTGATGATGAACGGAATGTTGTTCGCCTTGAGCAGCTTCTGCACGCCTTCAAAGTGCGCGCGCGATTCGTCGCCCAGGTAGTCGAGCAGCTTCGGCGCGCCGGCAGCCATGTCCTGCAGCGCGGGGTTCTTGGTGTCGAGCACGCGCAGCGGGTTGGTGTACAGACGGCGTTTGCCGTCCTCATCCAGAACGTCCTGGAAACCTTCCAGATATTTGATGAGATCGGCACGGTGCGCGGCACGCTCTTCCGCCTGTCCGAGCGAGTTCAGCTCCAGCTTCAGGCCGACCAGGCCGAGGTCGTCCCACAGGCGCTGGCACATCAGGATGACTTCAGCGTCGATGTCCGGGCCTGCAAAGCCCAGCGCTTCCACACCCACCTGATGGAATTGGCGATAGCGGCCGCGCTGCGGACGCTCGTGGCGGAACATCGGGCCGGTGTACCACAGGCGCTTCGGGCCGTCGTACAGCAGGTTGTGCTCGATCACGGCGCGCACAGCGGCAGCGGTGCCTTCGGGGCGCATGGTCAGTTGTTCGCCGTTCAACGCATCGGTGAAGGTGTACATCTCCTTCTCGACGATGTCCGTCACCTCGCCGATGCCACGCACAAACAGTTGCGTCTGCTCAACGATCGGCGTGCGGATCTGCTGGTAGCCATAGGCGCGCAGCATGCTGCGCACGGCGTTATCAAAGTGCTCCCACAGCGGGGCATCAGCAGGCAGCAAGTCGTTCATGCCTTTGACGCCAGCGATCTTCTGCACGCGTTGTTTTTGTGTATCGCTCATGATGTCACGTTGAAAGCCGACTTCTCGCATCTACCTTCATGCAGAGCCGGCCGGTCGTTTCGTGCTTCGGCTTTGGTTTCCGAAGCCTGATGTCGCTTTAGACCGTCGCAGGAGTCTGTGCGCCGTAATGCGTCCGCACGTACTCGTCGACGATCGCCTGGAATTCTTCTGTGATGCGCTCGCCGCGCAGTGTTTTCACCTTCACGCCGTCAACGAAAACCGGCGCCGCCGGCGACTCGCCCGTGCCTGGCAGCGAAATGCCGATATTGGCGTGCTTGCTCTCTCCGGGGCCGTTGACGATGCAGCCCATCACGGCCACATTCATCTCTTCGACGCCGGGGTACTGCTCCTTCCACACCGGCATCTGCTCGCGCAAATACGACTGGATGCGCGCCGCCAGTTCCTGGAACACCGTGCTGGTCGTGCGCCCGCAACCCGGGCACGCGATCACCATGGGCGTGAAATTGCGCAGGCCCATGGTCTGCAGAATCTCTTGCGCGACGATGACTTCCTTCTCGCGCGGCGCACCCGGTTCCGGCGTGAGCGAAATGCGGATCGTGTCGCCGATGCCTTCCTGCAGCAGCACCGACAACGCCGCCGTGGAAGCGACGATACCCTTGCTCCCCATGCCGGCCTCGGTCAGGCCCAGGTGCAGCGCGTAATGGCAGCGACGCGCCAACTCGCGGTACACAGCAATCAGATCCTGCACCGCCGACACCTTGCACGACAGGATGATCTGGCTGCCTGGCAAGCCCAGTTCTTCAGCCTTTTGCGCGGACTGGATCGCGGAGGTGATCAGCGCCTCGACCATCACGGCGCGGGCATCCCAGGGGGTTGCACGTTGCGCGTTCTCGTCCATGATGCGCGCAAGCAGATCCTGATCGAGGCTGCCCCAGTTCACGCCGATACGCACCGGCTTGTCATAGCGGCAAGCAATCTCGATCATCTGCGCGAACTGCGTGTCGCGCTTGGCACCCTGCCCGACGTTGCCGGGGTTGATCCGGTACTTGGATAGCGCCTGCGCGCACTCCGGATAGTCCTGCAGCAGCTTGTGGCCGTTGTAGTGGAAATCGCCGACAAGCGGCACATCCACACCCATGCGGTCGAGCTGCTCGCGGATGGCAGGCACCGCGGCCGCGGCGGCCGGGGTATCCACTGTGATGCGCACCAACTCAGAGCCGGCACGCGCCAGCTCCTTTACCTGGATTGCGGTACCGATGGCGTCCGAAGTGTCGGTATTCGTCATCGATTGCACGCAGACCGGCGCGTCGCCACCGACGTGCACGACACGATCACCCCAGCGGATTTGCGCGGCGCGCGAGTTCCGGCGCGGCAGCGGGCCCACCAAGGCTGGAGCGCAATCGAGAGGCGTGGAGATTTCCATGATCAGACAGGGCGCGCTGCCTACAGGCACCGCGCCAATTACAAAACGGTTCAGGGCAACGTGGCCCGTGCCACGCGATTGCGGGCGTACTTCTGCAGATCGACGGTCGCGCCACCCACGGCCAGCGATTCAACGGCTCCTGCATTGCCGAAGACGACCTTGAACGGCGGCGTGCCGGTCAGATCACGCGCGTCGCCTTCCTTGGAAATGCCACTGGCGAGCGTCTTGCCGGTCTTGTCCTTGATCTCGTACCAAGACGAACCGGAGAAGCGCACCGAGACCGAACCGCCGCCCGATTCAGCCGGCTTGGCAGCTTCTGTCGGCAGAGCAGCGACCGGAGCCTCGACGTTGATGACAGCCGGCTTGCCACCCGCAGCCGCTACGGCGGGCGCCGGAACGGCACCGTTGTCCGAACGCGGCAGCGTAGGCGGCGGCGCCAATGGCGCAGTCACCACACCCGATGCTGGAGCGGCCGGTGTAACAGGCGTCAGCGGTGTCGGCATCGAAGCGGCCGGCGTTTCGGACGGAGCCTGCTCAGTTGCTGGAGCCACTTGCGCGGGCGCGGTTTGCTCCGCAGCCGGCGTTTCCTTCGCGGTGGATTCGGTATTTTGCGTGGCTGCCGTTTGCGTGGCGAACCATTGCTTCAGACGGTCCATACCGGCCAGCGCACCGGCCGCCACAATCACCGCAACCAGCGCACCAATCAGCCAGCGGCCATTGCCGCCGCGACGCTTGGCGAAACTCGGCTTGTCGGAAAACGATTCACCCAGCCCGCCCTCGGGACGCAAGCCGATGTTGGTGACCGGCGCACGCGCGTTCAAACGCGCAAGCTGGTCATCGACATCGACCTGCAGGGCGCGCGCATAGGCGCGCATGAGGCCCTTGGTAAACGTCATGTCAGGCAACGCACTGACATCCGCCGATTCCACCGCCAACAACTTGCCCGGGGCCACTTTCAGGCGCGTGGCCAGATCGTCGACAGTCAGCCGTTGACGCTCACGGCCGGCACGCAGACGTTCGGCAATCTCGCGCAGCGCATCGTCGCGCTCCGGCGAAGGGGCGGCAGGCGGATTCGAGACAGGCGCCGCGCCATGAGAAAAATCGGCAGCGCTTGCCACCTCGCGGTCAGTCATCCCAGGCTCCTCGTTCGAATGCCGCCTCTTCGGGCGCATTGGGGAAGCGGCGCTGCAATTGCGCGCTCCATGCGTTCTGCTGCGAAGTGTCGCCGAGGCGGCGCGCGATGCGAGCGCCCAGCCACAGGCTTTCTGCCGTCGGATTGCCGCGGCCATTCACACGCTCGATAAACGGCATGGCACGCGAATATTCGCGGCGTTTGTAGTACAGCTGCGCCAATGTCAGGTTGGTCAGCGAATTGTTTGCATCGATGTAGGTAGCGCGCGTCAAGCTCTTCTCGGCGCCATCCAGATCGCCCTGACGCATCTGGCAAACGCCCAGGTTCGTCCACGGTTTGGCGGGGCTGCCGGCGGCCGGCGCCTCGATGGCTTGGCGCAGCATCGCCATGCCTTGATCTGGCTTGCCGCCTTGCGAGCACAGGAACCAGCCGTAGTTGTTCAGCAGGTCACCGTCTCGTGGTGTCGCGGCCAGAGCGCTGCGGAAACTCTCGTCAGCCTGTTCGCGTTGACCAAGGTTCATGTAAGCCAGCGCGCGGATGTGATACGCATTCGGCACGTTCGAGTCGATCGCGATGGCGTTCTTGATTTCCTCAAGCGCTGTCGCATTCTGGCCGGCTTCCAGGTACTGCGTCGCGAGTTGTAATCGGATCGCGGCCCGGCGACCGGCGTCGGCCTTTTGATCGGGTACTGTTGTAACTTCTCGTGTCTGTGTCTGGACCGGCGGCGACAACGCGCACCCGGCGGCTGCCAGCGTGAAGACCAGACTGACAGCAGTCGACCAACGCTTCATGCGGTACCCATGCGGTGAGTTGAGTCGGCCCCGACCACGGGGATCTCGACGATCTTGCCGAACTTGCCGCGCTCGGCCAAGCGCGTGCGGTCCTTGACCTCGCCAGCGAGCTGGCCGCAGGCCGCATCGATGTCGTCGCCCCGCGTCTTGCGGATGGTGGTGACGATGCCGGCATCCAGCAGCACTTGCGAGAAGCGGCGGATCTGCTCATTGTTCGAGCGCTTCAAGCCCGATTCCGGGAACGGGTTGAATGGGATCAGGTTGAACTTGCACGGCACGTCGGCCACGACGCGCAGCAGTTCACGGGCATGCTCGACGGTGTCGTTGACGCCGTCGAGCATGCAGTATTCAAAGGTGATGAAATCACGCGGGGCAAACTCGAGATAGCGGCGGCAGGCAGCCATCAGTTCGGCCAGCGGGTACTTCTTGTTGAGCGGCACGAGCACGTCGCGCAGCGCATCGTTGGACGCATGCAGCGACACAGCAAGCGCCACCGGCACATCCCGCGCAAGGCGGTCCATCATCGGAACCACGCCGGACGTGGATACCGTTACGCGCCGGCGCGAAAGGCCATACGCGTTGTCGTCAAGCATCAGGGCCAGAGCCGGCACCACAGCGTCGTAGTTCAGCAGCGGCTCACCCATGCCCATCATCACCACGTTGGTGATAACGCGGTCGTCCTTGGGGCCACGGCCAAGCTGCTTACGCATGGCGAATTCGGCCATCCAGAGCTGGCCGATGATCTCGCCAGTGCTGAGATTGCGCGAGAAACCTTGCTTGCCGGTCGAACAGAACCGGCAGTTGACGGCACACCCCGCCTGAGACGACACACATAGAGTGCCGCGCGTCTCTTCGGGGATGTAGACCGTCTCGACGGCATTGCCCTGCCCAACGTCGACCAGCCACTTGCGTGTGCCGTCCGACGAAAGGTGATCGGAAATGACCGCCGGCGCCTGGATGTTGGCGCGGGTCGCGAGCTTTTCGCGCAGCGACTTGGCGAGATCCGTCATCTCGCCAAACTCGGACGCACCCGACTGGTGAATCCAGCGCTGCAATTGCTTGGCGCGGAACGACTTCTCACCCAGGCTCTCGCAGTACGCGAGAAGACCCTGTGCGTCGAAATCGAGGAGATTCACCACATCGCTCATGACTTGCAACCCGAAACCACCAATCCCAGTCTAGTGTTGACGCTTAGCGGCTGTAAATGTTCAGGCCCGGGAAGAAGAAGGCGACTTCCACGGCAGCCGTTTCAGCAGCATCCGAACCGTGCACGGCGTTGGCGTCGATGCTGTCAGCGAAGTCGGCGCGAATCGTGCCCTTCTCAGCCTTCTTCGGGTCGGTAGCACCCATCAGGTCACGGTTCTTGGCGATTGCGTTTTCGCCTTCCAGAGCCTGCACCATCACCGGGCCAGAGATCATGAAGTCCACCAGATCCTTGAAGAACGGGCGCTCCTTGTGCACGGCGTAGAACTGCTCGGCTTCTGCGCGCGACAGGTGGATCATCTTGGCTGCGACGATCTTCAGGCCGGCTCCTTCGAAGCGGGCGTAGATCTGGCCGATGACATTCTTGGCCACGGCATCCGGTTTGATAATCGACAAAGTGCGTTCGAGCGCCATCAAAAACTCCAAAAAATGAAGGTGTTACGTGAAAGATAAACGTTAGATTCTAACACGGGAGGGAACCGGATGGATGTCAAGCGGTGCAACCGGATGCCGCGTACGCCGGCCGCATCAGGAGACGATATCGTCACGTTTCACTACAGGGCTCGTCGGCCCGACGAACACGCCTTAGCATCCCCTTATCGAGAGCACAAAAAATCACCCGTCAAGGGCATTTTCCGGCGCGATCGCCCACCAGTAGTCGGAACCGCGTGGCATGCTGACTCTCCAAGTAGGGACGGTGTGGCTTGCAAAAGCCCGGTTCGGATGCCACATTCGCTGTATCGTCGTATTGTCTGCAATGTCATTCACCCAAGGAGTTCGCATGGACAACCAACTCAACACGTACGGTTTTGGCGCTTCCGGCACCGCCGGCGCGTTGGCCGTCCGCAACCGCGTGCTGCGCAATACCTATTGGCTGCTCGCGCTTTCCATGATCCCCACCATCCTCGGTGCGTGGATTGGTGTCGCCACCGGATTCAACCTGATGGGGCGTAACCCGCTGATGGGTTTCGTCATCTTCATGGCAGTGGCCTTTGGCTTCTTCTACGCCATTGAGCGCTTCAAGAACAGCAGCCTGGGCGTGGCACTGCTGCTCGGCTTCACGTTCTTCATGGGGTTGATGCTGTCGCGGCTGATCGGCATGATTCTGGGCTTCTCGAACGGTGCGTCGCTCATCATGACGGCGTTCGGCGGCACGGCGATCATCTTTGGTGTGATGGCGACGGTAGCCACGGTCAGCAAGCGCGATTTCTCGGGCCTGGGTAAATGGCTGTTCATGGGCGTGCTGGTGCTGATCGTTGGCTCGGTGGCCAATATCTGGCTGCAATTGCCGGCGATGATGCTGACGATTTCGGTGCTGGCCATCGCGATCTTCTCCGCCTACATCCTGTTCGACGTGCAGCGCATCGTGAACGGCGGCGAGACCAACTACGTAACCGCCACCCTGGCGATCTACCTGGACGTCTACAATATCTTCACGAACCTGCTGGCGATCCTGGGGATCTTCGGCGGCAATCGTAACTAAGCACGCACAGCACGCTGGCAACAGCGCAGCGAAAAAAACCGGCGCCTGGTGCGCCGGTTTTTCTTTGTCCGTGAGACGCGGAATCGCTCAGATCAGTCGCGCTCGAACACCGCCATCGACTCAACATGCGACGTGTGCGGGAACATGTTCACCACGCCCGCACCCGCCAGTCGGTAGCCTGCCTCGTGCACCAGCAAGCCTGCGTCGCGCGCCAGCGTCGCCGGATTGCACGACACATAGATGATGCGCTTCGGCAGCAAATCGGCCGCATCACCGCCGCTCTGCGACAGCTCGGCCAGCGCCTTGGACACGGCCAGCGCCCCTTCGCGGGGCGGATCGATCAGCCAACGATCAAACTTGCCCAGCGCGGCAACGTCATCAGCCGACACCTCAAACAGATTGCGGCAAGCGAATGAGGTCTTCGTGTGCAGGCCATTGTGCTGGGCGTTGGCAAGCGCACGTGTCGTCAGCGCCTCACTGCCTTCGATGCCCATAACCTCGCGGGCACGTGTGGCCATCGGCAGCGTGAAATTGCCGATACCGCAGAACAGGTCGAGCAGCCGATCGCCCGGCTGCGCGTCGAGCAGTTTCAGCGCGCGCGACATCAGCACCCGGTTGATCTGGTGATTGACCTGCGTGAAATCCGTCGGCTTGAACGGCATGGTGATGCCGAACTCGGGCAACGTGTACGTCAGCGTGCGATCGAGCGGATAGAACGGATAGACCGTATCCGGGCCCTTCGGCTGCAGCCAGAACTGGATGTTGTGATGATCGGCGAAAGCACGCAGCTCCGCCTCATCCTCAGCGGTAATCGGCTCTAGGTTGCGCAACACCAGCGCGGTTACATCCTGGCCGACCGCCAGTTCGATCTGCGGCATACGTTGTACGATCGACAGGCGGCCCACCAATTCGCGCAACGGAACCAGCAGCGCGGACACGTGCGGCGGCAACACCTCGCACGACGTCATGTCCGCCACATAGCTGCTCTTGCGCTCGTGAAAACCCACCAGTACGCCGCCTTTGGCCGCAACATGGCGCACGGTCAGACGGGCGCGATAGCGATAGCCCCAATCCGGGCCAGCAATGGGGCGGAATACTACGTCGGGACGCAGCTTGGCCAGATGCCAGAGGTCGTCTTCCAGCACGCGCTGCTTGATCGCAACCTGTGCGCGCGAATCCAGATGCTGCATCGAGCAGCCACCGCACACTCCAAAGAACTTGCACTGCGGCGTCACGCGTGAAGCAGACTGGCGCAGAATGTTGACGACACCCGCCTGCTCGTACGACGGCTTTACGCGGTGACTGCGGTACATGACCCGCTCCCCCGGCAACGCGCCTTCCACGAACACAACCTTCCCCGGCGTGCCGTCCTCGTTGGTCAAACGGCCGATGCCGCGCGCTTCGCCATCCAGCGAGACGATGTCGAGCGGGCCCGCCACGGGCATTTCGGGCTTGCGGCGACCACGAGGCTTGGCCGGCGGCGTGTCCGGCGCGACCGTTACTGGAGCAGAAGAGGAAGGCGTGACGTTGGGTGCAGCTTGAGACACGAGCGAGCCTGGGCAAAATGAGGACAAGGGCGGCATTGTAAGATACCGGAGGACCAGCATGGGCACCGTCATCCTGACGTGGAATATCCAGTGGGGCCGTGGCGCCGACGGGCACGTCAGCCTCGCGCGCCAACTCAAGCAAGGGCGGGAGATGGCCGAATTCGACGTGTTGTGCCTGCAGGAAGTCACCTCCGGCTTCAGTGATCTGCCGGGGCAACCAGGCGCGGACCAATGGAGCGAGCTCGCCGAGGCGCTTGGCAGCGAGTACACCGTCATCGGCGGCTTCGCGCTGGAGCGCCACAACGGCGCGCATGTGCAGCGCTTCGGCAACGCCATTGCCACCCGCCTGCCCGTGCATTACATCCAGCGCCATGCATTGCCCTGTCCGCCGGATGCCACACCGTGCATGCCGCGAATGGCCATTGAGGCGGTGGTGCAGGCGCCGTTTGGTGTCTTGCGCATCGTCACCACCCATCTGGAGTACTACTCGGAGCTGCAACGTGTGGCGCAAATCGATGCGCTGCGAGCCATCCACACGGAAGGTTGCGCGCGTGCGAATCAACCAGCCACGCTTGGCGCAGAACCCGAAGCGGGCCCTTTCCGGCCGCTCGCGCAGACCAAGGCAACCATCATCTGCGGTGATTTCAACTGCAAAGCGGATTCCATGCCCAAGCGCTTGGCCACCGCGCCATTCGCTCGCGAACCCGCTTTGCATGATGCGTGGGAGATTGCGCACGGCGCAACGCCGCAGCCGCCGACCTTCGGTGTCTACGACCGCGCTGACTGGACTGAACCAGCCTACGCGTGCGATTTCATGCTGATTAGCGAGCCACTGAAACCGCGTGTGCTGCGCCTGGAAATCAACAGCGCTACACAGGCATCGGATCATCAACCGATGCTGCTGGCGCTGCGGAACGACTGAAAAAGGGGAACGAAAGAGGGACAGCGGCGCCTTACAGCACCGCGTCTTTGCGTACGCCCTGAGAGGCGAAATGACGCTTTAGCTTGACCAGCGCCTCCTGCTGGATCTGCCGCACGCGTTCGCGCGTCAAACCCATCTCGGCGGCCAGTTCTTCCAGCGTTGCAGGCTCGATGTAGTTGAGGCCAAAGCGGCGCTCGACCACATAGCGATGCTTGTCGGACAAGCGTGCGAGCCACGACTTCATCAACTGCGACAGCTCGCGATGGGCCACTTCCTGATCCGGCGATGCGCCATGCTCGTCCGATAGGAAGTCGAGCAGGCTCGTGCCCGGATCAAGATCAAACGGCGTATCCAGCGAAGTCGTGTGCTCGTTGAGCGAGAGCACGTCCTGCACTTCTTCCGTGGTCTTGCCAAGCAGGTGGGCGATGTCTTCAAGGCTCGCGTCTCGGCCATCCACGCCGCTCTTTTCCAGATGGCGCTTAGCGCGCAGCACCTGATTGAGCTCGCGAATCACATGCACCGGCAAACGGACGGTGCGCGCCTGATTCATGATCGCGCGCTCGATGCTTTGGCGGATCCACCACGTTGCATACGTCGAGAAGCGGAACCCGCGTTCCGGATCGAACTTTTCGATCGCGTGCATCAGACCCAGGTTGCCCTCCTCGATCAGATCGAGCAGCGGCACACCGCGGTTCAGATAACCTTTGGCGATACTCACGACCAGGCGGAGGTTGCGCTCGATCATGACCTGACGCGCGGCAAATTCGCCCGCCTTGGCCAGCGTCGAGAAATGCAGCTCTTCCGCTGGCGTCAGGAGCGGCTTGATGCTGATGCGATTGAGATAGTGCTGAACAGTGTCGGCGGCCAGCTCGGCCTGCAGCACCTTGCGGAAATCTTCCTCGGGTGCAGCCTCCTCGGCCTCTTCGCCCTCCTCCTCTTCTTCGTCCGACTCGTCAGCACTGTCGGACGTGTCGTTCAGATCGGCGGAATCGGCAACAGGGAGGTCGTCGACAAGCGCATCGACGACTTCGATCTCTTCAGCAGGAGGCTGCGCCGCACCGCGCGCACGCCGCCCAGCGCGCCCGTTTGGGGTGCGCTGGCCCTCTACAGCAGCGTCGATGTTGTCATCGGCTGGGGTGACGGGCGTGGCGGCTTTCTGGCGCGGCATGCATTCCTCTATTGAGGCGGCAAGTAGCGCATCGGATCGACCGGCTTACCGTTGCGGCGCACTTCAAAATGAAGCTTCACGCGATCCGCATCGGTACTGCCCATTTCGGCGATCTTCTGCCCTTTCTTGACCGTGGATTGCTCGGTGACCAGAACCTTGTCGTTGTTGCCGTAGGCGGTCAGGAACGTGTCGTTGTGTTTGATGATGACAAGATTCCCGTACCCACGCAAGGGTCCAACGTGGATCACTTTTCCGTCGTCAGCAGCAACCACCGCGTCGCCACGTTTGCCGCCAATGTCGATGCCCTTGTTGCTCTTGTCATCGAAACGGTTGATGAGTGAGCCGCGTGCCGGCCAGCCCAGCGAGATTGCACTGTCGCTTGCCCCGGCAGGAGCGCTGGACGACGCAGTGGGCGGCGGCGTGACCGCGATGGAATCGACTGGCTGCGTAGTTGTATTGGTCGGGCGAACCGGCGTAACGACGGCCCCAGTGCTGCTGACATCCGCGTTCGGCGGTACAACGCGCAACAACTGATCGACTTCGATCTGGTTCGGGTTGGCGATATTGTTCCAGGCTACCAGGTCTCGCGGCGCCTGGCCGTTACGCAATGCGATGCTGTACAAGGTATCGCCACGCTTGACACGATAGTAGCCGGGGGGCGGCGGCTCTTGCGACACGGTGCCAGCGTTGCCTGCACGCGAGGTGCGGTCGAGAACAGGGGCCTGGTTGCCGGAGGATGCGCAAGCCGCCAGTAGTGCGGCCGACACCATCGCCACGGCGAGCCGGCCTGCGCGTGCGGGGCTTGGACGGTTCATGGAGCTCCGGGAAATGAACATGCTAAACAGTTCCTGATTTTAACGGGACAAAGAAAACGCCTTCAAGCGCGGTACTGTGAAACTCGAAGCGGCTGCGACGCTCAATGAGAACGAGCTGCTGCGCCGGACCGCTGTTGCGGTCGGTGGCAACGGGGGCGATCAGCCGGCCGCCGACGGTCAGCTGGTCGAGCAACGCCTGCGGCACCTCCAGCCCCGCCGCCGCCAGGATGATGGCGTCGAACGGCGCGGCCTTCGGCAGCCCCAGCATGCCGTCGCCATAGTGCAGACGGATGTTTGGCACGCGGAGTGGCCGCAAGTTCGCTTTGGCTTTTTCGTGCAGCGGGCGAACGCGCTCGATGGAGTACACCTCGTCGGCGAGTTGCGCCAGAACGGCTGCCTGGTAGCCGCAGCCGGTGCCAATTTCCAGCACACGTGCCAGCGGCATGCCGGTGCGGCCCGACCGTCCACTCAACAACAACTCGATCATCCGTCCGACCACTGACGGCTTCGAGATCGTTTGCTGATGGCCGATCGGTAATGCGGAATCCTCATACGCCTGCGACGCCAGGCCGGCATCGACGAACAGATGGCGTGGCACAGTGCCGATTGCTGCCAGCACGCGCTTGTCACTCACGCCACCTGCTTGCACCCGGCCAACCAATGCCTGACGCGCGCGGTCCGACGCCATGCCGCCCGCCGCCGCATGCGCTGCCGCCGTGCGTGCCTGCACGGCGCTCGCAGCGACGGCGCCGACCGCAGCGTCGACCCCCGCCACGCGTTGCGGCGCAGGTGCGGGGGCGGATGCGGGTGACGCGCGTTCGACGGATGCCGCACGCACCGGCGTGGGACGTGACACCGCGCTCACCCCAGACGAGATACGCGTCTCACGCTGGCGCTCCACGGGCTTACGCTCGACCACCGCGTCGAGCGTCAACGGGAAGCGCCGATCGCGCGGGCGTTCAGACATGAGCCACCGTGGCGATCATGGCGTCTGCCAGCGGCGCACGGTGCGCAGTTGGGCCGTATCGGTCAGATCGAGCTGCAGCGGTGTCAGCGAGACGAGGCCGTGCGCAACGGCGTGGAAATCGGTGCCCTCGCTGGCGTCTTTCGCATCGCCGGCGGCACCGACCCAGAAGATCGGCTCGCCGCGTGGATTGGCCTGGCGGATCACCGGCTGCGACTGATGCCGCTTGCCCAGACGCGTCGCACGCCAACCTGCCAGCTCGGCGTACGGCAGATTCGGGATGTTGACGTTCAGCAGGACCGGCCCGTCCAGCGGATCGGACAGATAGCGCTCGACCACCTCGCGGGCGACGCGCTCGGCAGCGTCAAGGTGCGCCCAGCCCTTGTCGGCCTGCGAAAACGCAATCGACGGAATACCGAACAGGTAACCTTCGATGGCGGCGGCGACCGTGCCGGAATACAGCACGTCTTCACCCATGTTCTGGCCCTGGTTGATACCGGAGACGACAAGATCGGGTTTCTCTTCGATCATGCCGGTGAGCGCGATGTGCACGCAATCGGTCGGCGTGCCGTTGACGAAGCGAAAACCCTTCTGGGCACCGTCGGTCGCTTCAAACACCGAAAGCGGACGCTGCAGCGTGAGCGAGTTCGACGCGCCGCTGTGGTTCTGTTCTGGTGCGACCACCGTCACGCGGCCGAGGGGGCTCAGCGCGCGATGCAGCGCTGCAAGCCCGGGGGCGAGGTATCCGTCGTCGTTGGCAATGAGAATATGCATGGCGCGGATTGTAACCGAGCAACGTTCGCGAATCGTGCTTGGGCACACGTTCTACACGCTTACAAAATACGCATCGACAGGCTGGACGCTTCATCGCAGCCGGTCAAATCGAACGATCGTGCTTTTATTCGGTTACACTGCCAGACGAGATCGCGTGCAATGCATGCGAGATGGCGAACAATCCAACGCAAGACTGTTGAGGAGACACATGATGAAAGCCGTCGTCTGCAAGACCTGGGGCCCGCCCGAGTCGCTGGTGATCGAAACGCTGCCGGACCTCTCGCCGGGTGCTGGCGAAGTCGTGATCGACGTGAAGGCTGCGGGGGTGAATTTTCCTGACGTGCTGATCATCCAGAATAAGTACCAGTTCAAGCCGGAGCTGCCGTTTACCCCCGGCTCGGAAGTCGCGGGCGTGGTCAATGCAGTAGGCGAAGGCGTGTCGCACCTCGAGGCCGGCGACCACGTGATCGCCTTTCTTGGCCAGGGCGCGTTTGCTTCACAGGTGAAGGCATCGGCCAAGGTGGTGATGCCGATGCCGCCGGGCATGGCGTTCGACACCGCTGCGGCATTCACGCTCACGTATGGTACGTCGCACCACGCGGTGGTCGATCGCGGGCAACTGAAGGCTGGTGAGACGATGCTGGTGCTGGGCGCTGCGGGCGGCGTCGGGCTGGCGGCCATCGAGATCGGCAAGGCGATCGGCGCACGCGTGATCGCCGCAGCATCGAGCGACGAGAAGCTGGCGGTCTGCAAGGACCACGGCGCTGATGCGCTCATCAACTATTCGACCGAAGACCTGCGCGAGTGCATCAAGGAATTGACCGACGGCAAGGGCCCGGACGTGATCTATGACCCGGTCGGCGGCATCTATGCGGAACCGGCGTTCCGTTCAATTGCCTGGCGTGGCCGCTACCTCGTTGTCGGATTTGCCAATGGCGAGATCCCCAAGATGCCGCTGAACCTGGCACTGCTGAAAGGCGCATCGCTGGTTGGGGTGTTCTGGGGCGAATTCGCTCGCCGCGAGCCGAAGGCGAATCTGGCGAACATGATGCAGATGCTCGGCTGGATGCAGGAAGGCAAGATCCGCCCGCATATCTCGGCGCGCTATCCGCTGGAGCAGACGACACAAGCGCTGCTGGACATGGCCGCACGCAAGGTGACGGGCAAGGTGGTGATCCAGCCTTAAAGACTTAGGCGCCAGACAAAAAAAGCCGCGCAGGCGATCAACCTGCGCGGCTTTTTCTTTGGTGCAGCGACTTATCAGGCCGCCTCCTCCAGCGTCGGATAGTCGGTGTAGCCCTTTTCCTGGCCGCCGTAGAACGTTTCGCGATCCGGCTTGTTGAGCGATGCGCCGGCACGGAAGCGCGCCACCAGGTCTGGGTTGGCGATGAACGGGCGTCCGAACGCCACGGCATCGGCCAGACCGGAGGCAATCATTTGCTCGCCCTCTTCCGCCGTGTATTGGCCGCACACGATGAGCGTGCCCTTGAAGGCGTCGCGCAGTTGACGACGGAAATCGTTGGTCAACTCGGGACCGCCGGCCCAATCCGGCTCGGCGATGTGCAGGTAGGCGATGCCACGCTTGGTCAGCTCGCGGGCGAGGTACAACGCGCTTTCTTCGGCTTGTGCGTCGGCAATGTCATGCGCGACGAAGTGCGGCGACAGGCGAATGCCGACGCGATCTGCACCAATCTCGTCGATGGCAGTGTCAACGACTTCGAGAATCAGTCGGGCGCGGTTCTCCAGAGAGCCGCCGTACTGGTCGGTGCGCTGGTTGCTGTTGGTCGACAGGAATTGGTGCAGCAGATAACCGTTGGCGGCGTGGATTTCAACGAAATCGAAACCGGCGCGGCGCGCGCGCAGCACGGCCTGGCGGTATTGCGCGATCACACCGGGGATTTCTTCCGTGGCCAGGGCACGTGGCTCGCTGGTCGGCACATTGGCGGGCGTGCCGTCGGGCTGCACGACAAAGCTCTGCGCGCCCTTGGCGACGATGGCTGACGGCGCGACGGGAGCCTGACCGTTTTCCTGCAGCAGCGTGTTGGAGATGCGGCCCACGTGCCAAAGCTGTTGCGAGATGCGGCCACCCTTGGCGTGCACAGCATCCACCACGGTCTTCCAGCCGGCTTCCTGTGCATCGGTGTACATGCCCGGCGTCCAGGCGTAGCCCTGGCCCTGGCGGGAAATTTGCGTGGCTTCCGTGACAATCAAACCAGCGGTTGCGCGCTGCGCGTAATAGGTCACGTTCAATTCGGTCGGCACATCACCCGGCTGGCCGGCGCGCGAGCGCGTAAGCGGCGCCATGACGACACGATTCGCGAGGGTCGTACGGCCGGTCTGAACCGGGGACAGCAGTTGTTGAGTCATATCAGCTCCTGGAAGAGGGACTATTCGACCGGTCATCTAGAACCGGAATCAAAGAAAAAGCGAGGAACGTGCCTCGCAGGCAATTGGTTTCAGAATGGAATCAGTGTTTGGGCTTGGCCAGCAGCACTTCCGTTTGCGCGACACAGCTCTTGAACGCGTCGACCGTGCGGTGCGCCTTGGCCAGCAGTGCACCACCCATCCACATGGCGTACAGGCCTTCGGCCAGTTCGTGCGCGTCCTGCACCGGCGCCAACGAGCCGTCGGCGACACCGGCCTCGATCGCGGTGGCAATGCGCTCGACCATGCGCGTCATCCCTGTCGACAACACCTTGCGCATCGGCTCCGACAAATCCGATACCTCGCCTGAAAGCTTGACCGCCAGGCACGTGACCTCGCACGCGCTGCGCTCATGCAGATCGATCCAGGCCAAGAAATAGCGCAGCAGCCGCTCACGGGCGGTGATGCGCGTGTCGTTGAACAGGCTGACAACGCCCGCGTCGTAGTCCTGGAAATAGCGCTCCAGCATGGCGACGCCAAATTCTTCCTTCGACCCGAAGTAGTAATAAAACGAGCCCTTGGGTACCTGCGCACGGCCAAGGATTTCCGCCAAACCGACGGCCGAAAAACCGCGCCCGAGGATCAGCTCGGCGCCAGCGTCCAGGATGCGGTCGCGGGTGTCGTGCCGGGCTTCGGCGCCTTCAGCGGTGACGGGTTCGGGGTGCTTGCTCATGACGGATCGCATTGTAGTAGACCGACCGTCTAGCTGCATGACCCTGCTCCTGGCAGGGTCGATGTGACGTTCGCGTCGTCAGCGCGCTCAGAGCTTTTCAGTCTCGCCGCTCTTCGGTTGCCAGCGCATCAGGCGTTTTTCCATCAAGCCCACGAGCCAGTCCAGGACCAGCGCAAAGACCGTCAGCACGACGATGCCCGCAAAGACAGTGTTGATGTCGAACGTACCTTCGGCCTGCAGGATCAAGTAACCGACACCGCGCGCGGAGCCCAGGTACTCGCCCACCACCGCCCCGACGAAGGCCAGGCCCACTGACGTATGCAGCGATGAGAACACCCAGCTCGTCGCGCTCGGCAGATAGACGAAGCGCAGCAGCTGCCGCTGCGATGCGCCCAGCATGCGTGCATTGGCCAGCACGACCGGGCTCACTTCCTTCACGCCCTGATAGACGTTGAAGAAGACGATGAAGAACACCAGCGTCACCGCCAGCGCGACCTTTGACCAGATCCCCAGTCCGAACCACACGCCAAAGATTGGCGCCAGGATCACGCGCGGCATCGAGTTGGCGGCCTTGATGTACGGATCAAGCACCGCCGAGGCAGCCGGGCTCAGCGCCAGCCACAGCCCCGCACCCAGGCCGGTGGCCGTGCCGATGGCAAATGCCAGCACCGTCTCGGCCAGCGTCACGCCAAGGTGCTGATAGATATCGCCTTCGGTCACGAACCACGCCCAGATGCGCTGGGCAACGATCAGCGGTTCCCCAAAGAAGAACGCGACTTCCTGCGAGCGCGTGGCGAAGTGCCACACACCCAACGTGACGACCAACAGGCCAAGCTGCCAGGTGCGCAGCGCAAATGGAGAAAGCGGACGGTTAGCCATGGATGCAATCGTTCAGATTCAGGTCAAGCCACGCGGCGGTGCTGCGCATAGCCCTTGAGCACTTCTTCGCGCAGGACATCCCAGATGCGCGAGTGCAGGTCGACGAAGCCGGCCTGATCGCGAATCTCTGCCACATCGCGCGGGCGCGGAAGGTCGATGGTGAATTCGCCGATCGGGTGCGTGCCGGGGCCGGCAGCCAGAACGACCACGCGGTCGCTCATGGCAATCGCTTCGTCCAGATCGTGCGTGATAAACAGCACCGCCTTACGCTTGGCGGCCCAGAGATCGAGCACCTCGTTTTCCATCAACTGGCGCGTCTGAATATCGAGCGCGGAAAACGGCTCGTCCATGAGGATGATGTCGGGGTCGAGCACCAGCGTTTGCGCCAGGCTTACACGCTTGCGCATGCCGCCGGAGAGTTGATGCGGGTAGCGGTCTTCAAAGCCGGCCAAACCCACGCGCGCAAGCCAGGACATCGCCAAATCACGCGCCTCCTTGTCGGGCATGCCTCGAAACTCCAGCCCGGCCATCACGTTGTCGAGCGCGCTGCGCCATGGCATCAGCGCCTCGGCCTGGAACATGTAGCCGGCGCGACGGTTGATACCGACCAGCGGCTCGCCAAACACCCGCACCTGCCCGGAAGACGGCTGCAACAGGCCGGCCGCCAGATTCAGCAACGTGGATTTGCCGCAACCCGTCGGGCCCACCACCGAAACGAACTCGCCGGCATGCACCTCCAGCGAGGTGTTTTGCACAGCGGTGTAACGCTGGCCCGGCGTGTCGGGCGAGATGAACGTGCAGGTGATCTGATCGAACGAAAGCGCGGGATGGGACATGGTCTGCGGTCCAAAAGCAATGCGCCCGGGCGGAACCGGGCGCGTTGCTGAAAGCCTGTGGGACTTACTTGTACTTGGCGTTGGCCTTCTGCACGAAGGTATTGGTGAAGGTCTGGTCGAGCTTGATCTGCTTGCCCTTCACTTCCGCATCGAACTCCGACAGCGTGCGCAGCGCCGTAGCCGGGCCGTCGGCCGGCATCGTGCCATCCGGCGAGATGGCCTCACGCACCTTCTCCCACGCCGCCAGATACAGCGCACGGTCGCCCAAAAGATAGGCTTCGGGCACCGTCTTGACGATGTCCGACGGGCCCGCCTTTTGCAGCCACTTGAGCGCACGCACCATGGCGTTGGTCATCGCCTGCGTCGTGTTGGGATTCTTCTGGATGAACGCGGTAGACGCGTACAGGCAGCCGGCCGGCATGTTGCCACCGAACACCGCCTTGGTATCGGCCAGGGTGCGGGTATCGGACACGACGCGCACTTCGTTCTTTTGCGTGAGCATCGACATCACCGGGTCCAGGTTGGCCAGGGCATCGATCTGCCCAGCACGCACGGCGGCAATCGCCCCGCTGCTCGGACCCACGCCGATGATCGACACTTCGTTCGGCTTGATGCCGGCGCGCGCCAGCACATAGTTGACCATGATGTTGGTCGACGAACCGGGAGCCGTCACGCCGATCTTCTTGCCTTTCAAATCGGCAATCGACTTGTAGTTGGGCACCGTCTTGTTGTTGACCGCCAGCACGATCTGCGGGGCCCGCCCTTGCAGCACGAACTCCTGGTACATCTGCCCCTTGGCCTGCAGCACCAGCGTGTGCTCGTACGCGCCGCTCACCACGTCGGCGCTACCGCCCACCACGGCCTGCAGGGCTTTTGCGCCGCCAGCAAAGTCGACGATTTCAACGTCCAGGCCTTCGTCCTTGAAGTAACCCAGACGCTCTGCAATCGTCAGCGGCAGGTAGTAGAACAACGCCTTGCCGCCCACCGCGATGGTGACCTTGCTCTTTTCAGGTTTGCCCTGCGCCAGAACGGCTGGACTGGCAGCCAGCAGGCTCGTCGCACACAGTGCAGCGCCCATCCACTTTGCCCAGCGCCCGATGACTTGTGTCCCCATGCCTGTCTCCTGTTCTGTGCGTTCACTGCCTCGGCGGCGATATTACCGCAACGATTTGCAACACAACATGCGGGATCGTCCTAGCTGTTTAGCTTTTGACTTCGGCAATGATGCCTTGCGAAACCAGCGCATCGATCTGCCCATCGGTCAGGCCGTGGCCGCGCAGTACGTCACGCGTGTGCTGGCCCAGGCGCGGCGCGCTCGCCTGCACGGCGCCCGGCGTGGCGGAAAGCTTGGGCACCACGCCCGGCATCTCCACCTCGATGCCCGACTGCGCGCGCACCGTTTCGATCACGCCGCGTGCGCGATAGTGCGGGTCGGCGGCAATGTCTGCGACGGTGTAGATCGGACCGCAGGGCACTTCGGCCGCATGCAGCGCAGCCAGAACATCGGCGATGGGGAGCGTGCTTGTCCAAGCATTGACGGCAGCGTCGATTTCCTCGGCACGCGCCGCGCGGCCGTCGTTGCGGGCCAGGCCGGGATCGTCGGCCAGATCATGCCGGCCCATGTGTTGCATCAGGCGACGGAAGATGTTGTCGCCGTTGGCGGCAATCAGGACGTATTCACCGCCGGCGCAGCGGTAGGCGTTCGACGGCGCGATGCCCGGCAGCGCCCCACCCGCCGGCTGGCGGATCGCACCGAACACCGAATACTCGGGCAACAGGCTCTCCGTCAGGTTGAACACGGATTCATAGAGCGCCACGTCGATCACCTGCCCCTTGCCGCCGCGCGCATCGCGTTCGTACAAGGCCAGCAACACGCCCAGCGCGCCATGCAGGCCGGCGATCGTGTCGCCAAGCGACAGCCCTGCACGGGCAGGTGGGCGCCCCGGCTCACCGGTCAAATAGCGCAGGCCGGCCATGGCTTCGGCAATGGCCGCAAAGCCCGGTTCATCCCGTTTGGGGCCCGTCTGGCCATAGCCCGACACGCGCAGCATGATGAGCTTCGGGTTGTCGGTCGACAGCGCCTCGTACGACAGCCCCCACTTTTCCATCGTGCCGGGGCGGAAATTCTCGATCAGCACATCGGCTTCGGCAGCCAGCTTGCGAACGACTTCCTGTCCTTCCGGGACACGCAGGTCGACACAGACCGACTGCTTGTTGCGCGACTGCGCTTCCCACCAGACTGACGTGCCCTCATGCAGCATCCGCCATTTGCGCAGCGGATCGCCCTGCCCCGGCGGCTCGATCTTGATGACCTGTGCGCCAAAGTCGGCGAGCGTCTTGGCGGCAAACGGCCCGGCAATCAGTTGCCCGAGTTCGAGCACGCGGATGTCCTGCAAAACCTGTGTCGGCATGGTCGTATAGAGAGCGTTGAATTCAGAGTGCGGCGGGGTTGCCAAGCAGATGCGTCATCAACAGGCGTGCTGAGCTGGTCAGCGCATCGGGGTCACGCACGCCCACCAGCAGGCGGCGATGCGCCCATTCGTCTTGGAGCGCCACGAGCGCCAGACCGGCGCCCGGCAGGCTCGATACATGGCTTTGTGCGGCGATGCGCGGCAACACGCCCACGCCCAGGCCGGAGGCCACCATCCGGCAAACGGCTTCAAAGCTGCGCACCTGGATGCGCAGGCGCAACGGCTTGCCCAGACGCAAGCTTTCGTCGACCAGTTGCGCGGCCAGCGACGTGCCCGGCGGCAGGCTGACGAAGTCGAAATCCACGGCGTCGGCGAAGTGAACCTGCTTGCGCCCGGCCAATGGATGCCCGCGCGGCGTGACCAAGGCGAGATCGTCCTCGCGATAGTCGAACGATTGCAGCCCCTCGCACGGTGTACCGGCCGCAAAGATGCCGAGGTCCGCGCGGTTCTCGCGCAGCGCGGCAACGATATCGCCGCTGTCCTGCTCTTCCAGCGCGATGCGGATGGCCGGATTGGCCAGCATGAAGGCGGCCAGGTCGTCAGCCAGGAATTGCGTAATCGACGAGGTATTGGCCCACACGCGTACCAGCCCGCGCGTGCCGGCGGCAAAGTCCGACAGCGCGCCGGCCATACGCTCGACGTCCTGCAGGATGCCGACAGCGTGGCGGAAGCACGCCTGCCCCGCTTCGGTCAGTTCTACACCCGCGGCATGGCGATACAGCAACGGCGCGCCCACGGCCGCTTCCAGATCGGAAATCCGCTTGCTGGCCGCCGCCACAGCCAGGTGCGATTGGCGCGCCCCGGCCGAGATGCTGCCCAGCCGGGCCACCGCCACAAACAGGCCGAGGGTGACGAGATCGAAGCGGGCGAGATTCATGATGCGGATAATCCGGCGGAGTTGGAGAAACGCGACAGGTCAATGCGAATCGTTACAGTTTTCATCGGCAAGTCATGACATAGCGCTTAGCATGGCCGGGTTTTTGCCTCATTCCGGCTGCGCCAGCCCGGAATTCTAGCGGTTGCCCCATTTGTCGTGCCTCATGCCCTCGCTGCCTCTTCACGTCATCCCTCGCCGTCCATTCACTCTGATGGGAGCCGTGCAACAAGCCACGGCGGCCTTCATGCTCGTATTGAGTCTGCAAAGCGCTGCGCTGGCGGCTGGCGCCGATACGCCTGCCACGGACATCCCAGAGCCGGAGCGATGGAACGTGCATGGACAGTTCACCAATGTGACGCAATGGCATCCGTCGTTCCGCTCGCCGTACAGCGGCACCAATAGCCTCACGCCTGACAACAACACCAAGGAGACGGTCGACGTCACGCTCTACCTCGGGCTGCGCCTGTGGAAGGGTGCCGAGCTGTACGCGAACCCGGAAATCGACCAAGGTTTCGGACTAAGCAATACGGTCGGCCTGGCCGGCTTCTCAAGCGGGGAGGCCTACAAGATCGGCAACAATGCTCCCTACCGCAAGCTGCCGCGCTTGTTCCTGCGGCAGGTCATCAATCTCGGCGGCGAGCAGCAGGCAGTAGAGTCAGCCCCCAACCAGCTTGCCGGCAGCCGCTCGGCAGACAACGTCACCATCACCGTCGGCAAGTTCTCGGTGGCAGACATATTCGACACGAACACGTACGCGCACGACCCGCGGGGCGATTTCCTGAACTGGGCGGTGATCGATGCCGGCGCATTCGACTATGCAGCGGACGCCTGGGGCTACACGCATGGTCTGGCGGTGGAATGGACGCAATCGTGGTGGTCGCTGCGCGGCGGACTCTTCGCGCTTTCGATGGTACCCAACAGTGTCACGATCGACACCACGTGGAAGCAGTACCAGTGGGTGGGCGAATTTGAAGCGCGCCATGATTGGTTCGGCCGCCCGGGCAAGGTCAAGCTGCTCGCCTTTGCAACGCGAGGCCGGATGGGTGGTTATGGCGATGCGGTCAACCTCGCCCAACAGACGGGCAACACGCCGGACACGGGCCTCGTGCGGCGCCTCGCCTGGCGCCCCGGTGTTGCCTTGAACCTGGAGCAGGAAATCACCTCCGACCTGGGCGTCTTCGCACGGGCCAGCATGAACGACGGCAGCAAGGAAACATTCGAGTTCACCGACATCAACCAGTCGGTGTCGGCCGGGTTCTCCCTGAAAGGCAATCGTTGGGGACGCCCGAACGACACGTTCGGTGCCGCCGTGGTGGTGAACGGCTTGTCGCGCGCGGCACGCCAATATTTCGCGGCCGGCGGCATGGGCGTACTGATTGGTGATGGCGCCCTCAACTACGGCACCGAACGCATCGCCGAGCTGTACTACAACTGGGCGGCCATCAAACACCTCACGCTGGGCCTGAACTACCAGTATGTGGTCCATCCGGCGTACAACCGGGATCGCGGCCCGGTATCAATCGTCGGGGCACGCGTCCACGCTGAATTTTAAGCAACTGCGGAAGATCAGAGTTGGCGCCGGTCCAGCACGGCGCGAGCGATGGTACCCGCGTCCACGTATTCCAGCTCACCGCCTACCGGCACGCCACGCGCAAGACGCGTCGCCTTGATGCCGCGCGCCTTCAACATCTCGCCAATGTAATGGGCTGTCGCCTCACCTTCGCTGGTGAAGTTGGTTGCGAGGATGACCTCGGTGCACGGCCCGCCCAGCGCAGGATCGGTCGCACGGGCCAGCAAGCGTTCGAGGTGGATCTCTTTCGGGCCGATGTTGTCCAGCGGCGAGAGCCGCCCCATCAGCACGAAGTATTGGCCGCGATAGGTCAGCGTCTGCTCGATCATCATCTGATCAGCGGGCGTTTCCACCACGCACAGGACCGATGCATCGCGGCGCGTGTCCAAGCAGGTCTCGCAAACTTCCTGCTCGGTAAAGGTATTGCAGCGGCTGCAGTGCTGGATCGATTCCGTTGCCTCAGACAGCGCCTGTGCCAGCTGCGCCGCCCCCTCGCGGTCATGCTGCATCAGGTGATACGCCATCCTCTGGGCAGACTTGGGGCCCACGCCCGGCAGCACGCGCAAGGCTTCAACCAGCATCTGCAGCGCCGACGGCGTGCCTGGAGCGTTACGCATCACGCGTGCTCCACAACAGTCGTGTGGTGCAGCACTTCCGGCATCGGATCATAGAAGTGGTGCAGCAGCGCACGCCAGCGCTGGTACTCGGGCGATTGCCGAAAGCCGATGGTGTGGTCTTCCAGCGTCTGCCACTGCACCAGCAACAGATAGTCGCTCGTCTTCTCCATGCAGCGCGACAGCGACAGCGAAACGAAGCCCTGCATCGCACCGATGATGTGGCGAGCCTCGCCGAAGGCCGTCTCGAAGGCGGCTTCCTGGCCGGGCGTGACGTGCAGCAGTGCAGATTCCAGCACCATGGCGCAATCCTGGCGGGCGTTGCTTAGAAGGGCAGCTTGAAGCCGGGCGGCAGCATGCCGGCCATACCGCCCAGGCCTGAAGTGAGCGAACCCATCTTCTCTTGCGTGGTGGCCTCGGCCTTGCGCACGGCGTCGTTGAATGCGGCGGCGATCAGGTCTTCCAGCAGATCCTTGTCTTCGCCTTCGGCCAGCAGGCTCGGGTCGATCGACACACGCTTCACGTCGTTTTTGCAGGTCATCACTACCTTCACGAGGCCCGCGCCGGACACGCCTTCCACCTCGATCAGGGCGAGCTGCTCCTGCGCCTTTTTCATGTTTTCCTGCATCTGCTGGGCCTGCTTCATCAGCCCGGCGATCTGGCCTTTCATCATGGTCATTGCTCCTTGGAATGGGTCGTGCAAGGCGTGCCGCTCAGCGGGGCACGCCGGGGTTCAATGTTCAGTCCTGAAATTCCGTTCAGTGCGCGTGCGGTTGGATCGATCCGGGGACGACCTGCGCAGCAAAGTCCCGGACCAGAGCCTGAACAAACGGGTTGGCGGCGATGGCGTCTTCGGCACTACGTTGGCGCTCGGCGCGCTGCTCGGCGTCCACCGCCGCCGCGGTGGCGCGCGCCGGTCCGATATCACACGCCACGCGAACGGGCGTGCTGAAGTGTTCCGTGAGTGCTGCCTCCAGACGCTCGACGACATTGGCGTCGGTCAGCGGGGGCAACGGAACACGCAGGCGCATCGTGGCGCCTTCCACGGCCACCAACTCGCTCTGGTAAGCCAGCTGTTGAGCCAGGCCGCGGATCGGCAGGCTGGCCGCCAGCGCCGGCCAACTGCCGTCGAACGTTGTAAGACTGCTGGCGCTCAGATCAGGCGGCGTAGCAGCGGCGAACGGCTCCGGGGCGATCGTCGTGACCGGCACAAGCGCGGCTGACGGCGCCTCGATCTGCGCTGGACGTGCTGCCGGTTCAGGCGCACCGGGGCGCATGCTCGACGCGGAATCCCAGCCGGCAAACGCGGCGTCCATCTCGTCAAGCGACGGCGAAGCAAATTCGCCTGGCATTTCATCCCAGGGCGGCGGCCCGTCATCGGACGCAGCGGCAGCGCCAGCCGGCTGTTCGCGGCGCGGCGGCGCGGATGCCGGCGCAGCAGCAGCAGGATTCGGACGTGGACCCACAGCGGGCGCAGCTGGACGTGCGGCAGGCGCAGGCGCGGCTACCGGCGAGGCGACAGGTGCGGAAGCACCGCCACGGCCACGGTTCGAAGCCTGGCGGGCTGCGGCCAAGGCTTCCATCGCCGGCGAGCGACGCGCTGGCGCTGCAGCCGGCGTGTGCGCAACCGCAGCAACGGGCGCAGGCGCCGGCGGTGTTGCCTGATAAGTCGCACGCGGCGCCTCGACCACCGGCTCCGGACGCACCGCCACCGGCGCCACCTGAGCAACCGGCGCCGCCACAGGCGCAGTCGCCGTAACCGCCGGACGCGTCGATGCGGCTGGCGTTGCAGCCAACGGCATCGCGCGCTTCCCGCCGCCACCGCCAGAAGGCGGCGCCGTGTCCCCACCCGACTGCCCGGGCTGGAACGCAAGCATGCGCAGCAGCGTCATCGTGAAGCCGGCGTACTCATCCGGCGCGAGCGCCAATTCGTTGCGGCCCAGGTTGGCAAACTGGTAGAACAGTTGCACGGACTGCGCATCGAACCGCTCGGCAAGGCGGCGTACATCATCAGCCTCTGGCCAATCGTCCTGCACAGCGGCGGGCACGACCTGCGCCAGCGCAATCTTCTGCAGCAGGGATGCAAGATCCTGCAGCGCGCCCGAGAAGCTCAGACTGCGCCCGGCCATTTCGTCGGCAATCTCGACAAGCGCGGCGCCGTTCTCATCGGCCAGTGCATCGAGCAGGCGCACGAGGTAGCTCTGATCAATCGCGCCGAGCATGCCGCGCACGGCGGCTTCGCTCACGTCGCCGGCGCTGTACGCGATGGCCTGGTCGGTGAGCGACAGCGCATCACGCATCGAACCCTGGGCGGCGGCGGCCAGCAGACGCAGCGCGTTCGGCTCGTGGGCGATGCCCTCTTCGCCAAGGATGCGATCGAGGTGAGACACGATGTGCCCCGGCGGCATCTGCTTGAGGTTGAACTGCAGGCAGCGCGACAGCACCGTCACCGGAATCTTCTGCGGATCGGTGGTCGCGAGGATGAACTTGACGTGCTCGGGCGGCTCTTCCAGCGTCTTCAGCATCGCATTGAAGGCGTGGTTGGTCAGCATGTGCACTTCGTCGATCATGTAGACCTTGAAGCGGCCGCTTGTGGGTGCATAGACCGCGCGGTCCAGCAACTGGGCCATCTCGTCGACGCCGCGGTTGGAGGCGGCATCCATCTCGATGTAATCGACAAAGCGCCCGGCATCGATTTCAGTGCAGGCGCGGCACACGCCGCACGGCTGCGCAGTGATGCCGCCCTGCCCGTCCGCGCCGACGCAATTGAGCGATTTGGCAAGGATGCGCGACAGCGTCGTCTTGCCGACACCGCGCGTACCCGTGAACAGGTATGCGTGGTGCAGGCGCTGCTGTTCGAGCGCATGCGTGAGCGCTTTCACCACGTGTTCCTGACCGACCAGCGTGGTGAAATCGCGAGGGCGCCACTTGCGGGCGAGCACTTGATAACTCATGCGGCGGATTGTAGCAAAGCGAGGTGGATTTCCGACGCGGTTTTGGAGGCGTCAACCTCCATGCGCGCCGAGCGAATTGCAAGGATATTCAAGTGGGGACGTGCGAGTCGGTTACAATGGCGGTCGGACGGGCCTCCTCGCATGGTGGCGCGGTCAACCTGGTCAGGTCGGGAACGAAGCAGCCACAGCCGTTTTCCGCCAGTGCCGAGGGTCAGGCTCGTCCCCCTTCTCTTTCCTCCTCCCGCATCACCCTCCCCTTTTTCGTCTGTGTCGTCTGTGCCGCCCGCATCAGAACAGCGCGCCTTGGCTGTCGTCGTGTGACGTCTGTACCGGCTTGGGTAACGCGTCCAGGTCGATCCATTCGCCCTGCGCGGTGGCGACGCCCGCGCGCACGTTGCGACCCGGGTACATCGGCGAGATGGCGGCCACATAGCCGCGCAGCTGATCCGCATAGGCGGCGCGTTCGACGGGCAGCAGGCGCAGCTTGTAGTCGACCACGAGGATGTCGTTACCGCGTTCGATCAGGCGATCGATGCGCAACAGCGCACCGTCCGGAGCGAAAAGCTCGATCTCGTTATGTGCGGCGTCGAAACACGCAGGGTCGAAGACATGCATCAGCGTCTCGGCTGAAAGCATTCTGCGCACGGCGTCAGCGGTGCGTGTGGCGTCGGCCTGCGTGACGCCGGTGGCGCTGAACCAGCGCGCGATCGTCTCAGCGTCGGGCGCCTGTTCGGGCAAGCCGCGACGCGTCAGGCGCTCGAGCACCGCATGCAGCAGTTCGCCCTGTGCGACGGCGCCTTGGTCGAAGACGATATCGGCGGGGCCCTCGGCGGATGCGCCAGCGGCGCCGACACGCACTGTCACCGTAAGCGGCGCGCGGAAGTCGTGATAGGAGACTGCCTCAGGCCCTGCCGCATTGTCAGCCGAATCGGCTGCGCCATCCACCATGGGCGCGGGTGACGCCACGCCCGCCGTGGCAAGGTGTGTGTACCAGCTCGCCGTGCCGTCCACTTCGGGCGCGTCGCCCTCATCGACAGATTGGGCTGCAGCGGCATCACGCTTGTTTGCGACGCCGGAAACGATCAACGCTTGTCGCGCGCGCGTCATCGCCACGTAAAGCAGATTCCAGTTCTCGCGCTCGGCGAGATCATGTTCTTGCTTGAAGAGCGGATCGCGTGCGAGGCCCCGCTCGGACGTCTTGCCAAACGCGGAGAAATGCGTAGGTGCCTGCGCGCCCGGCGGCCAGTCGATCAGGATGCCGGCGGTATCGACACGCGCGTCGCTATGGTGGCTGTCGAGCAGCACGACGAACGGCGCTTCCAACCCCTTCGAGGCATGTACGGTCAGTATCTGTGCGGCATCGAGGCCTTCGCTGGCAACTTCGGCATCGATGGCATCCGGCGCATCGGTGTCGCCCTGCATGCCTTCGTCGGGACTTTCGTCCTCGTCGCCCTGGCGGATGGCCCGCAGCTCCGCCATGAACTTCGGCAGGCTCGGATAGCGGCCACCGTCCAGATCGAGGGCGAGCTTCAAAAACGCATCCAGGTTGGCGAGCACTTGATCGCGATTGGCGGCGGGCGCGCGTTCGGCATAGCGGCGCTTGAGTTCGCCGGTGTAGACGATGTGATCGAGCAGATCGTGCACGGGCAGCGTGGGCGCCACCGCCAGCCAGCGCGACAGCATGCGATGCGCATAGTGGAAGGTGTCCGACGCATCAGCCTGACCGGCCAAGGCAGTCAACCGCTCCCACCATGTCAATGCGAGAGTGCCTTCGCCAAACTGCGCCAGTGCGATGAGGTGATCGTCCGTGGCGGCGAACACCGGGCTGCGCAGCACATGTGCAAGCGACAGATCGGCCTGCGGCGTCATCAGAAAATCAAGCAGCGCGCACAGATCGAGGGCTTCGAGCGTCGCCAGCAGACCGCCACGGCGCGGGCTCAGATACGGCACGCCGGCGTCGCGCAGCGCACGTTCGTAATCGGCGAGGTAGCGCTTGCGGCGGACGAGCAGCTGGAAATCGCTCCAGCGCACGGAGCGCTCGACGCCGCCTTCGCGAATGCGCTCGCTGGCGTGCAACGCGCGCAGGCAGGCGGCTACTTGGCGGCCCTCTGCATATCGCTGCGAATCGCCGGCCTCTTCGCGCGGTTCGGTAAGCGTGTCGCGTGGCGTGGTTTCGTCGACCCGCTCGGCTTCCAACACGGGCACCAGCGGCAACAGCAGCGCTTTGCCTACAGGCGCATCCACGGCCGTGCTTTGCTCGGCGTAGATGGGATAGTCGCCGCGCGCCCGCGCCTGCAGGAACACGGCGTTAACCCACTCCAGCACCGCCGGCGCGTTGCGACGCGTGCGGTTGGTGCGCAGCACGGTCGCGTTGAATTCTGCGACCAGCATTTCACGCGCAGCATCGAACAGCCGGGCATCCGCACGACGGAAACGGTAGATCGATTGCTTGGGATCGCCCACCAGGAATACGCTCGGCTGCGTGCCGGTGCCCGCATAACCGGCCAGCCAGCCTTGCAGGATGCGCCACTGCATCGGGTTCGTATCTTGAAACTCGTCGAGCAGCAGATGCTTGTAGCGCGCGTCGAGCCGCACCTGCAGGTAGGCGGCCGTGTCGTCTTGCTGCATCAGGCGCGCCGCTTCCCATTCGAGATCGGTGAAATCCATCGCGCGCGTCTGACGTTTGTACGCCTGGTAGCGATCGATGAGTGCGTCACCCAGAGCGAACAATGCAGCATTGGCGGCGCGCACGCGGGCTTCCTGGCGCCGCGCCTGGATGGTGGTCAGCGCCTCGCAGAGCGCAGTGTGCAGGGTCACCAGCGTTCGCGCGTGTTCGTCGCCGACGGCCTTGATCAGTGCCTTGGTCGGCTTGCAGGCACGCGCCTTGCCGGCCTGCGTGTGGAAGGCCGCAAAGAGCGCATCAAATGCTCGTACGCGCGCGGCTTCATCAGAGACATCCATTCCGCGCGCAGCAGTCACCGCCGATTCGATGGCCACCGCGCGCTTGCCTTCGGCCGCACCGCCCTGCCCAAGCCAGCCGGACACGTGCAGCATGTCGGCCAGCAATGCCGCATCCTGCAGCGCTTCGATCAACGGATCGACCGTCGCATCGTCGCCAAGCAGTTCGTCCAACGCAGCCAGCGGACGGCCGCCCGCCTGCGCCTTGTACGCCCACCAATCGCTGCGCTGATGAAACATTGCATCGAGCAGGCGACCGGCCTGGAAATCGCCGACCAGATCGGCAAGCGTTTCATACGCGGCGCGCAACTCAGCGTGATCTTCCGCCAGCAGGCCGCGCCAGAAAGGCGCCCACGCTTCACGCCGCAGCCGTCCGGCATCTTCACGCAACGACGCGCCCTGCTGCACCCCCGACGACAGCGGCGCACCGCGCAGCAGCGACCCGAACCAGCCGTGGAACGTATCGATCGCCATGCGCGAGGGCGACTCCAGCACGCGCGCATACAAGCCTCGCGCGGTTTCAATCAGCGCCGGCGCATCGCGCTCGTCCACCGTGCGCGCGACGAGTTCGCGCACGACGCCCTCATCGTCGGCGGCGGCCAGTTGCGCGAGGATGTCCAGCAAACGCTGGCGCATTTCTTCGGCGGCCTTGCGCGTGAACGTGATGGCGAGAATGTCCGACGGCGCGGCGCCCGCCAGCAGCAAGCGCAACATACGCGTGACCAGCAGCCACGTCTTGCCGCTGCCCGCACATGCTTCCACCACGACCGAGCGCTGCGGTTCGCACGCAGCGCGCGAGAAGGCTTCAGGCGAGACGGGTGCGCCGTCGCATTCGTAAGCGTGATCGCTCATGCCGCGCTCTCCGGCTCGCGCGGAGCACCGTCGGTCCAGTATCCCTTGCGGCACAGGCCGCGCGCCGCGCAGTAACGGCACGCCGATTCATCACCGAAGGCCGGCAGCGGCGCACCGGCTGAGAGAGCCGTCATGTCCTTTTGCATCTGTTCAATCAACCAGTCGACGACTTGCGTGAAGTCGGGCAACGCAACGTCGCGCTTGTCCCCGCGCGCCTCGCCGTCGAGCGAAACCCAGCCGCCCGCAACTGCACGCGCATCGAGCACGCCATAAAACGGGAGCTGGCAATCCTCAAACGGTGCCTTGGCGCGACGCACCAGCACCATCTGCGATTGCGTCTTGTAATCAAGCACCGCCACGCCGTGTTCGTCGTGCACGTCAATGCGGTCGATACGGCCGCGCAAGCGCAGCGGGCGCTCGTCCCGCAACGTGATCGACGTATCGACATCGACCTCGCCAGCCTCAAAGCGCCAGCCGTCAGCCTCGCGCGCGGCCTGCCACGCCAGGTACGACGGCATCACACCGAGCCAACGCCGATAGAAGCGCAGTGCGTTGCCATCCTCGGCCAGCAGCGGGCCGAACTGTTCGTCGGTGATGGCCTGCAGGAGCGCCTGACGATCAGCCGGGTCATGCATCGGCACTTCCAGCAACTGCCGATGAAAGCGATGCAGGATTGCGTGCAGGATTTCGCCGATGTCGCGTTTCTCCAGCTCGTCGGAGACCTCTTCCAGCTCGCCCAGGCGAAGCATGCGACCAACGAAAAACTGGTACGGACAGCGGCGCAGGCTGTTGTACGCGGCCGCACTCAGCGTGGACGGCACCAGCACAGGCGCGGCCGGCGCTGGCATGCCGGCTGGTTGGCTCGTGGTCTGCAGGCTGGGCAACACGACGGACGTATCAATACGCACGCCGCACACCGCCAACCGGCGTTGCAGGCGTTCGAGCCAACCGGAAAGGCGATGCGGCTCGCCGCGTCCGCCGTGGCGCTGCCAGGTCAACACGACCTCGGGCTGGTTGAGCAACACTTCAGCCAAATCGCGCGCCTGCTGCGCAAAGCGCTGCGCGCGGTCGGGCAAACCCAGTTCACGGCGCACGTCGTTGGAGAAAAACAGCCACTCCGGCTGCGCCGACGGCAACTGCGCATCGTCGCAACCCACCACCACGACACCATCAAAGCGCCGCATGCGCGCACCATTCAGCGGCAGGATGACAACACGCCGATCAGCAGGCGGTGAAGGCTCACTGAAGACCGCAGATTCGAGCAGCATCGACAGCAGTGCACGCCACTCCGTGAGCGAAAAACGCGCGCCCGCATCGGTGCTGCCATGTATGGATGCCCGCAGGCGGTCGATCCAATCGAGCAATTGGCGCCCTGCGTCGTCGTTCTGCAAGCCGGTGCGCATATGCAGACGATCGAGCGTGCCTGCCAGCAGCGTTACCCACGCGTCAAGCGTCGCGCTGCCGACACGGCGCCACAGCGCAGCTTCGTCGGCCAGCACGCCGAGGCGATCGGCCAGGCGGCTGACCTTCGCTTCGCCATCGGCATCGGCATCGGCATCATTGGCGGGGCGATCCGCCACCAGCCGGCGCAGCCGCCCCCAGCCACCCGAAACGTTGTGCCGGCGCACTCGGCGCTCCAGTTCTGCGACCCATGCGGGCGTGGCCGTGCCGGCATCGGCGTCACGCAGACAGAAAGGGCTTTTGACGAGATCGAGGAGCGCAGCGGTGTCGCCATCGCCCTGCACCACGTCGACCCAGCGCATGAGCGCTGCGGCGGCGCGCGTCGTGGAAAGCTTCCAGCCGGTCTCGTCCCGCACCGGCACGTTCACGCGCGCCAACAATGCGCGAACGCGCCGCGCAACGATGCGATCCTGCGCCACCAACGCCAACGAGCGGCGCCCGGCGTTCAACCAATCGACCAGCGTATGCGCGGCGAAGGCCGCTTCGTCCTCAAAGCGTGTAGCACCAGCAATGCGCAGGATTGGCGCCTGCATCCGCGCATCGGCGCCATCGTCCGCAGCCTGTGCGGCCGTCGCGCACTCAGGCCAGGCGTGCAGCAGCAAGTCGCGGAAATCCGCATGCGTGGAAGGCGTCGCAGATGTGCCGGCCTCGGGCGCATTCCAGTCGTAGCCGATGCTCAGCACTGGCACGCGCTCGGCGGCACGCTGCAGGAAATCCAGATCGACCGCCTCAGGGTCCGACGGGCTCATCCAGACGATGGGGCCGTGCAATTCGTCCAGCAAGCGCCGCATGGCACGCAGCCGCATTGGAATCGGGTCCGCCGCGCCTGAAAGCAACCGCCAGAACGTCAGCACAATGCGCGATTCGGTGCCGAGAAAGCGTTCGGACAATTGTGCGTAAGTGCGCTCCAACGCTTCCGCCAACGCCGACTCCAGCGCATCAGACCGCCTATCTGCGCCACTGTGTGCGGCATCAAGCGTCAGCCAACGTTGCGACAACTCGTCCGACACCGTCACGAGCACCTGCGCTACGCCCCACAGGGCGGCATCGTCCTGCGCGCCCAGCGCTTCACGCAGCCAAGCCTGCGTCTTGAGCGCCTGCTGCACCGCAAGCAATCGCGACAGCGGCGTGCGCCCGGCGGGCGAACCTGCTTCCGGTGGCAAATCGAGCAGCCAATGCCCCAGGGTCAGAATGCGCGGAAGCAAACGCGGCGTGCCGGCCGCTTGCGCATTGGCATGCAGGGCACTGCGCACCCCGGGAATCTGCGCGGCTGTCGGCACGACGATCGTCGCGGTACCGGGGGATTGCGCATGCGCATCCAGAAAGCGCCATGCAGCGTCGGCGGCACGGGAAAGGAATGCTGGGCCAGGCGCGAAGGCAAGCGTCTGCATGCGAGGGAATATGGCGATATACCGGGAAGCGAAGACCTGCGGCTATCTGCGAGATAGCCACAATCAACAGTCGAATCGGTTGAAAATAGAGGCGTCGGTACTATATCAGCAGCATCCGCGCCGACAGTGGTCTCAATGCACGCCGGTCCGTGTAATCGTGTAATGTATGGGTTCGGCGCACGTCGCCAGCTTTTACGAAATAACAGAGGTTCCCGCCATGAGCGAACAGATCAAGTATGTGAGCGACGCGTCCTTCGAGGCAGACGTGCTCAAGTCCGACAAACCCGTGCTGGTCGATTTCTGGGCCGAATGGTGCGGTCCTTGCAAAATGATCGCCCCGATCCTGGACGAGGTTTCCAAGGACTACGGCGAGAAGGTGCAAATCGCCAAGATCAACGTCGATGAGAACCAGGGCGTGCCGGCCAAGTTCGGCATTCGCGGCATCCCAACGCTGATTCTGTTCAAGAATGGCGCTGTGGCCGCGCAAAAGGTGGGCGCGCTGTCCAAGTCGCAACTGACTGCATTCCTGGACAGCCACCTGTAAGCCGTTTTTCGGCTATAGGCGACCTTTCGCGTTGCCCCACACACACGCTGGCGCACTTCCGCCTGGAAGCCCGCCAGCGTTGTGCTAAGATTGCAGCCAATCTGTTTCCCCGAGCGTTCGCTCGACCTGCCCCCCCTCCCCCGTTTCTCGTTTCGCCGCCCGTTCGGGCCCTTCCCTCATCTTTCGTCTATGCATCTGACAGAACTGAAATCCTTGCACGTGTCCCAATTGCTGGAAATGGCGGGGCAGCTGGAGATCGATAACGCGCAGCGCATGCGCAAACAGGAATTGATGTTTGCCATCCTGAAAAAGAAGGCGAAACAGGGGGAAACGATTTTCGGGGACGGCACACTTGAAGTGCTGCCCGATGGCTTCGGTTTTCTGCGCTCGCCGGAAACCTCGTATCTGGCCAGCACCGACGACATCTACATCAGCCCGTCGCAGATCCGCCGATTCAATTTGCACACCGGTGACACCATCGAAGGTGAAGTCCGCACGCCCAAGGATGGCGAGCGCTACTTCGCGCTGGTGAAGGTCGACAAGGTCAATACGCAGCCTCCTGAAGCGGTGAAGAACCGCATCATGTTCGAGAACCTGACGCCGCTGCACCCGAACAAGCCGCTCACGCTCGAACGCGACATCAAGGCCGAAGAGAACATCACTGGCCGCATCATCGACATGATCGCCCCGATCGGTCGCGGCCAGCGGGCGCTGCTGGTAGCAAGCCCGAAGTCGGGCAAGACCGTGATGCTGCAGCACATTGCGCACGCCATCGCGACCAACCATCCGGAAGCCGAGCTGTTCGTACTGCTGATCGACGAGCGCCCGGAAGAAGTGACCGAAATGCAGCGCACCGTGCGCGGTGAAGTGGTGGCATCGACGTTCGATGAGCCTGCCGTGCGTCACGTGCAGGTGGCCGAAATGGTCATCGAAAAGGCCAAGCGCCTGGTCGAACTGAAGAAGGACGTGGTGATCGTGTTGGACTCGATCACGCGACTGGCCCGCGCCTACAACACTGTGGTGCCAACCTCGGGCAAGGTGCTAACCGGCGGTGTCGACGCCAATGCGCTGCAGCGCCCGAAGCGTTTCTTCGGTGCGGCACGTAACCTGGAAGAAGGCGGTTCGCTCACCATCATCGGTACGGCGCTGATCGAAACCGGCAGCCGCATGGACGACGTGATCTATGAAGAATTCAAGGGCACCGGCAACATGGAAGTGCACCTGGAACGCCGCCTGGCCGAAAAGCGCGTCTACCCCGCCATCAACCTGAACAAGTCGGGCACGCGCCGGGAAGAACTGCTGATCAAGCCGGACATCCTGCAGAAGGTGTGGATTCTGCGTAAGTTCATCCATGACATGGATGAGGTCGAGGCGATGGAATTCCTGCTCGACAAACTCAAGACGACGAAAAACAACGCTGAGTTCTTCGACATGATGCGACGCGGCGGCTAAGTCTCCTGCCTGCATAGCGAAAAGCGCACCCATCGTGGTGCGCTTTTTTTATTGCTGTGTCAACTACAAGTTTTTCCTCGGTGTTCTCTTGTCAAAGTCGTGAAATTCGCTAGTTCATTTGCATTACAGTCCGGGCGCGCAAGCGTTTGCCACCATCGTCCTTAAACGTCATCGCAAAAGAGAAACCCGGCAACCATACTGCAAGCCTGCCCTGGCCGGGCCGCCTCGGCAAAGAACGAACCACACGAAAAATCGAACGGGGGAAACCATGCGCGAAGAGTCGCTGGAATGTACTGCCGCGTGCCGAACCGTCGTAGTGGCGTCACGCGCGGGGATGGGGGAGATCGACGAGACGATTTTGGGTGCGGACTGGCACGTGCGACGCGTAGCGTCGATGCGCGAACTGGGCTGTGCCATTCGTGACGGCGTTCCCAAGGCGGGCTTGGTCGATTTCGGCAGCGCGTTCTCTGCTGCGGAGTTGGATTTGCTCGAGCGCTGCATGCAAGTCTCGCATGTGGGCTGGGTGGCGGCCCTGCCGCCGGCCATGCTGAACCACGAACGCGTGCGCCAGCTCGTGCGCGATTACTGCGTGGACTACGTGCAGATGCCGCTGCGCACGGACGAGGCTGCGTATTCGCTGCGTCACGCCTGGGGCATGGCCTCGCTCGCGCAGGAAGTCACGCCAGCGCCGAAGGCCAATCATGCGCGCATGCTGGGCGAGTGCCCTGCCATGCACGGCCTGTTTCGCGCCATCCGCAAGGTCGCGCAGAACAGCGCGCCAGCCTTCATCGCGGGGGAGTCAGGCACGGGCAAGGAGCTGACTGCCCAGGCCATTCACGAGGCTTCCTCGCGCGCAGGCGGGCCGTTCATCGCCATCAATTGCGGGGCGATTCCGCCGCACCTGATCCAGTCCGAATTGTTTGGCTACGAAAAAGGCGCGTTTACCGGCGCGCATCAGCGTCATATCGGCTGGGTCGAGCATGCCAACGGCGGCACGCTGTTCCTCGATGAAATCGGCGACCTGCCGCTTGAGAGCCAAGTCAGCCTGCTGCGCTTCCTGCAACAAGGCACGATTACGCGGCTTGGCGGGCACCAGGCGATTCCGCTGGACATCCGCATCATTTCGGCAACGCACGTGGATCTGGAAGCCGCCCAACACCACGGCGGATTTCGCACCGATCTGTTTCATCGACTGTGCGTGCTCACCTTGTCGGTGCCACCGCTTCGCGAGCGCGGCAGCGACATCGTGCTGCTGGCCCAACACATCCTGGCCCAGCATGCCAGCGAGGCGTCGCACCGGATCCGCGGGTTCACGCCCTGCGCGCTGCACGCGATGATGCATTACCCGTGGCCGGGCAACGTGCGCGAACTCATCAACCGCGTGCGCCGCGCGCTGGTGATGACCGACAACCGCAAGATCTCCGCGGCCGACCTGCACCTCGAAGGCTATGCATCCGTCTCGGGCCAGACACTGGAGGAAGCGCGCGAGGGTGCAGAGTCCGATGCCATCCGCACGGCCATCGCCCGCAACGGCTTCCATATGGGCATGACCGCGCGCGAATTGGCGGTGTCTCGCGTCACGCTGTATCGGTTGATGCAGAAGCACGGCATTCGAGCAGAGCATCCACTGCACCCGGCCTAGGCCTGGGCTCATCGTTTTCATTCCGATCGGCGGGGGCATAGCGTGGGTGCTATGCCCCCCCGGATGCGCTTTTTTTTGGGCAAGCCGAAGGAATGGCGCCCCGGCCAGCCTCTCGCTTTCCTCACCCGATTCATCCAATACTTGGTTCAGTGCGCTGAACCCAGCAGCTGGCATGCGAAGGAATCGGCGGCGCTAGCGCGGCAAATGCGGTCAGGTTGGCTTGCATCGGGATCCCGCTTGAGGATGGCTAATGAGAAAAGAGTGCCCGCCGGGGGACGGAGCACGAAACCGTTGAACAGCCGCCGTACCTGCTCCTGCAGCGTACGTTGCGAAAGCGCCACATTTAGTGCACGCGGAGTCGCACCAACAGCGCCGACCTGCGCCAAGAGACTGTCGCGGCGCCGATCATCCGGCGTGGTAGCTGACACACACCCGGATACACCCCACTTCCGGGGGGATTGCGCAAGCCCCCTCGCCGTTGGATTGTTAAGCCACGCATGCGACGTACTCAGTTCGCCGTCCGTGAGTGCGGACACGACAGAACCGGTGGATGGATCGAATGCGCGGGTGGGAACAAGACCGAATGCGAGTCGCGCCGGCAACGTATCGGCGAGAACGCTTCGAAGGGCGACCAGCAGCGCGATTGCACGCCGCACGATGAGGTCGCCGTCTATTGCGAGCGCCGGCATCATGACGATCATGGCCGCGCGGTTTGCCACCACTCCGGTCCTCTCGACCGTCCACCCGAACGGCAAACGTCGAGCACAGCGCTGCGCGATTGTCGGCATGGCTAGCTCCTCCCCGTCGGGGATAGAGCGACATCCATGCCATGACGGCTAACGCCTTGTTTTAACGGGATATTTTCAACGCGGAGAACCATCCAACCCGGCATGACAGGCGATTTTGTGTCGCGACTGAAACAGCTGTCGCCATCAAAAATCGCGGTGGTCGGGCGCAGGCTCTCCAGTGGTCGAATTGCGCGCCCTGGCAAACGCTGGGCTACAGTAGCCAGGACGCAGCAACGAGAGTCCCGAGGCATGGCCGTGGCGGCTGTCATTTTTGACTTCCGCCACTAAAATGATTCGGAACGGGGGTCTGCTCCGGCCTGTATCTCGCCTGGGCGACAAGGATGTTCGCAAGATCGGTAACAGGTCGAGAACAACGATGAACACTGTTTTGATCGAAGCCCATCCGTTGGTGCGTACAGGCATTGCGCACCTGCTACGGACGCTCAAAGGCGTCACCGGCGTCACTGTCGTCGAGCCAGACGAAGGGATGTTCGACGCCATCGAAACCAATGCCGACGCGGGTCTTCTTGTCATCGGCCTGCCGCTGCCACATCTCGATGAGTTGTCGGCCATCGGCGAGATCATGCACCGGCCGCACGCGCGCCACGTGGTCGTGCTGGCTGAATCCGAATCGCCCGACATCATCCGTACGCTGATGCAGATGGGATTGTCCGGGTACACGCTCAAGCATTCGCCGGGCGAAGTCATCGCGGCTTCGCTGGAACTGGTGCTGGTGGGTGGCCAATACATTCCGGCCAGCGCACTGCTGCCGGAATCGCGCCTGGACGGTGCGCCCAACCCTGCGCTCGCTGGCGACCCTCAGACCGATCCGAAGCTGCTCGGCATTACGCCCCGGCAGTACGAGATTCTGGTGCTGCTCTCGCGCGGGCATCCGGTCAAGACGATCAGCCGCATGCTGAACATCTCCGAGGCGACAGCCAAGGCGCATATCAGCACCCTGTATCGGCGCCTGAAAGTACGCATCCGTACCGAGGCCGTGTACGTCGCCAACCAGCGCGGCGCGCGCCTGCTGTCGGTCGCCTGACCCCATCCCCAAATGAAAGCGCGCGTCGCGAAGTCGCGCGCGACGGTCGATATACTGGCCGCATGCTTTCGTCCGTTTTCCGCTGGTTCTCAGGCCGCGCACGTGCGCGGCGCCTGACGCGTTACGCCATCTCAGACGCGCGGTGGTCACGCGCGCTGGATGGACTGCCCTTTTTGCTCGACTGGCCCGGCACGGACCTCGCACGCCTGCGTGAAACGGCCACGCTCTTCATCGCCGAAAAGGAATTCACCACCGCGCACGATTTGCCGCTCACCGACGACATGGTGGTCAGCATTGCCGCGCAAGCCAGCGTGCCGATCCTGGAGCTGGGCATCACGTGGTACAGCGGATGGCACGGCGTCGTCATCTACCCTGGCGAGTTCGTCATCCGCAAGGAAGTCATGGATGAAGACGGCGTCGTGCACAACGTGCGCGAAGAAGCCGCCGGTGAGGCATGGGAGCACGGTCCGGTCATCCTCTCGTGGCAGGACATCGAACTCGGGGGCGCACTGGCCGAGCCGGGTGCGCAGCCGTATAACGTGGTGGTGCATGAGTTCGCGCATAAGCTCGACATGCTCAACGGCGAGTCGGACGGCATCCCTGCGTTTTCATCGCGCTTGCATGCCAACGTTGACCGCGAGCAATGGGCCGATGATCTCTACGCGGAGTACGACGCCTTTGCCAATCGTTGCGAGCAGCTTCCGGAGCGCCGGTGGGGCGAGGATCCGATTCTTTCGCTGCTCGATCCCTATGGCGCGCAGCATCCTGCCGAGTTCTTTGCGGTGGCGTCAGAGGCGTTCTTCGTCGAACCGTTGGCCCTGCTTGAGACGCTGCCATCGTTGTACGCGCTCCTGCAAGCGTTCTACCTGCAAGATCCGGCACGGCGCGTGCTGGACTCTGAACAACGCCAGGAGGGATTCCTGCCATGACGATTCGCCAAACGGTTCGTGCAATGCTGCTCGGTTGTTGCCTCGCCGCCGCCCCAGCCTTGGCGCAACCAACCACGCCCGTGATCCTCAGCGTCACCGCGCAATTCGATGGGCAATCCGAAACCAAACGCGTCACGCTTTCGGCCGAAACATCCACCACGGGCCAGCACGTCGCACTGCTCGAACGCACCCATACGTACGACGTGGGCGGCTCGATACCACGCAAGGAATGGGAGGCGCGCTTCGCCGCCGGCCTGCCCGACGACACGATCCCGCTGGGCTGCGACACCACCACGTGCCAATTCATACGTCACCGCTGGGCCAAGACCGGCGTCGATGTCACCCTGCGGCCGATGGTCGTATCGGGCGAGTTCCAGACGCTGTCCATCGGCGTAACGCTGCATCGGTTCCAGCCGTCGCCCGACGCCGAGTCCCCTGCCCGGGTCGACACCTGGGCACGCAACCTCGACACCTCGTTGCGCGTCGGCGACACCAAGACCATGGATCTGGACGGTCACGGCATGCTTACGATCGAGCGCCTCGGCAAACCTTGATCGAAATAAGCGTTTCGAGTCACTTTTCGATGCCCCGACACGACGGATTTTGCGGCAGGCGCGTTGCTCAAGCCCTTGTTTCTCTGGCATAATCCTCGTTTCTCCACCCGGCAAGTGATTCGAGGGCTGGTCGCACGGTGGCTCCTACCATGTGAGCACCTGAAGCGCGCCGCGAATTGGCTACCTCTACCCCAGGGCCCATCATGAAAGAAGGCATTCACCCGAATTACCGCGAAGTCGTGTTCCAGGACATGTCCAGCGACTTCAAGTTCATCACCCGCTCGACCATCCAGACCAAGGAAATGATCACGCTGGACGGCAAGGAATATCCGCTGGCCAAGATTGAAGTCTCGTCCGAATCGCACCCGTTCTACACGGGCCAGCAAAAGGTTCTGGACACGGCCGGCCGCGTCGAGAAGTTCCGCAACAAGTTCGGCAGCAAGATCGGCAAGGCTGCCAAGTAATATCGGCGCCGGAGACGGCTCAGCGCATGACTCGCTCAGTGCAGACCGTCTTAGTGGTCAGAAAAAGGCAGCTCCGGCTGCCTTTTTTGTTTCTCGGCACATGGTAGGCCGTTGATTTGGCCCTCTTTACGATCCGCACGTCGCTGTGCAATCCCGGCTGGGCTCGCCCGGCCTGACACTCGATGAACACCACCCGCGTCTCGCGCATCCGCCTGACTGCCGCCGCCACCCGCGAGTTGCCGCGTTGGCTGCTGCTCGCCATCTGCGTGATCTACGGCCTATCAGGGCTGTTCTCGCGCGACCCGTGGAAGAACGAAGACGCCGCCGGCTTCGGCGCGATGTGGACACTGGCCACCGGCAATGCGCAGGACTGGCTGATGCCGAACATCGTCGGGCGCCCCGTCGTGCAATCTGGGCCACTGGTGTTCTGGATCGGTGGCGCGTTCATTCGCCTCTTCGGACAATGGCTCGGCCCCGCGGACGCGTCTCGCCTGGCCACCGCCCTCTTCTTCTTCGTTACCAGCGCTTGCATCTGGTACGGGGCCTATCTGCTGGGTCGGCGCCCAGAAGTCCAACCGTTTGAGTTCGTCTTTGGCGGCCAGCCAAACACGCGCGACTACGGCCGTACGCTGGCAGATGGAGCACTGCTGATCTTCCTCGCCTGCGTGGGCCTGGCACAGCGCGGTCACGAAACGACACCGCTGGTCGGGGCGCTGTGCTTCGTGGCTGTCGCGGTGTATGGCTTGATCCGAGCGCTCGACAAGCCGGTGCACGGCAGCCTCATCTACGGCATCGGCATCGGCTGCCTGTCGCTGGCGGGCGGGCCAATCCTGCCATTGGCCATCACGGTGGCCGTATTGATGGCCGCGCATGCCACGCGCGTACTGCCGCTGCGACCCCTGCTGACAGTGGCGCTGCCCGTGTCGCTCATACTCGGCTGCTCATGGCCGGTGATGACGTACTTGCTGGCAAACAATCCGACGGACGCCGTGACCTACGTCCGCGAATGGGCGCGCTTCGATCGCCATCAATACGCCGGCCCCACGGCGCATTCGCTTGGCTTTGTCGCACGCAACCTGCCACTGTTCGCCTGGCCGGTCTGGCCGCTGGCCGCGTGGGCGTGGAAGAGCTGGGGCGGCATGCGCACCGCCCCGCATATCACGCTGCCGTTGGCCGTGCTGCTGCCGCAGTTGGTGCTGCTGCTCATGCAGCCCCACCCGGGCGACGACGGCTTCCTGCTGCTGATTCCACCGATGGCCGTGATGGCCACGTTCGCGCTGCCGACGCTCAAGCGCGGCGCCATCAGCGCGATCGACTGGTTTGCGCTGCTGGCCTTCACGATCCTGGGCGGGACGCTATGGCTACTGTGGATCGCCAAGATGACAGGTTTTCCGCCTCAGCTTGCGCGCAACGTCTACCGCATCGTGCCGGGCTATCGGCCTGAGTTCAGCTGGACCGCACTGGTCTGCGCACTGCTCGTGACGGCCGCGTGGGTGCTCATCGTCGTCTGGCGCACATCGCGCGCACCCAAGGCGATCTGGCGCGCAGTGGTGATCTCGGCCGCCGGCACCACGCTGATGTGGGTGCTGATGATGACGCTGTGGCTGCCCACCATCAACTACGCCAAGACGTACCGCGATGTCGCGCAGTCAGCCGCGCTTGCGCTGCCGCGTTCCTACGTGTGCGTGCAGCCGATCCGCATGGGCGATGCGCAGCTTGCCTCGTTCGCGTACTTCGGCCACATCCGTTTTGGCAATGCAGAAGACAATTGCGACATCCTGCTGCGTCACGACCCGTACGACTACGGTGCACCGACGAGCGTCTCCAACTACGAGTGGCGCCCGATCTGGGAAGGCCGACGCCCCGCCGACCGCGACGAGCACTTCCGCATGTACCGCCTGACCGAGGCGGCCACCGCCACACATCCGCCGCCCGCGCCGGCCACCACACGCCGGCGCAAGCTGCGCCAATAACGCTCTCGGTCGTACCCACATGTTTGTCGCCGACGTCCGCCGCATTACCGCACTGGCTTGGCCGGTGCTGATCGGCCAGTTGGCGGTCATCGCTTTCGGCGTACTCGATACGGCGATGGCTGGCCGCGCGACTGCAGCAGACCTCGCGGCCATCGGACTCGGCGGGTCGATCTACGTGACGGTGTACATCAGCCTGATGGGTGTGCTGCAAGCGCTCTCGCCCATCGCCGGCCAACTGTATGGCGCGCAAAGGCACAGCGAGATCGGCGAAGAAGTGCGCCAGGCTGTCTGGCTCGGGCTGGTGCTCGCGGCTATCGGCATGCTGATCCTGTGGTTCCCTGCGCCGCTACTGCAACTGGCGGATGCGACACCGGAACTCACCGAGAAAGCCACCGCCTATTTGCGGTATGAAGCACTCGCATTGCCTGCTGCGCTCGGCTTCCGGATCTACTCTGCGTTGAACAACGCGCTGTCGCGCCCAGTGATGGTGACGGTGCTGCAGCTCGCCGGCCTCGCCATCAAATTTCCGCTCAACGCACTGTTTCTGTACGGCGGCATGGGCGTCCCCGCGATGGGTGGCCCGGGCTGTGCACTCGCCTCGATGATTATCAGCTGGCTATGGTTTGTGGCTGCGGCCGCCATCCTGATGCGCAATCCAGCGTACAAGCCGCTTGCGATTTTCACGCACTACTCGCCACCCAATCGCGCGCGGCTGTGGGCACTCGTACTCCTGGGTGTGCCGATGGGCTTCACCTACCTGATCGAGATCACATCGTTCACGTTGATGGCGATCTTCATCGCGCGTCTCGGTACGGTGGTCTTGGCAGGGCATCAGATTGCCGCCAACCTCGGGGCAGTGGCCTACATGGTGCCGCTGTCCTTGTCGATCGCGACGTCGACGCTGGCTGCGCAGTCGATCGGCGCGCGCGATCGCGTTGCGGCCCGACGCATCTCGCTGAACGGCATCAAATTGGCGGTGATGTGCGCGATCATCGTTTGCGCGGCCGTGCTGTTCTTGCGTCGCGAGCTGGTCAGCCTCTACACGCACGATGCTACTGTCCTGGCGATTGCGGTGCCGCTGCTGCCTTTCATCGCCTTCTATCAGATGTTCGATGCGCTGCAGGTCATGACTGCATTCATCCTGCGCGCATACAAGATCGCGCTCATCCCGACCGTCATCTACGCCTTATCGCTGTGGGGCGTGGGTCTGGGCGGCGGCTACGTGCTCGGATTTGGACTACTGGGCGAGTTTGCGACGCCTCTGCGTGGCGCAGCCGGCTTCTGGGCGGCCAATGCGCTCAGTTTGATGGTGGCCGGCGCGTTGCTGGTCAGCTATTTCAATCGAGTTAGCCGTGCGCCCGATTAAAGAAAGCCATTCGCCGCCGCTTTAAAACGACGTCAATCTGGAATGACTAGAATTGAATAGAAAGCGCAAAAGAAAAAACCCGCTGCAAGCAGCGGGTTTTGATTTGGCGGAGCGGACGGGACTCGAACCCGCGACCCCCGGCGTGACAGGCCGGTATTCTAACCGACTGAACTACCGCTCCGTGTCGGTTGCAAAATCAGCTAGAGACTGATTTTGCTAATGAGCTTCTGGTTAAGCTCTTATTTTGGCGTCCCCTAGGGGATTCGAACCCCTGTACTCACCGTGAAAGGGTGATGTCCTAGGCCTCTAGACGAAGGGGACAGAAACTGTTTTGCAACGCTTTCTGTCTTACGCTGCGAAGTCCGCTACTATAACGAACTTCTTTGCGTTTTGGAAGCCTCTTTTCAAATTTATTTTTTGAATCGAATCTTCCGGCATTTTGGTGGAGCTAAGCGGGATCGAACCGCTGACCTCTTGCATGCCATGCAAGCGCTCTCCCAGCTGAGCTATAGCCCCGAGGTACTGCCTTTTACTGCTTGCTTCTTACTGCATTTCGCTTCGTGTTGCAGCGAAAACAAGAGTATAGGGGAAGTATTTGGCGCTTGGCAATACCCTTTCGCAAAAATTTTTGCGCTGCACACGTCACGCCGCCAGACGATGCAGAACGACGTCGCGACCGAACAACTCCAGCACCGCATCAATCGACGGCGTTTGCAGTTGCCCTGCCACCAGCAGGCGCACCGGCATCGCCAGCTTGGGCATCTTCCAGCCGTGGGCCGCCAGAACTTCCTTGAAGACTGCGCCGATGGCCTCGCGCTTCCACTCGGGCAGCGCCCCGAGCTTCTCAGCCAGCGCCGCAATGCCAGGACGCACGTCGTCGGTCAGGTGCTGCGCAGCGAGCTCCGGCTCGACAGCCAGATCCGAGCGATAGAACAGCAGCGCTGTCTGGGCGACTTCACGCAGCGTGTTGGCGCGATCCTTCACGAGCGCAACCACGTCAGCCAGCACAGGGCCGCCATCCACCTTGCCACCCAGCGCCTCGATGAACGGTTTCACCAGCCCCGCCAGGCGCACATTGTCAGCCTGCTTGATGTAGTGGTTGTTCAACCAGGCAAGCTTCTCAGGGTTGTATTGCGCCGGCGACTTGCCCAGGTGCTCGAGGTCGAACCACTCGATGAACTGCTCGCGCGAAAAGATCTCGGCGTCGCCATGCGCCCAGCCCAGACGGGCGAGGTAGTTGACGATGGCTTCTGGCAGATAGCCCGCATCACGATAGCCCGTGACAGCCATGGCACCGTGGCGCTTGCTCATCTTCTCGCCCTGCTCGTTTAGCACAGTCGGCAGGTGTGCGTAGACCGGCGGCGTACCGCCCAGCGCGCGCAGGATGTTGATCTGCCGGGGCGTGTTGTTGACGTGGTCGTCGCCGCGGATCACATGCGTGATCTGCATATCCATGTCGTCGACGACCACACAGAAGTTATACGTAGGCGTGCCGTCCGGGCGCGCGATCACGAGATCGTCGAGTTCATCGTTGGAGATTTCGATGCGGCCCTTCACGGCGTCGTCCCACACGACACTCCCGCCGATGGGGTTCTTGAAGCGAATCACTGGCTGCACGCCGGCCGGCGGCGGCGGCAGAATCTTGCCGGGTGCGGGGCGCCAGGTGCCGTCGTAGCGGGGCTTCTCGCCGCGCTCGCGTTGCGCTTCGCGCAGGGCGTCGAGTTCTTCGGTGCTCATGTAGCACGGGTAGGCGAGTTCCTGCTGCACCATCTGAGCAACCACGGCGCGGTACCGGTCCATGCGCTGCATCTGGTAGAACGGGCCTTCGTCGATGTCCATGTCGAGCCAATCCATCGCTTCCAGGATCACGTCGACGGCTTCCTGGCTGGAGCGCTCCACGTCGGTGTCTTCGATGCGCAGGATGAAGTCTCCCTTCATCTTGCGTGCGAAGGCCCACGGATAGAGTGCCGAGCGGATGTTGCCGAGGTGGATGAAGCCGGTGGGGCTGGGAGCGAAACGAGTACGGACGCGCTGTGTCATAGGAATGGCTGAACGAATAAGGCCGCGTGATCGAACCCTGAGCGCGGATCCTGAGCGGCCTCTATCAAAACTGAAATTATAGCAACCGTCCTGCACGTGTCTGGCCGACCCTGTCGCTGAACTTTGGCACAATGGCGGCCGGCCGCAGTGCGCTCGGTCACGACTGAACACAACTGCGCGGCATACCAACCGCCCCAACTCACTCATGCAACGCCGCCTTTTCCTGGGTGCCGCCGGCGCCTCCGTGCTCTCCGCCTGCACCGTGACGGGTTTCTCGTCCGGCAAAACCGAAACGCCCGTCACCCCCGCCACGGCCGTGCTGCCGCCCACGACTCAACCAGCCACACAGCCCGTGCGGATCGGGTTGGCACTGGGCGGAGGTGCCGCGCGCGGTTTTGCGCACATCGGCGTCATCAAGATGCTGGAAGCCCAAGGCATTCAGATCGACTTCATCACCGGCACGAGCGCGGGTAGCGTGGTAGCGGCGATCTACGCGTCGGGCATGTCGGGGCTGGAGATGAACCGCATGGCGCTCAAGATGGACGAGGCCATGATCGCCGATTGGGCGCTGCCCTTCGGCACGCGCTTCGGCGGCTGGCTCAAGGGCGAGGCGCTGGAGAAATACATCAACCGGCTGGTCAAGCAGAAGACGATCGAGCAGATGCGCATTCCACTCGGCATCGTTGCGACGGACCTGGCGAGCGGCAAGCCGATCCTGTTCCGGCGCGGCAATACCGGTCAGGCGGTGCGTGCGTCCTGCAGTATCCCGGGCGTGTTCCAGCCGGTAACGATCAGCGGTCGCCAATATGTGGACGGCGGCTTGGTGGCGCCAGTGCCGGTTACCTACGTCAAGCAGATGGGCGCGACGTTCGTGATTGCAGTGAACATCTCGGCAGACCCTGCCAACCAGGCTGTGTCGGGACAGGCGAGCATGCTGCTGCAGACGACAGCCATCATGGGTCAGAGCATCAGCAAGACCGAGCTGGCCCAGGCCGATGTGGTCATCACACCGTCGCTGCCGTTTGTGAAGGGCAGCGACTTTACCGCGCGCAACGAGGCGATTCTCGCGGGCGAGCAGGCTGCTCAGGCCGCCATGCCGCTGCTGCGGGAAAAGCTGCATCTGACGCAGACCATCGTGGGCACCCCGTTGCCGCCGCACTGACACCCCTGTCAGCGGTGTCAAGTCCTGCCATAGGTTGACACTGTGCTCAGTCTCCGAGCGCCCGATGCACCGCATCGGGCGTTTTGTATTTCAAGGCCAGATGAGGCCG
>NZ_JBSFAI010000020.1:0-122177 GCF_056280165.1 Ralstonia sp. 110700041-2 | reverse complement strand
AACATCAGCGCACCGCTGGCACGGTGCAGGATGGACACCTTACCGGCCCAGGGCAAGCGGTAGCGGGCGATGTCGCCCAAACCGATGTTCCTGTAGATGACCGCTCCGTTTTTTGAATCGATTGCCACGTGGTCCTCCAAACAGACTTCAAACAGATTCCTGAGCAGATGAGATTGTTTAGTTCGACGCAACATCCTATCCCCGTAGTGCACGGCCCTCGGGCTTAGCGCGCGCTTGCAAAACCCGAAAGCGCTAGCGACGCCGTTGCTACAAGGGTCAGTACGCTGCGTAACCGAAAATACCAGGCCGGTATTGCTCCGCCACGCGCAAACCCTGCATCCGTCAACCAGCAGATAGCCAACACGATTGCCATCCTGACAAGAGCGGCGGGCGGCTCGCTGCTGACTGCCACGGCCCATGCCGCGAGCGATGGAACAATGCTCCAGGCAAGCTGCAAGGTGTGCATTCGCGTTGCGGTTTCCGCGCGAAGGGCGAGACCCCAGTGCACTGCACCTACGAACGACGTAATGGACGTCGCGTACACCAGCAGCGAGCGTTGGTATTCACCGCGGCTCGATGTGTCCCCCAGACATAGCCCGGTCAGCACGATAAACGGTATGAGGCCGCTGATCCCGAGTAGGACTGCCAAGCCGCGTACGCTTGTCGTATGCGTACTCATGACTTTGGTGGTGTGACCAATCGCCCGTGGCCACCGTCCACGCCGATCTGTTGGCCGGTGATCCAGGATGCTGAAGGGCTGAGCAGGAATTCCGCAAGCGCCGCGGTATCGTCTCCTTGTCCGAGCCTGCCCAGCGGATTTGCCTTTGCAAGCCGCTCCGCAACTGTTGGAACACTTGTCAGTCGAGATGACATTGCTGACGAGGTCAGCCCCGGGTGAATGCAGTTCACGCGGATATTGCGATCTGCATACGTTGCAGCTGCTGACTGCGCAAGCGCCGCGACGGCTGCCTTCGCGCTGGCAATTGCCTCGTGATTCGGGAAGCCGGCAGTGGCGGCAACCGAGCCGATTAAGACCGCGCTTGCGTGCACTTTGTGGTGAACGGCTTGTTGCACAAACAAGCGCAACGCATTCCACGCCGAAAAGAAATTCGCATCGAGCGCCTGCTTGAGATCGTCCTCTGAAGTCAAATGGAGCGGCTTGACGATGATCGATCCGACGCAGTGTGCGAGGCCTGCCGGCGCGCCGAATCGGGTGACACCGGCTTCAATAGCAAGCTGAGCGCTACTGCGGTCTGTGACGTCGGCCGGGCAGACAAGAACCGAGGCCGGCTGGAGCGCGTCAGCGAGCTGTTCTAACTTCTTCTGGTCTCGCGCTGTGAGTACCAGCGGAATGCCTGAGCTGTTCAAGCGACGCGCCAGGGCGGAGCCCACAGCGCCGCTAGCTCCAGTAATCCATACAAATCCCATCATCACTTCCTGATATGTTCCCAACCGAACAGAGAATGCACAACGGTCGTGGCCTGACTAAATTCCGCTCAAACCGCATCACGGTCACCATCGCGTGTCGCGCCGGAGCGAGTTAGCGCTTGGCACTGTTGAGCAGGTCTTCGTGACGCACGACCTCAGCCAGGGCGGTCTCAAGCAACTGCACCGCACGATTTGCGACGTTACCGAGACGGCGATGCAACAACGCATCGCGAGGCGAGCGGGATAGGCACGCATCGCTGTAACGTTGGAACGCACTGAGTTGGATTACGAGTTCGGCCAAGTGCCGTGGGCACTCGCACTGGATCGTTGAAGTCAGCCCCGCGAAAGCAGCGAGCGCCTTGTCGTCGAAGCGACGCGCCGCGCGCGAGCGCGTGTCCGCGTTCAAAATGTCTGCCTGGCGGAGGGCCGTAGCCCAATCGACCAGCTCTGCGATCAGCGACTCCGGCCTGACTTCAGCATCGGATTGTGGCACTACACGCAAGCCACCGAGGCTCGCCCGTTCAATTGCGCGGGGTGTGCCCGATGTGAAGATCACGCTGATCGCTTTCGCGTGCGCCGCTTCCGCCAGCGCCACAATGCGTAGGATGGTGTCCTCCGTGAGCGAAGGAACGGCGACAAGCAACGCATCCGCCCTCAATCCTGCTCGCGCGTCCCGAAACGCTTCTTCAAGCGATCCGGGATGTCCGCAAACATGCATGCTAGCTGAGGCCGAATTGGAGATAGCAATCGGCACTGGCCCTACCATCAAAAGCGAAATAGGCTCGACCTTTGCCGCATGAACGGTTCCAGACGATCGCACGAGAGCCCTTAGAGACTCCACGTTGAGACTCGCAACCGCACCGATAGCGTGGCCGCAATCGACAAGACCTCTGATCAGGCGCAAGCGCTCTATGTCTTCCTCTGTGTAGAGACGTTGGCCCGATGCACTTTTCGGCGGCGCGACGACAGCGTATTTGCGTTCCCAAATGCGCAAGGTGGATGCCGACATGCGAGCCAGTTTTGCCGCTTCGCCGCTTCGGTAATGTCTGGGGGCCAATGACTTATAGAGCCTTTTCACAAGTCCTCCTCATTGCGCATCTAGGTTAATACGCTGGGGCGACTGCGAACAGAGGACTGTCCAGCAAGGAGCGGTAATGCTGGTCAATGAGTCGAGAATGCGTCGGCATCTTGCTCGGAACGTTGCATGCCTAGCGGGATTGCTCGGGCTCTGAATGTCGTGGACGCCGTTATGCGTCGTATTTCATGAGCGCGATGGGCTGTTCCGAGCGACTGGGTCGCAGACGATGCCTTGAGGATGTGCCGCTGCGCTCGAGATCGTCATTTCTGGGTAGCTCCAATTTCCGAGTAGGGTCCGCATAAGGTCATCTTGGTCTTTGCGCCGCCCTCACGCCGAAACCAACTCATACTCGACAACGCCAACTGCTTTCGCGGCAGCTTCTGTGCGACGTCACAGTTCCGTCATGTATCAAATCTAGTCTCCGGTGCCAGTACCAAATGTTGGTTCCAGGGGATTGAACATGAAACACATGTACGGCTTGGCAGCCGCCTTGGCTGGAAGCGTTCTCGTCGCCGCATGCGGTGGCGACTCAGTATTGAGCATTGGCACCTCTGCTGCGCAGAGCCAGCCAACGCGAACAATCGTCATGGTCTGGGACGGGCTGCGCCCCGACTCAGTCAATGCAACCGATACACCAAATCTGTATGCATTACGCCAGGCGGGTGTCAACTTCAGCGACAACCATTCGACGTACCCGACCTTCACGATGATGAACGGCTCGTCCTTTGCGACAGGCGCGTTCCCGAAGACCAGCGGGTTCTATGGCAACACCTTCTGGACGCCGCCGCAGGGAGCGACGAACAGCATTCCCGCGGGCAACCTCGGGACGCCGAATGGCACCAAAACTGCGGCTGCATCGGCAGACTATGTCGACCCGATCTTCACCGAGGACTACCAAGTCCTGACCACTCTGAACAATTACTACGGAGGGCAGCTGCTTCTGGTGAAGAGCCTCTTTGCTACGGCCCAGGCTACAGGCCTGACGACTGCGACCGTCGGCAAGTCGGGAGCTGCCTTTATTCAGGATCTGGGGCAGGGTGGGTACTTCCTTGATGAGAACACGGTACAGCCGCGTAGCCTCGTCACCGAACTGCAGAGTGCCGGCTATGCGTTGCCGTTCAATACGCAGTTTGGATACTCGGGGTCCAACGCTGTCACGCTGGCCGCGACGAACGGAGACGCGTGCCGGTCTTGCCATCGAAGGCCCAATCTTGGCTATTGATCGTGATCAGTTGTGCCTTGTACTTGCTCATGATGTGAACTCCCAGTGGCTCAGCGGCCGGTTTACTTTTCAAATGCCTCAAAGGGCGGGTATCGTTAACAGGCCGATAACTACTGGGCCTGAGTACTTCTCATGTTGAGAAGCACAGGGCCGATTCTAGGAGTTCTCATCATGAGAAGTACAATAGATATTCTCGATCAAGCAAAGGGAACCAATAGCGACTACTGGGTCGCAGCGCAAATGGGCTGCAAACAGAGCGTTGTAACCACGTGGCGGACCCGCGCCCACGTGGGTGCAGACTCGATAGTGAAGCTGTGCGAACTAGCGAAAGTCCCTGTAGGACGAGGGTTAGCGCTGTGCGCTCTGGAGACGATCAAAGACAAAAAGCTGCGTCAGCGGATAGAAGACACGCTGTCTTTTAAGAAACCGCTCAATGCCACGAAGCGGGGTCGGCGCTCGATAGCCTGACCTTGCGTTGAGCGGACTTAGCCCATAGAGGCGAATGACGCAGAATTTGTGTTATGTTAAATCGCCGCCGGATTTGGCTACGTCTACAACAGGCGCTGCGTGCAATCCAGACAGGCACGAAACCGGCAATTGCGTGACCGGCAACACATCAGCAAATCCAACACCTCTCGCTTCGAGACGCCTGCATCCAGCAGGCGTTTTTTATTCTTAGCGATCTTCCTGTAATGGCGGCGACGAGCCGCGTCCTGAATGCCACGGCGCAGCGTACGGATACCCGCTACTCGGTCCCGCTGGCCGCACTAGCCGTGCAATAACCGGTCGCTCCCTAAAACCGCATCACCGTCACAGCCAAGGCCCGAGCGGGACACTCCCGACGCTAAACGCCTTACAAAGTCAACTTTACGGGCTTGGCGTGATGCACCATGCCATCGCCGCCGGAACCCGGCCAATCAGAACCACTGCGCGCGCTGTCAGGTATCGCCTGCACACTAGGAGAGGCATGTCGACAACAGCACGAGAATGGCGGCCACCAGCCCTCTCCTTCAATTCCTGGGCGCCGGCCCAAAAACATCCATGCGCGAAACTCAGCACGAAATGGCTGGGGAATATCCACCAGACGAACAGAGTGCGTTTTGTCAGCTGTCACTCGCGCGATGCGCAAATTCCGCAGCACTTCCAGATCTGCCTGCATGGCAAAGCTGTCTCCTTTACACCTTCTAGCGCTAGCCCCCTAGCATCGTATTGCGAGGCCTCCTTCCCCGGATACGGCTTCAGCACGAGCCGCCCACCAGTACGAATCTGGTTTGACCACCGCTTGCCACCGAGTGGATCGACGTGCTGCTGGAGGTTGCTTCCCCAGTGGGAGCCCGTAGCGAGCCCGATGACCCCTACCAACCTGACAACTTTGACGCGCAGCGGCCAGGATGGACGGAAGGGCGGGATCGGCTTCAGCGGCATAGCGGCGCCTTTTCGTGGCGCGTGTATTCCCGCACACAGACTAGACGGCATGCATATCCTTTGCGCCCGATCGGCTGGGTGTTTTCCCTACCCCGCGCCGGCTTGAATTTAGGCCAATGAAACGCTAATATTTGGCCGTTATAACGCCAACTGTAGGCCGATAAAACGTGCTTTAGGTGGCATTTTTTGGGCGGGGCCTGGGTGTGGCAGCGACGCAGGGTTCGGAACGCGGGCCGAAAACCTCGGGGCTGACCACGGCGCTGCCAACAAAATTGCTCCCCACCCCTGGGCACCTCGACCCAATCTGGAGACACGCTGTGACCGTACATCACCTTCCGCCCACAGAGCATGTGGATGTCCTCATCGTAGGCGCCGGCCTGTCTGGCATCGGTGTTGCGCGTTATCTGGAGACGGAGCGCCCGGGCACCACCTACGTCATCCTGGAATCGCGCGCTGTCACCGGCGGCACATGGGACTTGTTCCGCTATCCCGGCATCCGCTCCGACTCGGACATGCACACCTATGGCTACGAGTTCAAGCCATGGCCGTACAAGAAGTCGATTGCAGGGGCGGCGGATATCCTGTCCTACCTGCGCGAGACCGCCGCCGAGTACGGGATCAATCGCCACATCCGCCTGCAGCACAAGGTGATTCAAGCATCGTGGTCCAGCGCTCAAGCCCTGTGGACGGTCGAGATCGAGCGCACGGATACGGGCGAACGCAAAACGATGCTGGCCAAATGGCTGTTCAGTGCCGCTGGCTACTTCCACCACGATGAGGGCTTCACCCCCAAGCTGGAAGGCATCGAACGCTTCCAGGGCCGCACCGTGCACCCGCAGCATTGGCCGGAAGACCTCGACTACACGGGTAAACGTGTCGTGGTGATCGGCAGCGGCGCCACTGCCGTCACGCTGTTGCCGGCCATGGCGGACAAGGCCAAGCATGTGACGATGCTCCAGCGCACGCCCACCTATGTCGTGAGCCTGCCCTCGGAAGACATCATCGCCAACACGCTGCGCAAGGTGATACCGCACGCGTGGGCCTACGCGCTCGTGCGCCGCAAGAACATCGCCATTTCGCGCGGCATCTGGTACCTGTGCAAGAAGCGGCCAAAATTCGCGCGGCGTCTCATCCGCTTCCTCAACAAGCGCCAGTTGCCGAAGGGCTATCCGATCGACGTGCACTTCAACCCGCCCTACGACCCGTGGGATCAGCGTTTGTGCGCGGTGCCCGATGGCGATCTGTTCAAGGCCATCCGCCAAGGCCAGGCGTCTGTGGTGACGGACCACATCAAGACATTCACGCAGACCGGCATCCTGCTGGAATCGGGGCAGGAGTTGCCCGCTGATATCGTTGTGACGGCCACCGGGCTCAACATTCGCCTGTTCGGCGGCATCAAGCTGATCGTCGACGGCGAGCCCGTCGATCTGCACAGCACCGTGACCTTCAAGGGCATGATGCTTAGCGGTGTGCCGAACTACGTCTTCTCCATCGGCTACACGAACTCGTCGTGGACGCTCAAGCTGGGGCTGCTGGCACAACACTTCTGCCGCATGCTCGACCACATGGATCGCACCGGCGCCGCGATCTGCGTGCCGGAGACCCCGGACGCTGACATGCCCAAGCTTCCGCTGCTCAAACTCGGCTCCGGCTACGTCAAGCGCGCCGTCCAGAGCATGCCATGCCAGGGCGTGGAATCGCCCTGGATCATGTCGGAGGACTACATCGTCGACGTCGCCAACCTGGGGGACAGCCCGGTCGAAAGCCCGTTCCTGCGTTTCGAGCATGCCCGCCAAGCGAGCAGCACGGCGCGCTCGCAGGCGAAGCAAGCAGTGGGAGCCTGATCATGTCGATCCACGCCATGGACGAAGCGCGCGATCTGTTCTGCGACGCGCCGACCGGTGTCCGCCTTTGCTACCGCACGTACGGCCCCGAGAGCGGAGAGCCCCTGCTGCTGATCGCGGGCCTAAGCTTGCAACTGACGTCGTGGCCCGCCAACATGATCGACAGCCTAGTGCAACGCGGCTTTCGCGTCATCGTCTTCGACAACCGCGACGTTGGCCGCTCCTCGCGCATCCCGCAGAAGCCGCCCGGCTTACTGCGGCAATTCCTGTGGTTGCCGAAGCCTTCGGCCTATGACCTCGAAGACATGGCCGCCGATACGGTTGGCCTGCTCGACCATCTGCGTGTGGCGCGCGCCCATATCGTGGGGATGTCGATGGGCGGCATGATCGCGCAGATCATCGCTGGCCGCCATCCGCAGCGCACGCTGTCGCTCACCTCGATCTTCTCCAGCACTGGCTCGCGAAAGGTCGGCCAACTGGCCATGTCCAGCATGCTGATGCTGATCAAGCCGCCCGCACGCACGCGCGACGAAGCCGTGCAGCGTTACAGCGCGGCCATGGCCCACATCGGCACGCAGACGTACCCCGTGAACGACGCCGCGCGACGCGCCTACGCCGCCGACGCGTGGGACCGCGGCCAGCAGGCGAAGGATGCCGAAGGCATGGCACGCCAGCTGGAGGCCATCATGAAGTCGGGCGACAGGACGGCAGAAGTCCGCCGTATCCGGGTGCCAACGCTGGTGGTGCACGGCGATCGGGATCTGATGGTGGCAACCAGCGGGGGTACCGCGACTGCGGCTGCCATCCCCAATGCGGAGATGGTCATCATCCGCGGCATGGGCCACGACATCTCGGAAGGTGTCGTACCGCTGCTGGTCGACCTGATCGCCGGACATGCGAAACGCAATACGGCAGCTTCCGCAGCCGAACAGATGAACGCCAGCAGGCATTCCGCCTGAGTACGTTCCGGCGTGCGGCGACCACCTCGCCGGTACGCATCCACGCACAACCAAAACAAGAACAGCCGTTGCTGTGATCTCGCTACCGAGAACGCATAGGAGACACCATGCTGCAAGGCTCCCCCACCGAGCTTGTCGCCAGCTTTGAACGCCAGCGACAGGCTTTCGCGCTGGACCCCGACCCGACACTGGCCACGCGCCTGTCGCGTCTCGATCGGCTCGCGGCCTGGCTCGACTCGCACGAGCCGGACATCGTGCGTGCCATCGACGCCGACTTTCAAGGCCGCTCGGCGCATGAAACCCGGCTTGCCGAAGTGTTTGTCGTGCGCGCGGGCATCCGTCATGCGCGGCGCCACCTGAAGCAGTGGATGCGCACGCAACGCGTGCCGACCGCATTGCATTTCCGCCCCGGCTACAACCGGCTCATGCCGCAGCCGCTGGGTGTGGTGGGCATCATTGCGCCGTGGAACTATCCGCTGCAACTGTCGTTGGGGCCAGCGCTTGCGGCGCTTGCGGCAGGCAACCGGGTGTTGATCAAGCCGTCGGAGCTCACGCCTCGGCTGTCAGCGTTGCTCGCTTCGATGGCGCGCGAGATATTCAACCCGGATGAGCTCGATGTCGCCATCGGCGATGTCGAACTCGGCAAGGCCTTTGCCAGCCTGCCGTTCGATCACCTGTTCTTCACCGGTTCCACGCAGGTCGGGCGTGACGTGGCGCAAGCGGCGGCGGCCAATCTGACGCCGGTGACGCTGGAACTCGGAGGCAAATCGCCAGCCATTCTTGATGTGTCGTGCAATGTCGCTGTTGCGGCGCAACGCATCGCATTCGGCAAGCTGTTGAACGCAGGGCAAACCTGCGTCGCGCCGGATTACCTGCTCGTGCCGACAGGTACGGCGGAAAACGTCGCATCGCATCTGGAGCGGGCCATCACGAAGCTCTATCCGAATCTGACTGCCAACCCCGACTACACCGCGATCATCAGCGAACGCCACCGTGCGCGCCTGGCAGAGATGGTCCGCGAGGCGCGCACCGCAGGCGCACGTGTGATCGAGGTCAACCCGGCTGGCGAAGTGTTCAACGCGGCATCACGCAAGCTCCCGCCCACGCTCGTGATTGGCGCACCCGCCGCCACGCGGCTCATGCGTGAAGAGATCTTTGGCCCCGTGCTGCCCATTGTCGAATACGCAAACCTCGACGATGCGCTGGCGTATGTCCAGCGCAACGCCCGCCCGCTCGCGCTGTACTGGTTTGGTGACGATGCATCGCGCTGCAACCGCGCACTGCGCGAAACCGTATCGGGCGGTGTGACGATCAACGATTGCCTGTGGCATCTGGCACAGGAGAGCCAGCCGTTCGGCGGCGTCGGCCCCAGCGGCATGGGCGCCTACCACGGCAAGTGGGGCTTCGATACCTTCAGCAAGCGCAAGCCGGTCTTTCATCAGACCCGCTGGAATGGCACTGCGCTGTTCCACCCGCCCTACGGCCATACCTTCAACTGGCTGCTGCGCGTGCTGTCGCGCATTGCCTGATCCCGTCCGTTGCTTGTCGAGAGAAACATCATGAATCAACAGTTCGATTACATCATCGTCGGCGGCGGCTCGGGCGGCTGCGTGGTCGCGGGCCGGTTGTCCGAAGACCCGAACGTCTCGGTTTGCGTGCTCGAGGCGGGGGGGCATGGCGACGGCATGATGGTCAAGGTCCCGGCGGGTGCGGTCGCCATGGTGCCAACCCGCCTCAATAACTGGGCATTCGATACCGTGCCGCAGGCCGGGCTTGGCGGGCGCATCGGCTACCAGCCTCGCGGCAAGATGTTGGGCGGTTCCTCCGCCATCAACGCGATGGTCTACATCCGCGGCCACCGCAGCGATTACGATCACTGGGCGTCGCTGGGCAACGGCGGCTGGTCGTATGACGACGTGCTGCCCTACTTCCGCCTCAGCGAGCACAACGAGCGCTTCGACAACGCCTGGCACGGCCGCAACGGCCCGCTCAACGTGAGCGACCTGCGCACCGACAATCCCTTCCAGGCACGCTACCTTGAAGCTGCGCGCCAGGCGGGCTTGCCGCTCACGGACGACTTCAACGGCCCGCAACAGGAAGGCATCGGCATCTACCAGGTCACCCAGAAGCAGGGCGAGCGGTGGAGCGCGGCGCGTGCCTATCTGCACCCGCACATCGGCCAACGCGCCAATCTTACGGTCGAAACGCACGCGCAAGTCCGTCGCATCCTGTTCGAAGGCAGGCGCGCCGTTGGCGTGGAGGTGCTGCAGAACGGCACGGTACGCACACTGCGCGCGCGGCGCGAAGTGGTGCTGGCTGCAGGTGCGCTCCAGACGCCGCAGTTGCTGATGCTGTCTGGCGTGGGGCCGGCACAGGAACTTGCACGCCTTGGCATCCAGGCCGTGCAGCATCTGCCGGGCGTGGGACGCAATCTGCAGGACCATCCCGACTTCGTCTTCGGCTACAGCGCACGCAGTCTCGACACAATTGGCGTCTCACTTGGCGGCGGTGTGCGCATGCTGGGCGAGATCCTGCGTTTCCGCCGCGAGCGGCGCGGCATGCTGACAACGAACTTCGCCGAAGGTGGTGGCTTCCTGAAGACACGCCCCGAGCTTGAGGCACCCGACATACAGCTGCATTTCGTGGTGGCGATGGTGGACAACCACGCGCGGCGCATGCGCCTGGGCCATGGGTTCTCGTGCCACGTCTGCCTGCTGCGTCCGCGCAGCCGGGGCGCGGTCACGCTGCGCAGCAACGATCCGCTCGCCGCACCGCTCATCGACCCGGCCTTCTTCGATGACCCGCGTGATGTCGAAGACATGGTGGCCGGCTTCAAGATCACGCGCGGGCTCATGCAGACGCCCGCACTCGCCAAGTGGGCCACACGCGACCTCTTCACCTCGCACGTGAAGACCGACGAAGACATCCGCGCAATCCTGCGGCAGCGCACCGATACCGTCTATCACCCTGTCGGCACCTGCCGCATGGGCCAGGACGAGATGGCCGTGGTCGACTCGCAGTTGCGCGTGCACGGCCTGGAAGGATTGCGTGTTGTCGATGCGTCGATCATGCCGACGCTGATCGGCGGCAACACCAATGCGCCCACCATCATGATCGGTGAGAAGGCTGTCGATCTGATCCGCGGTGTCAGCCGCGTCGCGTCCGGCACGCGCGAAGAAGCGGAAGCCGCCGTAGCGCAGTCCGCGATCCATCACCAAGAAACCCGTCATGCAACCACCTGAGGCATCCCTGGAGATTGATGCATATGAACTCGTATAACGTAGCCAGGTTCACGGCCTGGAGCGCCATCTTTGGCGGTCTCGCGGCTTGCACCACCCTCGGTCTTTCGGTGGTCGTCACGGGCGGAGACATCGAAATGGTGCCCCACGGCCCGGCAATGCTGGCGTTGTCTGCCGAAGGGCGTGACCTGTTCCGCTGGTGGATGCTGGCTGACGTGCTGGGCTTCTATCTGCCGTTCGTGGCCATCGGCGGCTACTTCCTGCACACGTTCCGAGAAGAGCTTGGGGCGCTGCGCGAGATGATCGCCATTGCTGTTGCGGTCTATATCGTCTGCGGCATCGCCGGAGCGGTGCTCCAGTTGTCGACCATCCATCCGCTCGCGCATGTGTATGCCAGCGGGGACGACGGGGCGAAGGTTGCAGCTGGCGCCGTGTGGACCGCCATTGCCAATGCCACGCAAAACGGGTTCTGGTGGGTGGAAGGCCCGCTCGTGTTCTTCTGGACATCGATCGCCGCCAGAATGCTCAAGAAGGCGGGCTGGCGCGGATCGTTCCTTCTTCATATCGTCGGCTGGGGCTTCGGCGTCTTTTTCGTGTTCGGCTTCTTCCCTAGCCTTGCTGCAGTCACGGATGCGGGCGAAACCGTCGGCGTCCTGGCCCTGCCGCTCTGGATGCTGGTATTTGGCTGGCAGTTGCTGCGTCGCGCGCCGACGCTCGCGGCGCCGACTGCGGTCCGGGCTTAACACCCTGTCTACTACCCACGTGAAGTTTGGAGTCGAAACATGCCCCCGGAAACCTCTCCGCATTGGCCAGCGCACCTTCCCCGTCATCTGACGCTGCCCGCGACCAATCTGTACTTCAACGCCGAGGTTTCGGCAGCCCGCTATCCAGACAAGCCGTTCATCGTCTTCTACGACACGCCCATCACGTTTGCGCAGTTCAAGGACGAGACCGAAAGGATTGCCGGCTATCTGCAGCAACACTGCGACGTGAAGGCCGGAGACCGCGTGCTGCTGTACATGCAGAACAGCCCGCAATGGATGCTCGCCTATTACGGCATCCTGCGCGCCAACGCCGTCGTTGTGCCCGTCAACCCGATGAACATGACGGATGAACTGCGTCACTACGTAGAGGACGGCGGCGCGCGCACGGCCTTCGTCGCGCAGAATTTGTACGAACGCATCGCGCCGCTCGTCGGCGATGCTGATGGACAGCTTGCGCACACCATCGTCGCGACGTACAGCGATTACCTGAAGCAGCCATCCAGCATCACGCCGCCGGAGTTCGTCAGTGCGCCACGCCATATCAGCGGCGGTGACCACATTGGCGTCACGCATTGGAACGACATGCTGGATGCGCGCGTTGCGCCAGGGCCACTGACCGCAGGGCCGGACGATCTCTGCGTGATGCCGTATACGTCGGGCACGACGGGCAAGCCGAAGGGCTGCATGCACACACACCGCAGCGTCATGTGCACCGCGCTCGGCGTGGTCAACTGGGCGAGCGGCACGCAGAACTCGATCCTGCTGTCGGTACTGCCGCTGTTCCATGTGACCGGCATGCAGAGTGGGCTGAACGCGCCGCTGTTCAGCGGCGCAACCGTCGTCGTGCTGCCGCGCTGGGATCGTGATGCAGTCGGTCGCGCGATCGCACACCATCGGGTGACGGAATGGTGGTCCATCTCCACCATGGCCGTCGATTTCCTATCGAACCCGAAGCTCGATGACTACGACCTGTCGAGCTTGCGTGTAGTGGCCGGCGGCGGCGCGGCGATGCCGGACGCCGTCGCCAAGAAACTGCATGACAAGACCGGCATCGAGTACATCGAAGGCTACGGCCTGTCGGAAACGATCGCCCCGACGCACATCAACCCGCCGCACCGGCCGAAGTCGAATTGCCTCGGCATTCCGATCTTCGATGTCGACGCCCGCATCGTCGACCCGCAAACGCTTGAAGAGCTGCCGCAAGGCGAGACCGGCGAAATCGTGACGCATGGCCCGCAGCTGATGCAAGGCTATTGGCGCAATCCCGAAGCCACGCGCGAAGCGTTCATCGAGATCGACGGCAAGCGCTTTCTGCGCACCGGCGACCTCGCCAGGAAAGACGAGGATGGCTATTTCTTCATGGCGGATCGCCTGAAGCGGATGATCAACGCATCGGGCTACAAGGTGTGGCCAGCCGAGGTCGAGACCATGATGTACTACCACCCGGCGATTCAGGAAGTCTGCGTGATTGCCGCGCGCGACACACATCGCGGCGAGACTGTGAAGGCGTTCGTCGTGCGCAATGCACGGCATACGCAAGCCGTGACCGAAGACGACATCATCACGTGGGCCCGCGAGAACATGGCGGCCTACAAGGCACCGCGCATTGTTGAATTTGTCGAGTCATTGCCCAAATCGGGCACCGGCAAGATCATGTGGCGCGAGCTTCAGGAGCAGGAAGCCGCGAAGGCCGCACGAACCGCAAGCTGAGCCGATCAACGTAATCCACATCCCTCTCTGGAGACTCAACCGTGTTCACCCTCCCCGGCAAGTTGCTGCTGCTGGCTGTGTATGGCACCGCTGTCTGCAGTTACCTGGCGGCGCTGCCGCTAACGCCGGACGCCATCCACTGGTTGCGCATCGTGGCGGCGGTGCTGCTGGGCGTGCATGTGCTTGAGGTGCTCATCTGCTTCAGACAGGTGGCACTGCACAAGGGGTCGCTGTTCGATAGCGTGCTGCTGACGCTGCTCTTCGGTGTCCTGCACTGGAAGCCGACGGCCGATGCCGCGCGTCGCCCGCGCTGATCGCAGCGCAGCACCCCGAACACATCGATCGGCCACTCAGACAGTGGCCTCAAAGAACGACAGCCCCGCCATGACAACACCGACCACCAGCAGTACGGTCGGAGTGCGCGTGTTGGCATCGAAACCAGGGTGCCGCGCCACACGCGCCTCTAATGCCCGATTCACTGACTGCAATATCTGACGCTCGTCCGCATCGACCTTGTCGAAGATGTCCGTCAACGCGTTGTCCGTATCCGGAAACGGATCGCGCAGGAGCAGCGCCGCATCGGCACTGGCGTGATGAACACCTTCGGTTCCAGCGCCTTGGCTGCACAGATGCCGAAGGAGAGCTTCCACATCTTCAGAAACAGCATCGGTGGGACCAGAGCCAACGTGATCTGATGCACGTCGGTTTCTCGAAAATCGCCGCGCGCCGGGATGCGAGCAAACAGCCGATCGTAGCGCTCTATGACGTCCACGCTGTAGTACTGCACGAGATCGGGGAAGTTGCCCGATTCGGCGATCAGCAGTTTGGTCCGACCCGAGGCAGCGGATTCACCAATTCGCTCCCACCAGCGCATCAGAATCTCGTGCAGCAGCGCCTCGCTGGTCCCTTGAAAGGTATCAATGAAGACTTCGCCTTCAGCCAGCACTGGCAAGAGGTTTTCCTGGATCACTGCCTTGAACAGATCTTCCTTGCCGGCGAAATACAGGTAGACGGTGCCTTTGGATACCCCTGCGGCCGCGGCGACATCTTCCAGCCGCGTGGCCGCACAGCCGCGCACAACGAACAGGTCCAACGCAGCGGAGACCAGCGCTTGCGGCCGGGTTTTCTTGCGTCGGACCCAGCGTTTAGCGGACGTCTCGCGGCTTTGACGCTTCACGGCACCCACTCCAAAAGTGTATGGCCGACTCGTTCCGGGAGCCTCTAAAAGGAATGTCTACAAGAACGGCGTGATCACTGCGAAGTCCGTTCCAAGCCGCCAAGGGCATAACCCCGATTCAGGTTCCATTCCTGTGCCTGCGCGCGCTCCAAGGCGCAATAGGCGTAATAAAACACCACGGACTGATAAGCCCAGACAAGCATCGCAATCGTATAGAAGACCGCGTGATCATCGTCACCCGGTATATGGTAGAAGTCATAGATGCTGGCAATCGTCTGTGCGGATACCAACGCCAGGATCACGCCGAAAGCGATCCGCTTCTCTCCGGCGCTTAGCAATTTCTTGATCACGTAAGCGACGTAAACCGAGAACAAAGACCACATCACCAGATAGAAGTAAGGCTTTGGTCCCACCATGAAATCTGCTGTCCATACCACCACGGTTGCCGCCAGCGCGCCCAACACATACATGACATCAGCGCCCATCGATGGCTTGTATCGATGCGTCACAGCCATCATGCCGGCGATCCCGATCACCGGTACACCGGCGGTTCTGGAAAATGCATCGCAAAAAAGCGAGATGTTCAAGAACATCCGTTCGCCGGTTAATGCATTGGTCAATAAGTTCGTCGCCGAGAATGTCACAACCAGCCACTCGAACCCGAGCAGGAAGTTTCGCTTCTTGAGAAGCTTGATCCCATAGATTAACGACGTCGTGATCAAGGTGAAATCAGCGAGGCAATAAAGATAATATTTTGGTTCCATGATGAATTCCGGTGGTGTCGATGAATGCCTTCACCATTGCACTTATCTACGAATATCAATCCTTTCTTATCGGCTGGCGATGAATTGCGCGAGGTCTTCGATATCCTGTTGCGACAACGGACCGGCCATCGCCGCCATCGCGCCGGTGGCATCGTGGCGCTTACCGGTCTTAAAGTTCGTGAGCTGATCGACCAGGTAGTCGTAGCCCTGCCCTGCCAATCGGGGATACGCGTCCTTCCCCTCGAGCTGCTGCCCATGGCAGGCGGCGCAGTTCTTGGCTTTGGCCAGCGCCTCGCCGCGTGCTACGCGCGCCGCATCGGCATGGAAGCTCGTGTTGGGCAGCGGCGTCATCTGCGAGAAATGCGTCACCATCGACTCGAACTCGTGCTCCGAAAGGCTGAGCGCAAATGGCGTCATGGTCGGGTCGCTACGCTCGCCACTGGCGAATGCCTTGAGCTGCTTCCTGAGATAGGCCTCCTTCTGCCCCGCCAGGCGCGGATAGGCCTGGGTAACGGCGTTGCCTTCGAAGCCGTGGCAGTAAATGCAAGAATCGCTGGCGCGCGGCCAAGGGCCGTTCACACGTGCGTTGTTGTCCGAGATCTTGTCGACCTCATTGCTTATCCGCAGCAGGCCATAGACTTCGGGCCCATAGACGATGCCGCCGACCACCGCAGCCGCCAACAGCAGCCAGCCCGACAGGATGAGCATCCGCTTGCCGCGGCTGCGTGGTTTCGTTGTGGTATTCATCAAGCCTTCCCCCCGGCTACGGCCTGCAGCGCCTGCAACGCTGCCTTGTGGCCGGAACGCACCGCACCGTCCATGTAACCCGCCCAGATTTCCGCCGTTTCCGTGCCCGACCAGATCAGCTTGCCAACAGACGGATGCAGGGCTTCACCGTACGTGGTGAGAAAACCGGGCGGCATCGGCGACACGCAGCTCAGCGTCCATTTGTCTGCCTTGAGCCAATCACGCTGATGGAATGCGATGGGGTGCAGCGCTTCGTCGCCAAACGCCTCGGCATAGATCTGCGAGAGCTGGGCCTCGGCCTCCTTCGGATCGGCCGGCAGCATGCTGATGTGCACGAATGCGTTGATCACGCCGAACGAGACATCCTCCGGCGAGTTGTCGTACGCCCAAAGCACCGGCCCTCCCGGTTGAAAAATCCAGCCGTTCAGGCCCTTGTCGCGCCAGAACGCTTTCTTGTAGACGTGCGTCGTCTTGCGTCCGGGCGCAAACGCCGGCCAGCGGCGCTGCATTTCGCGGCGTTTCTCCGGCAGCGGCGGGTCGAAGGCGATCTGATTGCACAACATCGGCGCGAGCGCGACGATCACGTTACGCGCACGGACCACACCATTGGCGGTATGAATGGCGACTGGTCCGTTCTGCCAGTTCTCAATGCGCAGCACGGGGCTCGACAGTCGGACCTTGTTACCCAACGCTTCCGCCATCTTGATCGACAGAATCTGCGAACCGCCCGAGAGTCGGGTGCCTTGCGCGCCGTCCTTAACCGCTTCGAGCCGGTCGTAGTTGCATTCGGCTGAATTGACCATCGACAACCAGTGCAGCAGCGACAGTCGCGCCGGCGAGGCGCCACCCGTGATCGCCAAGCCGGTCGACCAACCGATCTGGTCTGCGTTTGCGATGTTCTTTTTCACCAGCCAGTCGCCGACCGACATCGCGTCGAACTCGGCGGCGCGCGGCGATTTCCACGGCGCGCCGCACGGCACGCTCTTAGCCAGCTCCTCGAGTTCATGTGCAATCTTCGGATCCGTGCCGAAGCCGCCCTCGGTATCGACTGCGGCACGCGCGCCACCGGCCAGCATCACGGTCTTGCCCTGCCAGTAGGTTGGAAACGTGCCAACTCCCAGCTCGCGAGCCAGATCGGCAACCGCAGTCTGACCCGGCCCGATCCATTGGCCGCCCGATTCCGAGAAGTAGCCTTTGCCGAGATCGTGGTTGAGGGTGCGTCCGCCAACACGGTCGCGTGCCTCCAGCACCACGAAGGATTCGCACTCCGCACGCTTCAGGTCACGTGCAGCGGTCAGGCCGGCCAGCCCGGCACCGATGATGGCCACCTCGAGCACGTCGCGCTCATCGCCGGCGGCAACAGCGGCGCTCGCCACCTTGGGCAATACCGCCGCCGTCGCCGCAGCTGTCACCGATGCGGCCATGCCGAGAAAGCCACGCCGCGTGAGCGCTGCCGCCTCCGGCGCCTCATCGCCTTTCTTTGCAAAATCGTCCATCTTGCTTCCCGCCTAGCTTGAAAAATCTGCGTGGTTTATCGGCTTGCGATGTAGTGCGCGAGGTCGTCGATATCCTGCTGCGACAGCGCTCCGACGACCGCAGTCATTGAACCCGTGGCATCGCGGCGCGCACCGCTCTTGAAGTTGTTCAACTGATCGCGCAGATAGCCGTAACCCTGCCCGGCCAACCGCGGATACAGGTCCTTGCCCTCCAACTGCTGACCATGACAAGCGGCGCAGTTGTTGGCCTTGACCAGCGCCTCGCCGCGCGCTACGCGCGCCGGATCCGCCTGGAACGTCGTGTTCGGCAACGGCGTCATCTTCGAGAAATGCGCCGCCAAGCCGTCGATCTCGTGTTGCGACATGCTCGCTGCCAGCGACGTCATAGTCGAATTGCTGCGCTCGCCGCTGGCGAAGGCGGTGAGCTGCTTCTTGAGGTAGGCCTCCGGCTGACCCGCCAGGCGCGGATAAGTCTGGGCGCGTGCGTTGCCCTCATAACCATGGCAAGACACGCACACTTCGCTAACGCGTGGCCATGGACCGCCGACACGCGTGTCCTCCTGCGTGATCTGATCGAGCTGCTTGCCAAACTGCAGCAGGCCATAGAACTCCGGCCCGTACATGACGCCGCCGACCACCACTGCGGCCAACAGCAGCGCGCCTCCCAGTACCAGAATCCGCTTGCCGCGGCCGCGTGATTTCGTTGTGGTATTCGTGTTCATCATGCTTTCCCCCCAGCCGCGGCCTGAAGCGCTTGCAATGCCGCCTTGTGGCCCGACCGTATTGCGCCGTCCATGGTGGTAATCCAGATTTCTGCGGTTTCCGTACCCGCCCAGATCAACCGGCCGATTGGCGGATGCAGCACGTCGCCGTACTTGGTGAGAAAGCCCGGAGGGATGGGCGATGTGCAGCTCAGTGACCAGTTGTCAGCCTTGCCCCAGTCGTGCTCGTGGTACGCGACGGGATGCAGCGCTTCGTCGCCAAACGCCTGGGCATAGATGCGCGAGAGCTCGGTTTCGGCAGCCTTGGGGTCGGACGGCAGCACGCCGTTGTTCACAAAGGCCGAGATCACGCCGAACGAGACATCCTCCGGCGAGTTGTCGTAGGCAAATTGGACCGGCCCCTTCAATTGCACGAGCATGCCGTCCAAGCCCTTGTCACGCCAGAACGCCTTCTTGTAGACATGCGCCGTCTTGCGCATCGGCGCATAGGCAGGCCAGCGGCGCTGCATTTCGCGGCGCTTTTCCGGCAGCGGCGGATCGAAGGCGATCTGGTTGCACAGCGATGGCGAGAGCGCGACGATCAAACTGCGCGCGCGAACCACGCACTTCGCGGTATGGATGGTCACCGGTCCGTTCTGCCAGTTCTCGATGCGCAGCACCGGGGTCGACAGGCGCACCTTGTCGCCCAGCGCCTCGGCCATCTTGATCGACAGGATCTGCGAACCGCCCGAGATGCGGCTCTCCTGTGCACCGCCCTTGATTGCTTCGAGCTGCCTGTAATTGCAATCCGCCGAGTTGATCAGGGACAGATAGTGCAGCATCGATAGTTTTTCCGGTGCAGTACCCGTCGTCAGCTGCGCGGCAAGCGCCCAGCCGATTTGGTCTTCCGGTGTGAGGTGCTTGGTTGCCAGCCAGTCGGCTAGCGACATGGCGTCGAACTCGGCAGCACGCGGTGAGGTCCACGGTGCGGCGGTCGGCACGCTCCTGGCCATCTCCTCGAGCTCGCGCCGCAGCTTCGGATCCGTGTCAAAGCCGCCGTCGTTTGCGAGGGTTGTGCGTGCGTTGCCGGCAAGCATCACTAAATCGCCCTCCCAGTGCGTCAGGAAGGTGCCGACACCCAGCTCGCGAGCCAGATTGGCAATCGCGGTCTGGCCCGGCCCGATCCATTGGCCACCCGCTTCCGAGAAGTAGCCGTTGCCGAGATCGTGGTTGAGGGTCCGTCCGCCAACGCGGTCGCGCGCCTCCAGCACCACGAAGGACTCGCACCCCGCACGCTTCAGGTCACGTGCCGCGGTCAGGCCTGCCAGCCCCGCGCCGATGATGGCCACCTCGAGCACATCGCGGCTATCGCTTGCTGCAGTGACTGCGCTCGCCACATTCGGCAGTACCGCCGCCGTTGCCGCTGCCGTCACCGATGCGGCCATGCCGAGAAAGCCGCGCCGCGTGAGCGCGGCCGCCTCCGGCGCCTCATCGTGTTTCTTTGCAATGTCGTCCATCTTGCCCCCGGGCTTAACTTGAAAAATCTGCGTGATCTATTGGCTTGCGATGCATTGCGCAAAGTCGTCGATATCCTGTCGCGACAGCACTCCGACGCCCCTGGCATCGCGCCAGTGACATCGCTGCGTGCACCGCCCTTGAAGCGGCTGAGCCCTCCCCATGCGCTCCATGGGGAGGACGGATGCACTGGAGTCAGTCAAAGTGGCCAACCTCGACAAAGTCGTCCTGCTGGAGCAGCGCATGCGGGTCGGTCATCACCCCGTTGCGCTCGACAAATCCTGCATAGGTCGTGCTGCACGACCACCCGAGCAGCCGCTGCATTTCCTCAGGGAAGCGCTTGACGCGCTCGATGGGCAACGTCAGGTAGTGGTTCTCTTCCTGCCGCAGGATCGCGAGGTCATACGACATGGTCAGCCCCGTGCGCGGCGCATTGCTCCGGTTCTGACCACCGCCGTGGTACGTCGAACCGATGAAGATCAGTGCATCGCCGGCCTCCATCGAGGTCGGGATCGCCTCTTCCTGCTTTGGCATGCGTTCGTCATCCCACTTGTGGCTGCCCGGGATGACCAAGGTCCCGCCGTTCTCTTCGGAGAAATCGGTGATGGCGATCATGATCTGCACGCGAGCTTCCCGCTTGTAGCCAGGGTGCCGCCACAGCCAGACCGAATCGTCGCGATGCAACGGCTGCATGCCCTGACCAGGTCGAATCTGGATAGCCTGCGTCACACCCACCTGAATATCGGGGGCCACCTCGACCTGGTTCTCACCGCTCCAGAGCTTGATCGGCTTCTGCAGAATGAGGCGTGCGGTTTCGAGATACAGCGGGTTCAGCGCGACGTCGACCATATGATCGGTGCGGGCAAACAGACGTGACAGCCGCCGCGTTTGCGTACCGGCAAAGTATTCGTCCACCCCATTCGGCGTGGTTTCGAGCATCGGAAGAAGGTCCTTCTTCAGGTGTTCGAGCAGGCTGGGGCTGAGGAAGCCCTTCACGATCGCACCGCCGTCTTCTTCAATGACGGACGCGAGTTCAGAGGGCGCTGCTGAATTGGGGAAACGCTTGACGGACATGGTGTTACCTCACGTTGATGTTGAGGGCTGAATAGCGGCAAAACGGCCCAAGGCGTCGTGTTGCTTTGCAGTGAAAGCGCTCGCCTTCAGGCTGCCGCGTGCCGCACTTTGCGGTTCAATCGATCGTCCAATATGTTTGCCGCAGCCAGAGCCCCATTGAGGAGACACCAGCGGAACGGCTCTGGCGGCAGCGTGGGCGTGTCGTAGCGCAACGCTGCCAGCAGCGGCGGCTCGGACCCGCGAATCTTCTGGGCGAGCATGTTCCCGAGCATGGATTGACTGGCCAAACCATGACCAGAACACCCGGCGGTGTAGTAGATGTTCTGGTTTGCGCCGGTGGTGCCGACCACGGGAAGCGCGTTGCCGGCGGTGCTGATGTAGCCGCTCCAGCAATGCCGCAATGCGACGTCCTTCAAGGTGGGCAAACGCTCATGGAGGTTTGCTCTCAGCGCTCGATACTGGTCGTAGGCGGGCACGTTCGGCGTTTCTGATCCGTACGGATAGTGGATGCGCTTGACGGTGGAGATGATTGTGTTACGTGCCGTCAGCCGGAAGCTCTCCATGCTGTAGTGGCCCGTCACGATGCCTTCGCGCCTTGGCCAATCCAGCGAGGCCAACTGCACTGCGGACAGCGATTCGGTCTCAATTGCCGAGATCCGCAATGGCACGACCTTGTTTGCAAGCAAACCGAGCTGCGGGGTGTAGGCATTGGTGGCCAGCAACAGCACCGGGGCACTGACGCTACCGCGCGGAGTCTTCACCTGAATGACCGGCCCTTCGGTGTAAGACAGCAGCGGCGTGTTCTCGTAGAGCTTCACGCGAGCCCGCAGCGCGGCACGCCGCAGCCCCATGACGTATTTGCCCGGGTGGAGCGTTCCTCCGGCCGGCGTGTATTCACCAAACAGAAACGCCGGTGGAATCCCGCGTGCGCGCATTTGCGCGTGATCGAGAAATTCCGACTTGTGGCCGTGTTCGGTACCGACCAGCATATCGGCGCGGATCTTCTTTTCCTGCGACGGATGGACACCCGCCCGAATCCACCCGGACTGCACGTACTCGCAGTCGATATCGTGTTCCTTGAGCTTGTCTTCCACGAAGCCGACAGCGTCGTCGTAGTAGCGGACGATCTGCGTCGCCCGCTCCTTGCTGAGGCCCCTGAACATGAGGTCGTATTCGAGCGCCATGGCGCCGGCCAGATAGCCTGCGTTGCGTCCGCTGGCACCAAAGCCGGCGAAATCCCGCTCAATCACAACGACGTTCGCACCCAGCCTGGTGAGCTCCAGCGCCGCGGAAAGACCTGCAAAACCGGCACCGGCAATCACCACATCCGCGCTGACGTTGCCCTCGAGCGCATGCTGCATGTCGTCGGGCTTCTCCACCCAGCCACCCAGCGCCCGATACTTCCCCAGGTCGGCTCGCTCTTTGCCGTCCTCAAGATTCGTACTCATTTCAGACTCCCTCAGTTCCTACTCAAGATGTGGACGGCCAGCGCGGCTTCTTCGATGCCTTCCATGCCTCCACGCACGAAGACGGGATGCTTTGCCATGGTTGTCCCCTGCGACTTGTTCTGTTGAGGGTTGGGTCAATCAAACGTGGATCGATGCGCGACGGTGCGCTGCACATCAGTTGAAGCCGACTCTCATATCCGGGCGAAAGAGAAGCGGCGCCGCCCTTCTGTTTCACCGTCAAGTTGGGAGCCGTTCAGAACTTTCCGAAATGCATTGCGCATGCAGCCAGCGCTGCGACGCATGAAATCCCTCACCCGATTCTGCGGCCGACACCCGCCTTGAATGAGCGTATTACCGGCCCTCGACTTACGTTATTACGGCCTAATATTAACGGCGTGACGGCCTACATTCAAGGAAGAGCGCGTTAGGGAAAACACCGACCGGGCGCGACGCAAACGCTGTCGAGTTGGCTCAGCTTCGCTCGCTGCAAGTTACGGTGTGGCGCGGCAAACCACCGAAAGCGTTTCGCAGCGCGAGGTTGGCAGGGAACGTCCTCCGCGAGGGACTCGCGTTAAAGACGCACGCGAGCGCTGCGCGTCAGGAAGCAGTTACCGCTCGCACACAAGGACGTGAGAGAAAGCAGCTACGTTTCTCCCATTCCGTCGGATAGGCCTATAATTTGCGGAAGTTTTTGTATAAGCCACGGGAGAGTCAACGTGCCAAACAGCGCGGTCAAGCAAGGAACCCCTGACCATTCGGAGGGAGCCAAGTCCGCCGTGCGCCCATCCACACGGCGCAATCGGGAACAGCGCATTCGCGAGATCATCGAAACCGCGCGCCAGGTCTTTCAAGAAGACGGCTATGCCGGATTCGCGATACGCCGTGTAGCGGATCGCATGGGCATCACCCATGGAAATCTCCAGTACTACTTTCGCACGACGGAAGAATTGCTGCGCACGGCGCTCCCGGCCTATATGAGCCAGGTCATGGAGGACTACGCGGCAATTGCGAGTCGTCCGGGCACGGGAGCAGCGCAACGTTGCTCCGCGCTGATCAATCGCATCTTCCAGAACATCAACGAAACCGATCTGCCGAAATTCATGGTGGAGATCTGGGCATTCGCTTCGCATGAAGCCTTTGTCGCAGAACTGCTGGACGATATGCAGGCGCGTTTTCGGAGCATCTTTGCGAAGTTGTTGTCGGAAATGCATCCCACGTTGAGTCACGAAGAATGTCTGGTGCGTGCCGCCGTGATCGGTGCCCAAATGGACGGCATGACGCTATTCGCCTCCCACGGCGATTACCCCGGAAGAGACTATGTCGAGCTCGCTCGTGTTGGGAAACGCGCCGTCAAATTGGTCGTGAGTGCTTCAGCAGCAACGCTGCAAAGCGAGGTCCCTCTTCGTCGTCCACGCACACAGCACGATGGTAGCGATGCCCGTGTCAGCATTTTTGGATCTGACGGATATCTGCAGCCGGCCCTACTGGAATTGCGCGCGCGTCAGTCGACTCAAGACACCTTCCATTACAGGCCAACGGCGCAGGGCAAACGCAGAGAGCTCAAGATCAACGAGATCATCTCCATCGCCGCCAACCTGCTGGCGACGGAAGGCTATGCAAATTTCACCCTGGCACGGGTAGCCAGAGAACTCGGCACCCTGCCATCGGCGCTTCAGAACTATTTCCCGACCCATGACGACTTGCTCCGCTCGACGATGGAGGCGGTGGGGCAGGCTTATCTGGACCGCTACTCGGAGATCGGCAAACCGAGCGGCAAACCGGCACTGGAGCGCGTGCTCGAAATTGCCGCAGAAAACTTCGAGGAAACCTGTGTTCCTGCGGTGCAGCAGCTGTGGTCGGAGATGTGGGCGCTGGCCCAGCATTCGGATATCACGCGTGAACATGTGAGAAACGGCTATGCCGCCTACCGGGTGGTCTGGGCCGACCTCATCCGGGAAGTCGACGCGACGGCAACCGCGCGGGAATGCCTGGCTCGCGCAACGCTCATCACAGCCCTGCTGGACGGTGTCACGGTGCTGAGGTTTGATGCACAGCACCAATCGGTGAGCGAGGACCGCACGTTCGAACTGGTCATGGTGATGACAGCGCTCATCGCGCAAGGACGGATCGCCCCCAACGACGTTCCGTAAAGCACGAACAAAAAAAGGTGCCGTGCTGCCACGGCATCGAAAGACCCCAGAGGAGACCAAAGCTAGGATCTAGGAGACGTCACCAGCGTACGTTTTCAATAGCATCGGCTTACTGCGTTCGCTAGTTTGAGGGGGCTTGGCGATGGCGCACGCCGCTGAGGCGACGACTTTGCTTGCCTCACCGCACCTGCGTGCAGTAAGGCGCCCGGAACGGCTCGCCCGGCGTCAGCGACGGATCGTTGAGATTGCTGATGTCGTAGCCGTAGTTGCATCCTCCGGTTGGCAGGGGCCGGTAAAACAGCTTGTCGCCGTAGAACCGGTAAACCAGCGTATGGCGATCCGGGCAATCCGGGGTCACGGGCGCACCGCCGTGCAGCGAGCCCGAGTGGAACAACAGCGCATCGCCCGGCTCCAGATCCCAGGACACAACGTCCCACGACGCCGGGTCTTTTACACGGTCGGCCTCGATGTTGGGCAGTAGAGGCCAATCGGTGTTGGCCCACAGCGGTTTGGTGTGATCGTTGGGGTCGTTGTAGGACGTACCGTTGTACTGCGCCCCAAGGTGAGAGCCTCGTACGACCTCCAGCGCATTCTTGCGGGGAATCTTCTCAAAGCAGGTCCAGATGTTGAGCAACTGCGCCCCGCTGAACGGATAGTACGAAGTGTCCTGGTGCCACGGCGATCGGCCGGCCCTGCCGCCCTTCTTGATGAAGAGTTCCTCGCCGATGAACCACACATGCTCGGAATCCCAGAGCGACGCTACAAACTCATCGAGTCCCAACGCCTTGACCGTCGCGACGTGTACATCGCGGTTGTCGAAGTTGCCGTAGTCGTTGAAATGCTCATCCGGCGTACCTGCAAAGGCGTAGCCGTGCTGCGGGCTGGGGTGAGCAATCCCGTAATCGAACGCCTCGCGCATCCGCTTGAGGCGCTCGGGTGAAAACAGGCCTCGGGCGACGGTGGCGCCATCGCGCGCCAGCTCCAGCTTCATCTGCTCTGTCACTTGCATGTGAACCCCTTCTTACCTCGTTGGATAACGAACCGTCTCGAAGATGTCGGGAGACACGGGGAGACGTGTGAGCGCTTTAACTGGCCTCAGAGCCCAGCCAGCACGCCCTCTTTCGAAAACAGGATTGGCTTGCCGCCCGCGTCGATCACAGCGGCGGTGAGTGCCGCGCGGTCTTCACGCTGTGCAACCGCCAGCGGCGCGCCGTCTTCACGCTGCTTGAGCACGAGCCCATCCAGCCCAACCGCAACGAACCCGTTACCCGACGCCACAAGACCGGTGATCGAACTCTTCGTTTCGGCCTTCAACGGTTGCCAGTTCGCTCCACCATCGCTGCTCTGGAACAGGCTGCCGAGCAGACCACCCACCACAATCCGCCCATCGGGCATGGCTACACCCGACCAGAGCGAGCCCTTTCCACCGGTTGCCAGATAGTCCCAAGTGGCGCCGCCATCCGTCGACTTGAGCACCGTCCCCTGCTCGGCAGAGATGTAGAACGCGCCCTTGCCATCCGCAAACACGTGGTACAGGTTGCGGTCGGCCTTGCCGCCCCCGGGCGGTTTTGGCAGCGTCGTTTTCGTCCACGTCTTACCGCCGTCATGGGTCTGCAGCATCAAAGACCACAGGCCGATCGCAATGCCGTCGCGGTCGTTTGTAAAGAGCACCGAGAACAGCGGTTGATCGACGGCCGTATCCATGCGCTGCTTTTGCCATGTCTCACCGCCATCGCTCGTCGCGAGAATCGCGCCCCACTGCCCGACTGCCCAGCCGTGCTTTTCATCGGCAAAGGAGACAGCCGACAGCGTGGCGGACGCCGGCACCGTGCGCGCCTGCCGATACGTCTGGCCTTCATCGTCGGAGAGCAGAACGATGCCGTGCTCGCCCACGGCGACGATGCGTTTTCCGGCGCGCGTGGCGTCCAGCAGCATTCTGTTGGTCGGCGCTGGCCACGTATGCGCAGGCTTGGCGCTCCAGGTGGCGACTGTGCCGTCGGCGGGCGTTTGTGCAAACACTGCGGCAGCCGCGCACAGCGCGATGCTGGTAAGAATCGTTTTCATCATGGTTGCCTCCGGATCAGTGGCTCAACACGCCCGGCGCACGCGCTGGCTTACGCCGCGGGAACCAGCGCTCCAGCACTGAGGCCAGCGCTGGAAGCGCGGTCATCGCCATCACCAAGTTCACGATGAACATGAAGGCCAGCAGCTTGCCCATGTCCGCCTGGAACTTGAGCGCCGAGAAGCTCCACGTCGCCACACCGACGGCCAGCGTGATGGCGGTAAAGATCGTCGCCACGCACTCGAACTCGAGCGCCCGCTCCATCGCCCGCTCAATCGGGTCGCCCTCGGCCAGGTGCCGCTGCAGGCGGTTGTAGATGTACAGCGCGTAGTCCACACCGATGCCCACCGCCAGCACCATCACCGGCAAGGTCGCCACCGTCAGGCCGATCTTGAGTTCCTTCATGAACCAGTAACCAATGAAGGTGGCCACCGTCAGCGGCACGCAGCAAGCAAGCATCGAGCGCCAGTCGCGATAGGCCAGGAACACCAGGATCACGATGGCCGCGTACACGTACAGCATCATCGGCAGCTCGCTATGCTCCACCTCGTCATTGGTGGCGGCCAGCACGCCGGCATTCCCTGCCGCCAGGCGGATGTTGACGCCGGGGAACGGATGCGACACGCGGTACTGCTTGATGTCCTCCAGGATCCGGTTGATCGTCGTCGCCTTGTGGTCGGTCAGGTACAGGTGCACGGCGGTCATGCTGCAGTCGGCCTTCATGAAGCCCTTCAGACGCGCCACGTCCACCGACACCGCACCGTAGTTCTCGGGGTCGATCGGCACGACGTTCATCTTTGGATAGTCTTCGTTGTAGCCCGCGTTGTAGGTGCGCAGCATCCCCGAGTACGACTGGGCGGAGACCACGCCGGGCTCGGTGCGCATGGCGGCGGTGAATTCGTCCTCGTACAAGCCGACGGCTGGGTTGTTGCACGCCTTGCCGGTCGACTCGACGGCCACCGACAGCCAATCGAGCCCCATGTCGTAGTTGCCTGCGATGGACGTCGCATCCCGGTTGAAGCGCGCTTCCTCGCGCAACTCCGGGGCGCCAGGCTGCAGCGTGCCGATCACACGGTCACGGCTCTGCCAGACCGCCAGCCCAAACACCATCAACGTGATCAACAACGTGACGCCGGCGTACTTTGGCTGGGCAACCTTCGACAGAGGACGCAGCACCGCCGAGCGCCAAGCCGCACGCTTGAGCGCGCTCTGCGCATACGCCTGCGTGAAGTTGAAACACGAGGCAGCCACCGGCAGCAGGATCAGGTTCGTCACGATCTTGTAGGCCACGCCCAGCGAGGCCGTGATTGCCAGCTCCCGCACCATCGGAATCGGGATCAGCAGTAGCGTGATGAACGAGACGAAGGCCGTCACGAGGGCCAGCACGCCCGGGATCAGCAGACCGCTGAAGCTGTGGCGTGCGGCGTCGTACGAGCTATTGCCGCGGGCAATCTCGCGCACGATGAAGTTGACCTGCTGCACGCCGTGTGACACCCCGATGGCAAAGACCAGGAACGGCACCAACACCGCCAGCGGATCCAGCCCGAAGCCCAGCAGCCGCAGCGTGCCGAACTGCCAGACCAACGACGACAGCGAACACACGATCAGCAGCACCGTGAAGCGCACGGAATGGCAATACCAGTACACCGAGAGAGCCGTCAGCAGCAGCGCGATCACGCAGAAGACGAGCACGCCCTTGGCGCCATCGGCAATGTCACCAATCTGCTTGGCGAAGCCGATGATCTGAACTTCGTAGCCGGCATCTTCAAACGGCTTGCGGATCTTGTCTTCAAGCGTGTGGTTGAACGCCACGTAGTCGAGCACCTTGCCGGCACTGTCGCGCTCGTTCAGCTCTGCGGTGATCATCGCGCTGTCTTCGTTATGCGAGACGAGCGTGCCCACGTAGCCGCCGAGCGTGGTCGCGCGACGAATACTCGCCACGACTTCAGGCGTGAGCTGATCCGGCGTGATGTTGCCCGAGATGATCGGCTCGGCGCGGAAGCCTTCTTCGGTGATCTCGTTGACGAACGCGTTGGGCGTCCACAGCGAGCGCACACCGATGCGATCCACGTTCGGCAGGTAAATGACCGCCTGAGTCACCTTGTACAACCGTGTGAGCCCTTCCGGCGTCCAGATGGAACCCTTCTTCGCGCGTACCACCACCGTGATGCGATTGGCCCCGAGCAGATCGTTCCGGTACTTCTGGAACGTCTGGATGTATTCATGGCCGATCGGCATCTGCTTCTCGAAGCCCGCATCCATGCGCAGTTGCACGGCAAACACGGCCATTCCTGCAGTGAAGAGGCCAATCACCGCGAGTACGATCATGCGGTGACCGAAGAAGGCTTTTTCCAGCCCCGCAACAAGACGATTCAACACGACACTACCCCTTCAAGTATTTCTGGCGGCGCACCGCGCGCGCCGCCGCCCGACACGGACGCGTCAGAAGTTGCGCGTGACGAATGCGCCGATAAAGTTGCGATCCGAATACGGATTGCCGACCGTGTTGTGCCCACCCCAGAACGCCGTGAAGTTGATGCCCGCCTGCCAGACGGTGGGGTTCTGGTTGAACAGCACGTAGAAGTTGGCCGACTTCGCGCCCTGCATGTAGTTCGCGTTAAAGGTGGGCGTGTAACCGTACAGGCCCGCGTTGAACGTCACACCCGGCGTGACCTGCCAGCCGGGGATCAGCGTGCCGTCATACGTCCAGTTGAAGTCGACCGTCACGCCGCCCGAGGCGGCCGTACCCTGGCGCATGCCGATGGGGTAGCCCGTGCCTGAGTTGTTGTTCAGCCACGTCAGATAGCCTGCCTGCGGCGCCTGCATGACCTGCACGCCGTTGATGGTGCGTGTCACGCTTCCGCCAAGACCGGGGTAGTAGACCATCGTCGCTTCTGCGGTCAGCGAGGCCGAATCCGCTCCTATCATCTTGAGGAACGGATACTCGCTGCGCGTGAGTGCCAGAATGCCGTTGATACCGAATTGCAGCTTCTTGCGGTCCACCCACTGCTGGCAGTCGACACCGGCCGGGTTCACGTTCAGGTCCATCGGTCCGCCTGCGCCGTAGCAACCCGAGAGCGCCACGGCGTCACGCGGGCGATACGACAGCTCGGTACCGACTGCCCACGGTCCCACCGGGAAGTTCGCGCTGATACCAAACAGCTGACGATTCTGCTGATACGACCACTGTGCTGTGTTATTCGTGAACGAACTCAACACGGGCGACTTGTCGGTGTAGTTCTCGTAATAGAAGGCGAAGTTCGCGTCGATGGAGGTCGGCACATAGTTGAACTTCACCCCGAACTGCGGCTTGTACTTTGAAGGCAGCTTGTTGGAGACCGGCAGCCCGATCGAGAACGACGGTGGGCCAGCGAAGTCGCCATTGACCAGGCCGTTGTTGATCGCCGCAATGGTGCCCGGGTCGTGGCTGTTCAAACCGTTCTGGCCCGCCACCGTACCCGCGCTCGGGCCGTTCGCGTTGAAATTGGTCGTGTTCACGGTGAAAGGCTCAGCACCACGGCCCACAGCGTTGGACGCCGACCAGAAAGAGCCAACCGGCGGCATGCGGTTGCCGTTCCAGATGAACTGGTAATAAGCCTCGGTGCTCAAGCCATGCGAGAGATTCGTGGCAAAGCTCACCATCGGCGCAGGTAGCAGCGCCTGCTTGAGCTGCGAGCCAGGAATCAGAAGCTTCTGGATATCGAGCGAGTTGGTGGCATTGATGCCGCCCATGGCATACATGCTCTCGCCCCAGTTGATGACCTGGTTGCCGATACGGACGTGGGCGTTCTGATCCGCCACGGTAAAGTCCTTCTGCGCCCATAGGTCAAGCACGTGCGCGTCATAAACCACCTGCGCCCTCGCATCACTCGACAGCGGCGTGCGCTCGGTGTTCTTGGCCATGAAGTCGTACATGCCCGTGCCGCGCGCCATGAACTTCAACCCCTCGCTGGGCATCGTCAGCAGCAGTTCGCTGGTCGCGCTCAGGTATGTGCTGTAGGGCTTCCACTTGCGATAGTTCAGATCGCCGTTGTCGCCAGCGCCCCACTGGTCGGTATTGGCCGCCGCACCGCAGCCATTTGCATTCGGATCACCCGTGAGCGCGCAGCTCGGGCTTTTTGTCCGCGTTGCCACACCGGCCGTGATGTTGCTCACCAGCGAGCCTTTCACCGCGTCGTCCGTGCCCAGGGTGAAGTCGTAGGCGTGCGTTGCAGACGTTGTTGCCGCCAACACGGCGAGCGAAATCGCTGTCCGCGTGGACATCTTCTTGGTATTCATTTTTCCTCCAACCCGTTTTGATACCGGTACGCCCCTCCTCAAGCGCGTGCCGGCCCCCGCTCATGCGGCCACGTTCAGCGCTCGCTCACCGCGCGCAGTGTCTCTGCGGTAAAGAAATCCGTCTTGAAGCGCGGATCATTGATCTGCTCGTACCAACGAATGTCTTTGCCCTGACCGAACGTCGTTTGATCCATCACGTAACGGCCGTTGCTGAGGTCGTACATCGCGAAGGGCAGGTTGTCGCACGTGCTGCCCAGCTCCCACACCGGAATCGGGTAGCTCTCGCGCACCTTCCAGAGCTTGCCCTGGGCGTCGTAGTCTTCGCCGACGAGCGCCAACCAGCTGTCTTCATCCAGGTAGAACACCTTCTTGGATGCAACGTGACGCGCGCTGGGCTTGAGCGTGGCCTCGACCACCCAGACGCGGTGCATCTCGTAGCGACGGTTGCCCGAAGCAACGCCGTCGGGCGTGGCAACGTCGTGCAGGTTGGTTTTGAACTTGTACATGCCGAACGCGTTGTACGGCACCAGCAGCTCCTTCTTGCCGACGAGCTTCCAGTTGAACCGGTCGATCGTGCCGTAGAACATGTTGGCCTCATCGATCAGGTACTGGTTCTCCATGCCGATGACCGGCGCATCGTGCGTATAGGCCGGCATGCGGCGCACACGACGCTGCCCCGGGAAGTAATAGAACGTCTCCGACGACTTGTTGAAGAACTGCCGCTGTACAAAAGCCTGTCCGGCCAGCGCCGGTGGCGATTCCATCTTGAAGAAGGCGGCGCTGCTGAGTTGGTCAACATCCTGCGGCGTCGTCTTGCCGGGCTTGCCCCATGGGAGGAGAGCATGCTGTGGAGAGATCACGTCGATCCATTCATTGCCGCCCGGGCGCGGGGAAATCGAGGTAACCATCTTCGGCCATTCCAGACCTTCACCGTGGTAGCGATATATGTAGTTCAGGATCGCTTCTGCGCCGTTCTTGGGCTGCGGGAATGCAACACCCGGAAGGGTGGCGGTCTGCAGCTGCTCCCCCGTCGAATCCAGCTTCGCTCCGGTCAGATTTGCCTTGGAGTTCTGCGCAACGAAGTCGGGCACCTGGCATTCGCGATGCGACGGATACACGTCCATGCGATAGCCCTTCTTCTGCTTGATGAGCTGGATCTGGCCTGGCGTCAGCTTGTCTGCGTACTTGTCGATGTTTGACGCATCGATCGAGTACAGCGGCTTCTCGCTCTTGTGCTTCCAGAAATCGCCGCGAACCTTGCCCCACTCCCAACCCGCTTCGGGCGACTGTTTACCTGCGTAAGCAGGTACCGCACCATCTTTGCTCGCGGCGCGATCACCGCCCTCCGGCGTGAGGTCTTCCGCCATGGCGGCGGTGCCGATCACACAACATACTGCGGCCGCAATAGCGGATACGAATTCAATGCGTTGCTTCTTCATCATGGGCTCCTTCCAATATCTCTCGCCGTGCAGCCAGCATGTCCGGCCGCCTCAAGCGCTCATTCCTCACCGGATCCGGCCACGGCCATCGCGCGAATCTCGATCAGCAATCCAGGCAAGGCCAACTGCGTCACCCCTACCGCCGACCACGACGGATAGCGGCTCGGAAAGAACTGGTCCTTGACGGCGATAAACGCGTCGATATCGCCATGCAGGTCCGTGTGAAACGTCGTGAGCTCGACCACATCGGCCAGGCTTGCGCCCGCCTCGTTGAGAACGAGCTTCAGGCATTCGAATGCGATCTGCGCCTGCGCTTGCATCCCCTCCGCAGGCTTCATGTCAGCATCCACCCCAACCTGGCCGGACACCCAGACCATGTCGCCCACGCGCGTTGCCGGCGAGAAGTGATACGCGTCGTAGTGCCCTTGGAAAGGAGCCGGGATGATCGATTGACGCTTATTGCTTGCAGCCATGGCCTGAGCCTCTCTGCTAGATGCGTTGATGGAAACAGGTGTGCGGAGCAGAAGAAGACGCCAACAGCGCTCTAGCCCTGCACCTGTTTTCGGGCTGCCATTTGAAGATCGTCTCGCCGCCAAGAAAGCCAGCACGGCCGCGTGACGCGCGGTGCGGCACCGACCTGAGCGACACCCATCTGAGCATCGCCTTATGAATACGTATTGACGGCCTACAAATAACGTTAGTACGGCCAAATATTAGCGTTGCACCGGCCTATCATCAAGGTGTGACAAACTAGGGAAAATACCAACCAAGCGGGACGCAAACGATGTCCAACCGGTCCATTAAGGGGTGCTGGTGTGGATTCGGCGGTTCGATCGCCGCAGCGCAACGCTGCAGCACGCGCATGTGCCGCGTTGCCATTAGATGGAGAGCCGGAACAGGAGCGACCTGAGGGAGCCGCCGGGGGGCTGGGAGTCACGCGGGCGGTCGACTGAACCGATCCGCGCATGGGCAAGCGAATGGATTCATGCGTTGCAGGCCTGGCTAATTGCCGAAGCTCGAGTCAAGACCGACAGGCCGACGCGACATTGCTGGCGCAGCGATCAGCACACGCGCCAGCTCGCGTGCCACCCATCAGAAAAAGGCGACCTCATCGTTGCGCATCAAAAGCAACGCTTTACGAGTGCCGAGAAAGTCGACGAATGAATAAGCCGCCAAGCTCGAGCAAGTTCTGCGCCGAGCTGATGCGACCTGCCGCCGTGAAAATGCCGTGCATATGGCGAGGCAGGTGGTGATGCTCCAGCAAGCCGCCTGCCCGCGCTGCCATTGCTGCGTATTCAATGCCTTCGTCGCAGAGTGGGTCCAGGCCAACGGTGGCGATAAACATCGGAGGCTGACGGCGGCCCTCTGCATGCAGCAGCGGCGACAAGGTGGGCTGGTCAAGCGGTGTGCCTGCGGGCACGTACAGCTCACGGAACCATTGCATCGATTCTGCGACGAGCGGCAGCCCGCCCAGGAAGCGTCCGTAGGACGGCCGGCTTGCGGTCAGGTCCGTCACCGGATAGAGCAGCACCTGGCCCGCGACCTCGTACGCCCCTGTAGCCGGCGAATTGCTGATGATGGTCGCCATACTGCCGCCCGCGCTATCGCCGGCCAGCACTACGCGGCTGGCGTCAATGGACAACGCTGCCGCATTGGCGACCAGATGGCCGAGTGCCTGCTCGCAGTCCCGCAGCGGCACGGGCCATTGATGCTCTGGGGCCAAACGATATTCCACCGACGCGACGACGCAGCCACTTTGCCGGGCCAGCAGTCGGCAAATGCCGTCATGCGTGTCAATGCTGCCAATCACCCACCCGCCGCCGTGCAGGAACACGACCAACGGCCCCTTGTCGCCCGCGCCCCCCGCTTCGTCCGGCTGGTACAGCCGCACCCGGATCTCTCCGTCGGTCACCGGCACCATGATGTCGCGATGGCCAACGCCGTCAATGCCGTTCAAGCCGTTCAGGCCGCAGGCCCGGGCAAAGTTAGCACGCGAAGGCTCCGGCGCCAGGCTGCCGTAGTGCAGGCCGCCCGCCTCGCGGAACGCCTGCACGAGGGGCCGCGCATCCTCCGCCACCTCGGCGAGCGGCTGCCAGGAGCGTTCCGAAGACATGTCCCTGCTCCCGTCAGATCGGCTCGAATGCGCCGAGATCCCAGCGCGCCGTCGCTCGGTATTCATCCACCGTGCCGGACCAGTTGTTGATGACCTTGCCTTTGGCGTTCTTGTACCAGCTTGAGCAGTCGGCCGAAAATGCCGAGCCGCTCATTGCCGCCTGCAGCGCGCGGTTGTAGTCGTCGGATAGCGACCTGCTGACGTGGCATGCATCCACCCCCGAGGCCTCGATACCGCGAATCGCATCGATGATGTAGCGCTGCTGGATCTCCAGCATCGACAGGATGGAGTTGTGGTTCAGGTTGGTGTTCGGGCCATAGATCATGAATAGATTGGGAAAGCCCGGTACTGCCATGCCGAGATACGCTTGCGGTCCGTCGGCCCAGGCATCGGCCAGCGAACCATCTAGGCCACTGACCTGCAGGTCACCCTGGAATGCCTGGCTCTCAAAACCGGTGCCGAACACCACGACCTCGAAAGCATGCACGCGGCCGTCTTTGGTCAGGATGCCCTCTTCGACAAACGCCTCGATTCCGGCCGTCTCGAGCGTGACGTTGTCGCGCGTCAGGGCCGGATAGTAGTCGTCGGAGCGCAGAATCCGCTTGCAGGCAAATTCATAGTCAGGCGTGAGCTTGGCACGCAGGACGGGGTCGGCGACGCTTCGCTCCAGATGTTCCAGCGCCAGGCGCTTGCCTTCGCGCTGCGCATCGGTGCCGACGCGGGTGCGCTCGAAGCCTGACTCTCGGAATGCATGGAGCCGCTCGCGGCTCTTCTCGAACAGGGCCGGATCGCGCTGAAATTCATCGAGCTGTTCCGTGGCGAAGACAATCTGATTGCGCGGCATGATCCAGTTGGCGCTGCGTTGGAACACAGTCAGATGGTTCACCACCGGGGCAATCTCGGGAACGTACTGCACCGCGCTGGCCGCGTTACCAATGCTGGCGACGCGCTTGCCGCGCAGGTCCACGTCATGGCGCCAGTCGGCGGAATGGAAGTACTGCCCCTTGAAGGTGCCCAGTCCCGGCACCTTGGGAATCAACGGTCGGTTGAGCTGCCCCCAGGCCGGCACGAAGAAGCGCGAGGTCAGGCGCGAGCCGTCGGCCAGCTCGAAGCGCCAGAGGCGATCGACCTTGTCCCAGACCGCGCCGCGGATTTCGCTGTTGAAGCGCAGATGGGATTCGAGTCCGAAACGGGTTGCGAGCGATTCCATGTAGCCGAGCAGCTCGTCGCGGCCCGCGTACATGGCACTCACGCGCAGATGCGGATGGAAGCTGTAGCAGTAGAGGTGCGATTCGGTGTCACACGCCGCGCCGGGATAGGAGTTGTCGCGCCAAACGCCGCCCAGCGCCGGGCGCTTTTCCAGCACGACGAAATCATCGATACCCGCCCGCTTCAACTGGGCCGCCATGCCAAGCCCGCCGAATCCGGCGCCGAGGATGACAACCTTGTAGTGACCGTTGGTTTCGACCTGACTCATGATGCTTCGCTTCCTGTACTGCGGGCCCCGCCCGACGACGGGTCCCTTTGCAATGGATTGATAGATGCCAGCCTGCGCTGTTCCCGAGCGCATCGCAGGCGAAGGTCGGGCTTCGCACCTGGCGCAGGTCAGCACATGGTTCTCCAGCCAGTGGCGCGCTGGCCTTGACTGGTCCAGCAAGCGCCCCACTCCGGCCTTAGTACGCCTGTTCGTAGAGCCGCAGGGCGTCGGCTTGCTGCACGTCGATCGGGTTGTTCTGTAGTAAGCGCTGCTGCTGCATGGCGTCCGCGGCAAGCATCGCCAGGCTTTCGCGCGTGACACCTGCATCGCGCAGCCGCCGCGGCGCACCGGACCGATCCATCAGGTCCTCCAAGAATGCAATGAAGGCAGCGGTGCGGGCATCGTCATCGCCATCTGCCTCGCCGATGCCCAGCGCGCCCGCCAGCTCTGCGTACTGCGCAGCCGCTGCTGCGGCGTTGAAGCGCAACACCGGCCCAAGCATCAGCGCGTTGGACAGACCGTGCGGGATATGGAAATGCCCACCCAGCGGATACGCCAACGCGTGCACGGCCGCAACCGGCGCGTTGGCGAAAGCCTGGCCCGCGAGCGTCGCGCCAAGCAGCATCGCCTCGCGCGCGCGCCGGTCGTTACCGTTCTCGCATGCAGCCAGCAGATTGGCCGACAGCAGGCGCAGCGCCTCACGCGCCAGCGCGTCGGAAATGGCGTTCTTCTTGTGCTTGCTGGTGTAAGCCTCGATGGCGTGAACCATGGCGTCGATCCCCGTGGCCGCGGTGTGCTGCCGCGGCAGGCCGACGGTCAGCTCGGCGTCGAGGATCACGCGGTCTGCGTAAAGCTGGGGCGCGACGATTCCCATCTTGGTCGTCTCGCCGACGGACACGATGGAGATATTGGTCACTTCCGAACCGGTACCGGCCGTGGTCGGCATCTGCACCAGCGGCACGCGTGCGCCCTTGACGTTTCCGATGCCGTACATCTCGGCCAGCGGCTGCTCGGAGACAGCCAGCACGGCCGCCAGCTTTGCAATGTCCATCGACGAGCCGCCACCCAGACCAATCACGAGATCGACACGGGCCGCGCGCGCATGCTCGACGCAACGCAGCAACACCGCCTCAGGCGGATCGGCCACGACCTCGTCGAAAACGGTCACGCGGAAGCCGGCGGTCGCCAGCGATGCCTTGGCGCTCTCCAGCACCCCGGCCTTGTGCAGGCCACCATCGGTGACGACCAGCACACTGCGGCGCTCGGTCCATGCGGCCAAGAGCTCTCCGAGGCGGCGCGCGGCGCCCCACTCCTGGAGGATGGAAGGGACCGTGTCGAAACGTACCGGCTGTTGGAATTGATCCATGCTCTTGCTCGTTGGTGCTGTCGGTTGCCCCGCGCTCAGACCTGTGCGCACAGGTACTTGATTTCCAGGTATTCGTCGATGCCGTATCGCGAGCCTTCACGGCCGAGACCGGATTGCTTCACGCCGCCGAACGGGGCCACCTCGTTGGAAATCAGACCGGTGTTCAGGCCCACCATGCCGTACTCCAGCGCTTCACCAACGCGCCAGATGCGCGCGTTGTCGCGGGTGTAGAGATAGGCGGCAAGGCCGTACTCGGTGTCATTGGCCATAGCAATCGCCTCTGCCTCATCGCGGAAGCGGAACACAGGAGCGACCGGACCGAACAGTTCCTCGCGCGCCACGCGCATGTCCGGCGTGGCGCCGGCAATCACGGTCGGCTCGAAGAACGTGCCACCCAATGCATGGCCCTTGCCTCCAACGACAACCCTCGCGCCCTTGCCGACGGCATCGTCGATCATGGCTTGCAGGTGTTCGCACGCTGACTGCTGAATCAGCGGCCCCTGCTGCACGCCTGGCTCCACGCCATTGCCGACCTTGAGCTCCGCCACGCGGCGCACCAGCGCCTCGACGAAGCGATCGTGGATGCCGTCCTGCACCAGAAAGCGGTTGGCGCATACGCACGTCTGGCCGCTGTTGCGGTACTTCGACGCCATCGCACCTTCGATGGCGGCATCGAGATCGGCATCGTCGAACACGATGAACGGCGCGTTGCCGCCCAGCTCGAGCGACATCCGCTTGATCGTCGGCGACGACTGGCTCATCAGCACCCGGCCAACCTCGGTCGAGCCTGTGAAGGACAGTTTGCGCACGACCGGGCTGGCCGTCAGGACCGCGCCGATCTCGCGCGATGGGCCACACACGACTTGAAGCACCCCGGCAGGAATACCCGCACGCTCGGCCAGCACCGCCAGTGCAAGCGCGGTCAGCGGCGTCAGATCGGCCGGCCGCACGATAATCGAGCAGCCCGCAGCGAGGGCTGGCGCCACCTTGCGGGTGATCATCGCCGCCGGGAAATTCCACGGCGTGATGGCCGCGCACACGCCGACCGGCTGGCGAATGACGAGGATCCGCTTGTCGGTCTGCGGATGCGATGCGACGTCACCGTAGATGCGCTTGGCCTCTTCCGCGAACCACTCAACAAACGACGCCGCGTAAAGGATCTCGCCGCGCGCTTCGGCCAGCGGCTTGCCCTGCTCCGAGGTCATGATCAGGGCCAGGTCATCGGCGTTGGCAATCATCAGATCGAACCAGGCACGCAACAGCTTGGCCCGCTCGTGGCTGCTGCGGCGCTGCCAAACGGCCTGCGCTTGTGCGGAGGCCGTGATTGCAGACTCAACTTCGGCACCGCTCAAACTGGCCACGCGGGCCAGGATCTCGCCCGTGGTGGGATTGGTCACCGCAAACGAGCGTCCGTCGGATGCCTCTTGCCATCCCGAGGCCAACCAGGCGCGCGTTTCCAGCAATGAAGGATCGCGCAGGCGGGCCTGGAGCGCTGCGGTAGCTTGGGTGTCGTGGTTCATTACGTTGAACTGCATATGGAATGGATGACGCTTCGCAGAGAGCGGTCGGGCAAGCCATGCGGAGGCTGGCGAACCAGATCAGATATCGGTACGCCATGGCGACGCGCTGGTACAGGCGCAAAGGATGACAGTCAATTGCAGTGCCACACGCAAGGCGCCAGCCCAACATCTCGGTCCCGACAAACCTCCGATTATTGCGTGTTGTTGGCCTACAAAACACGTTACGACGGCCAAATATTAGCGGCTAAATGGCCTAAATTCAATGCAATAAAGGTTAGGGAAAACACCGACGGAATTAGGCGCAGATGATGTCGAATCGAGTGAGTTGGGCGTGTTGCGGGACATGCAGGCGTGACTGAAGTGCGCGCGATTTCTTGCGAATGACGCGGCATAGCCATTTCGGACTGGGACATTGCACCTAGATTTACATCGCCGCACTCTCGTCACTGCAAATTGCATTGAACCGCATGCCGAGCTGCCACCCACTCCTCATTAGTAGGCTCCACCGCCACGCGAATCCGGCTCGCTGAACTGGAAATGATCGCTGCATGCGCTTGGTTGGCCTCGCCATCCAGGTTGGCGCCCAAATAACCAAGTCCCCCCACAACGCGTTCGCGCAGTACGGCGTTGTGTTCGCCGATACCGGCCGTGAATACCAAGAGATCCAGACCACCAAGCACCGCTACCAGGGCGCCGATCTCGCGGACGATCCGGCGCACGTAGAGCGCAAGCGCTGCCTGCGCACGCGGGTTGTCGGCCTCGCGCGGAATCAGGTCGCGCGGGTCGGAAGACAGCCCTGACACGCCAAGCAGACCCGATTCGTGATACAGCACGTGCCCGACCTGTGCTGGGGAAAGATGCTCCGTCTCCATCATGTAGAGCACTGCCCCCGGATCGAGCGAGCCACATCGCGTCCCCATCATCAGGCCTTCGAGCGCGGAAAACCCCATCGTAGTGGCCACGCTCTTCAGCCCGTGCATTGCACACAGGCTGGCGCCGCTGCCCAGGTGCGCGACGATGGTTCGCCCGCGTGCGATGTCGCCATGCCGTTCGGGCAAGGCCATCGACATGTACTCGTACGACAGCCCATGAAAGCCATAACGCCGCAGGCCACGCTCCCATGCACTGTAAGGCAACGGCAGCATCGTCTCGACCTGTGGCAGCGTGTTGTGGAACGCGGTATCGAAGCAAGCAACTTGCGGCACGTCGGGCAAGCCCGACAGAAGCGCCTCGATGGCTTCCAATGCAAACGGCTGATGCAGCGGCGCCAGCGGAATGTAGCTGCGCAGATCGGAAAGCACCTCCGCGCTCACGCGTGCCGGCGCAAAGTACTTGGCGCCGCCATGCACCACCCGATGGGCCACGGCCTTCAGCCGGCGGCCTTCCAGCCTTTGCTCGACACGCTGGCGAATGTGCATGAGCGCGGCGTGATACGGCTGCACACCGTCAAGCTCCAGCGCCTGTGTCGGCGCGCCAGCCTCTGTCGCCGTGGGGTGTTCAGTGCCGATCCCCTCCACTTTGCCGTTCCACATGGGCGCACGCGGCAACGGGTCCAAGGTGGCATCGAACAACGCAAACTTGATGCTCGACGAGCCGCAATTCAGTACGACGATGCAATCGTTCATGGCGGCAAGCTGCGGTAGCGGTGAGCCAGCAAGGTGGCAAGCGCGCACGACGCGATGCGCGATTCACGCGAGTCGGCACGGCTGGTCAACACAATGGGCACGCGGGCGCCGAGCACAATGCCCGCGCTGGCAGCCCCGCCAAGGTATTCCAACTGTTTGGCGAGCATGTTGCCGCTTTCCAGATCGGGCACCACCAGCACATCGGCCTGCCCTGCCACTTCCGAGACGATGCCCTTGATGCGCGCGGCAGCGGCAGATACCGCGTTATCGAAAGCCAGTGGCCCGTCCAGCACACCGCCTTCAATCTGGCCGCGGTCCGCCATCTTGCACAGTGCGGCCGCATCGAGCGTGGCCGGCATGCGCGGGTTCACGGTCTCGACCGCCGCAAGGATCGCCACCCGGGGGCGTTCCACGCCAATCGCATGGGCCAAATCGATGGCGTTGCGGACGATGTCCGCCTTCTGATCGAGGGTCGGCGCGATGTTGATGGCGGCGTCCGTCACGATAAACGGCCGCGGATACGCGGGCGACTGCATCAGGAAACAATGGCTGATCCGGCGCTTGGTACGCAGCCCCGCTTCGTCGCGCACGACCGCTGCCATCAATTCATCGGTATGCAGGCTGCCCTTCATGAGCGCCTCTGCCCTGCCCTGCGTGACAAGCTCCACCGCGCGGGTGGCAGCGGCGCTGCTGTGCGGCACGTCTTCAATCTCTATGCCACGGAGGTCAAGGCCGGCATCGGCGGCTACGCGCATCAGCTTGGCGTATGGCGCGACGAGGCAAGGCACGATCAGGCCTTCAGCGTGCGCGTCCATCACGGCTGTCAGGCTCAGCGCATCGCACGGGTGGACGATGGCCATGCGGACTGCACCAAGAGGTCGCACATGGTCGAGCAGCCGGTGCATACCGTCACTGCCGGTGGTGATACGCACATCCGGCAGTGTGGTGCGCGGACGCTCGATCCGCTCGGTGGGCGCGATGACCTCGGCCTCGCCCGTGATGGCCAACGTGCCGCTGTCGTTTGTACACGTGCATGCCAGCGTGACCCGCTTTCTTTCGTCCTCTTTGCTGACCACCGTCACGCGGATGGTCAACGTGTCGCCCACGCGCACCGGTGCAAGGAATTGCAGCGTCTGCCCAAGGTAGATCGTTCCCGGGCCGGGCAAACGGGTCCCGAGCAAGGCGGAAATGAGTGCTCCGCCCAGCATGCCGTGGGCGATCACGCCGTGAAAGCGCGTGGATGCGGCAAATTCGGGGTCGAGGTGCTGCGGGTTGACGTCCCCGGACAGCACGGCAAAGAGCTGGATGTCCTCCGCCGTGAGGGTGCGCAGGATGGCCGCAGTGTCGCCAACGGCAATTTCGTCAAAGGTGCGATTGCGCACCACGCTAAGGTCGCTGCCCGGCAGCAGCGCCGGCGGTGCAGGCAAATGATCGGGGCCCATGTGCGCTCGTCAGGAAGTTTTGCGGAGTTGACCGTTGCCCTTGCCGGAGGCACGCAAAAGGGTCGGGTTCGACTGCTCGCTTGCGGAACGCGGCAATGCATCGCCCGGCAAGCCCCACGTCGACAGCATCCCCTGCAGCGCCGTGTGGATCGGCATGGCATTGCCGGCCGTGCTCAGCGCCCGGACGGAAGCCTGCTGCCATTCCAGCATGACGCGTTGGTAATCCGCCACGAAGCTCGACTGGTTCGAGATGGCGGTATGCAGCACCCCTTGCAGCACATCCATGGCCCGCTGGCTGCTCTGCCAGAATGCGTTGGGTAGCAGCGCAGCAAACGCGTTCCAATCCTCGACGCTTTGCAGGTCGGCCAGCGCAGACTCCGTGCGGGCAACGTCTGCGGCCAGTAGCTCGGCGCCGAGTTCATACCAGCGCTGCCGCGTTGCCTTGAGCAGACCCAACGTCTGCAGTCCGAATGCAATCTGCGCCTTTTGAAGCGCGAGAGGAACGTTGGCGGGTGTATCCATGTTGGGCTCCTTAAGCCATCTGGCTGATGGTTTGGCGAAAGCGTGTCAATGATGCGAGAAACAGCACGGTGCCGATTACGCAGATGGCCAGACATTGAGGCCACACCACCAGTCCCATCGACCAGACCTTGGACCAGATCCCCGCGTTGTTTCTCCACACGCATCTATTTCTCCAGCACGTAGGTGCCGGGCGCGTCGGCCAGTGGCGGCAATCCTGGAACGCCCATCTTCGGCGGTTTGACCAGCGCGGAGCCCGATGCATGTGCAACGAGCCATGCGTGCCACGCCGGCCACCACGAACCGTCGGTGGCGGGCGCCGATGCCAGCCAGTCATCCGGCCCCGCCGATGTCTCGCCTGTGTGGCGTGTCTGCATCTGGAACCTTCGATGCGAGTTGGTGGGCGGGCTGACGATGCCGGCGTTATGACCGCCGCTGGTCAACACGAACGTCAGCTCCGCCTCGGTCAGGTGATGCAGCTTGTAGACGGAGCGCCAGGGCGCCACGTGGTCGGTCAGCGTGCCCACCACGAAGATGGGCAAATCGATCTCGTTGAGTGCCACCGGCTTGCCGTTGACGGGATAGTGGCCCTCGCTCAGGTCGTCGTTCAGGAAAAGATGCCGCAGGTACTGGCTGTGCATGCGCGCGGGCATGCGCGTGGCGTCGGCGTTCCAGGCCATCAGATCGTTCATGGGTGCGCGGTCGCCCAGCAAGTATTCGCCCACCAGGCGCGACCACAGCAAGTCGTATGAGCGCAGCATCTGGAAAGCCCCGGCCATCTGGCTGGCGCGCAGATAGCCGGTCTGCTCCATCTGCGCTTCAAGCAGGCTGACCTGTGCCTCGTCGATGAACAGGCCCAGTTCGCCCGGCTCGCAAAAGTCAGTCTGCGCGGCAAAGAGCGTCATGGACGCCAGCCGTGCATCGCCATCGCGTGCCATGGCAGCCGCAGCGATGGCCAATAACGTGCCCCCCAGGCAGTAGCCGGCGGCGTGGACGCGCTGGCCCGGCACGATGGCATTGACGGCATCGAGCGCGGCAAAGACGCCGAGCTTGAGGTAGTCATCCATGTCGAGGGCGCGATCCGCCTCGTCGGGGTTCTTCCAGGAGATGCAGAACACGGTATGGCCCTGCTCGACCAGATAGCGGATCAGCGAGTTCTGCGGCGACAGATCCAGGATGTAGTACTTCATGATCCAGGCCGGCACGATCAGGATGGGCTCGGCCTGGACCTTGCCCGTAGCCGGTGCGTACTGGATCAACTCGATCAGGCGGTTGCGCAAGACCACCTTGCCGGGCGTGATGGCCACATCGCGGCCCACCATAAAGCGTTCGGTACCGGCAGCCGGCGCGCCGCTCATGGAGCGCTCCAGATCGTCAAGCGCATTGAGCGCGCCGCGCACAAGGTTGGTGCCGTGCTGCTCAAAGGTCCGGCGCAGGACAATGGGGTTGGTTGCCAATTGGTTGCCCGGCGACATCATGTCGAGCCATTGACGCGCAGCAAAGGCGACCACGTCCTCATGGTGCTTCGCGACACCCCACACGCCGCGCGTGGCGGCCTCCCACCATTGTTCTGTCAATAGGAAGGACTGGTGCAGCACGTTGAACGGCCACAGGCGCCACTCGTCGGCCGCGAAACGACGGTCGCGGGCCGGCGGCTGGACGCAAAGACACGCGTTCTGAGGGCCGGACGCCATGCAGTTCCGGATGTAACCCTCGAGTTGTTGGGCCTGCGTTAGCGCCAATCGCCATAGATCCAGCCGCTTGCCCGGTGAGCCGGCCAGATGCAGCGCCCAATCGAACAGGGCCAGTTGCATTGATGCAATCGAAAGCGAATTGGACGCGCGGGCAAGCGCCGCGTGAAATGGTAGGTCGATCTGCTCTGCAGTCGGCGAAGACGGCACGGGGGCGGTGCGCATGGTCGGGGCGTCAAACGATTGCGAAATATGCAATCCATTAGATGCCAGGGGCTACGGCCCGGACTTGATGCACCTCAAACTGGGACAAGAGGGCCGACTCTAGGTGGTTTCACAGAAACGACATCTGCGGTTGCCTGCCAGTCGTCGCAGTGGCGGTGGCGACGGAGTTCCGCGGTTGGGAGTGGACATGAGCGCGCTGCTTTCATATCGCGCCGATGCCGCTCGGGTCCGGCTGGAACCGCGGATTCCAAGAGGCCCGGTCAACGGGCCACCGGCCTAAATGGGTGTGTTAGAGTCCGGCGGGGAAAACGCGGCGGTCTGCAACATCGGGCCCAGATTTCCATCGCGCTCCAGGTTGTGCCCGCGAATCTGTCGCAACCACAGGATGCATTGAGCGCAACGCGCCGACTCCATCAGACGAGATGCAATCTCCACTGCTCGGGCCAAAATAGGCCCAGGGCAGTGCAAACTCCTGCAAATGGCGCGGCAAAGCCATTTGTGGTTGAGGTACCCATCTGGATTCATATCGGTGCACTCGCAGCCCCTGACTACCACCTCGTCATCGAGGCGCAACACAACATCCATTTAGAGAAAACCGTGTTCATTTGCATCAACCAGAGCTGCGGCACGCAGTGGCAGCTTTCCGACGTCGTGATCAAAGACGAGGGCCAAGGGCCGCTGTTCCGCTGTGCGCTGTGCGGCGCACGCAACTATGTCGAACGCTTCGAAGCTGCCGACGGCACCGTCGTCTACGAACAACTCGAAGGCAAGCCGTACAAGTGACCCAGCGCAACAACATGACCATCGAACCGACCGCCACGCCCTTCAGCACCCTAGCGCTCGCCCCGGCTGTGCTCGCGAACCTTGCGCAGCTCGGCTATACCGACATGACGCCGATCCAGGCCGCAAGCCTGCCGATCGCCCTTGCCGGCCACGATCTGATCGCGCAGGCAAAAACGGGCAGCGGCAAAACCGCTGCGTTTGCGCTGGCCCTGCTCGCACGGCTCGACGCGCGCAGCTTCGACGTGCAGGCGATGGTGCTGTGCCCTACGCGCGAACTTGCCGATCAGGTGGCGCAGGAGATCCGCCGCCTGGCCCGTGCCGAAGAAAACGTGAAGGTGCTGACGCTGTGCGGCGGCACACCGATGCGCCCGCAGGCCGCAAGCCTGGAGCACGGCGCCCACGTCATCGTCGGCACGCCGGGCCGCATCATGGACCATCTGGAGCGCGGCAATCTCGCGCTCGGTGCACTGAAGACGCTGGTGCTGGACGAAGCCGACCGCATGCTCGACATGGGCTTCTTCGACGACATCGCAACAGTCGTGCGCCAGTGTCCAGCCGATCGGCAGACGCTGCTGTTCTCGGCGACGTACCCGGAAGGTATTGCAAAGCTGAGCCAGCGGATTCTGCGCAACCCGAAGGAAGTGAAGCTCGAAGAGCGCCACGACGACAGCAAGATCCGCCAGCGCTTCTACGAGGTGACCGACAGCCAGCGGCTGCATGCGGTGGGGCAACTGCTCAAGCACTACCGTCCGGTCAGCACGCTCGCGTTCTGCAACACGAAGCAGCAATGCCGAGACCTGCTCGATGTGTTGCGCGCGCAGGGCATTCACGCGCTTGCGCTGCATGGCGAACTCGAACAGCGTGAGCGCGACCAGGTGTTGATCCAGTTCGCGAACCGCAGTTGCTCAGTGCTGGTTGCGACCGACGTTGCCGCGCGAGGGCTCGATATCGCCCAGCTTGAAGCGGTGATCAACGTTGACGTGACGCCCGATCCCGAAGTGCACGTGCACCGGATTGGCCGCACAGGCCGCGCCGATGAGAACGGCTGGGCATTAAGCCTCGCCAGCATGGACGAGATGGGGCGCGTCGGCAATATCGAGCAGGCGCTCGGCCGCGAGGTCGAATGGCACAAGCTCGACGAGCTGGATACCGGCAACGATGCGCCGCTGCTGCCGCCCATGGAAACGCTGCAGATTCTGGGCGGGCGCAAGGAGAAGATCCGCCCTGGCGATGTGCTCGGCGCACTGACTGGGGATGCCGGCTTTCGCGGCGACCAGATCGGCAAGATCAACGTGACCGAATTCTCGACGTACGTTGCGGTCGAACGCGGCATCGCGCGCGACGCGCTGCGCAAGCTCAACGCCGGCACGTTGAAGGGCAAGAAGGTCAGGGTTCGGCTGATGGATGAATGACGCCCCTGCCCTGCGCAGCTACCGGTTGCCGCCCGCAGGAAGCGCGTGATTCAACCCAGCATGGCAGCGGCAACACCCGCCGCCGCACAGAACGCCACCACGATCAGCGGTGGCGTTTTCCATTGCGTCAGCAGCAGGAACGCAATCGCCGCGACGGCAAAATCGAGCCATGACCGCACGGCGCTCGTCCAGACCGGCGTGTAAAGGGCAAACGCCAGCAACCCAACCACTGCGGCATTCACCCCCGCAAGCAACGCTGCCATGGACGGGCGCGCGCGCAATCCCTGCCAGTAAGGCAGCGCCGCGATGACCAACAGCAAGCCCGGCAGGAAAATACCCACCGTAGCGAGGGCAGCACCGGCCCAGTGATTGAGCCCGGGGCCGATCGTCCAACCGAGGAAAGCGGCGAAGGTGAAGAGCGGCCCCGGCACGGCCTGTGCGGCACCGTAGCCAGCCAAAAAATCGTTCGATGCCACCCAACCGGTCGCGACCGTCTGCTGCTCCAGCAACGGAAGCACGACGTGCCCGCCCCCAAAAACCAATGCACCCGAACGATAGAACGCATCGAATACCTTCGCGGGCATCCACGGATGAAGATCCGTCAGAACCGGAAGTCCGAACAGCAGCGCGCAGAACAACGCCAGGCTGACGATGCTGGCCACGTGAGACACGCGGAATGCGGCCTCCTGCCCTGCCCTCTGGCTACCGCTGGCCGGAAGGGATGTCCGGCACAACACCAGGCCCAGCGCGGCGCCAAGCGCAATCACGACAAGTTGCGCGTAGACGGTCGTCAACGCGCCAAGCACGGCGATGCTGAGTACCGCGATGCCTGCGCGCTGCCAGTCTGGACAGAGCTTGCGCGCCATGTCCCACACGGCCTGCGCCACCACAGCAACGGCAACCAGCTTCAAACCGTGGATCAGGCCCGCGCCAAACGGGCCGCCGAGGCTCGGCGCGAGCATCGCAAATGCCAGCAGCAACAAGACGGAAGGCAGCGTAAAGCCGCACCACGCCGCCAACCCGCCGCGCCAGCCGGCCCGGAGCAGGCCGACGGAAAACCCGACCTGGCTGCTGGCAGGCCCCGGCAGAAACTGGCACAGCCCGACCAGATCGGTGAATGTTGCGTCGTCCAGCCAACGGCGGCGCTCCACGAACTCGCGGCGGAAGTAGCCGATATGCGCGACAGGGCCGCCGAAGCTCGTGAGGCCCAGCTTGAGAAAGACCGCCAGCACTTCCATGGCAGAGCCCGCTTGATGTGTACGGGACGGTGTGGCGGAAGCGGTCATTGGCGCGGGATATCGACGTTTGAGAAACCCGTATTAGAACATTGCCGCCATGGCTTGGAAGGCAACTAAAGTGGCAGGATAGGCATCGCCGTCACCGCCATTGGACTCTGCCGGGTATCCCATCATGCACTTTGCCCACACCATTGGCGCACAGCGCCATGTGTTCAACGATCTCAAGACGCTGCTGGCCAAGGCCAGCCCGTCGCGTTCGGGCGACTATCTGGCTGGCTTGGCAGCCGCCAGCGAAGGCGAACGCATGGCCGCGCGCACGGCGCTGGCGGATGTGCCGCTGTCGGTGTTTCTCAACGAAGCGCTGGTGCCCTATGAAGACGACGAGGTCACGCGCCTGATTCTTGATCGGCACGACGCGCAGGCCTTCCAGCCGATCGCCTCGCTCACGGTGGGCGAATTCCGCAACTGGCTGCTCCTGCATGAGACCGACAGCCAGACACTGGCAAGCGTCGCGCCCGGCATCACGCCGGAAATGGCCGCCGCGGTCAGCAAGCTGATGCGCAACCAGGATCTGATCGCCGTGGCGCGCAAGTGCCGCGTGGTCACGCGCTTTCGCAACACCATCGGTTTGCCGGGCCGGTTGTCGGTCCGGCTGCAACCCAACCACCCGACGGATGATCCCAAAGGCATTGCTGCGTCGATCATCGATGGCCTGCTCTATGGCTGCGGCGACGCGACCATCGGCATCAACCCTGCCAGCGACAATCTCGGCGCCATCGTTTCGCTGCTGCAATTGGTTGACGAACTGCGCAATCGCTACGCCATTCCCACGCAGTCTTGCGTACTGACGCACGTGACGAACACGGTGCGCGCCATTGACCAAGGTGCGCCGGTCGACCTGGTGTTCCAGTCGGTGGCGGGCAGCGAACAGGCCAACGCGGGATTCGGCATCAGCCTCGCCTTGCTGGCCGAGGCCCATGACGCCGCGCAGAGCCTGGCGCGCGGCACGGTCGGCAACAACGTGATGTATTTCGAGACCGGCCAGGGCAGCGCGCTGTCGGCCAACGCACACCACGGTGTGGATCAGCAGACCATGGAAGCGCGCGCGTATGCGGTGGCGCGGGCGTTCTCGCCGCTGCTGGTCAATACGGTGGTCGGCTTTATCGGGCCGGAGTATCTGTACGACGGCAAGCAGATCATCCGCGCTGGATTGGAAGACCACTTCTGCGGCAAGCTGATGGGCCTGCCGATGGGCTGCGACGTCTGCTACACCAACCACGCCGAAGCCGATCAGGACGACATGGATACGCTGCTCACGCTGTTTGGCGTGGCGGGCATCCATTTCATCATGGGCGTGCCGGGCGCTGACGACATCATGCTGAATTACCAGAGTACGTCGTTCCATGACGCGCTCTATCTGCGCGACATGCTGGGGTTGCGACCCGCACCGGAGTTCGAGGCGTGGCTACAAAGCATGGGCATCGTCGATGCTGCCGGCCGCCTGCAAGACGCCACGGCGCGGCAACCGCTGCTGCAGTTGGCTCACGCACTGTGAATTCCGTGGGGAAGCCAGACATGCCGAAACACACCCTCGTCCAGCTGAATCCGTGGGCGCACCTGCGCGCCTTTACCGACGCCCGTATCGCGCTGGGCCGCGCCGGCAACAGCCAGACGACCGACGCCGTGCTGGCGTTTGGCGTGGCGCATGCCCAGGCGCGCGACGCCGTGCACCTGCCGCTCGATAGCGCAGCGGTGGCGGCCGCACTTGGTGAAGCGGGCTTCACGGTGGTGACCGCGCACAGCGCGGCAGCCGATCGCGCGGAATACCTGCGCCGTCCCGACCTTGGCCGCCGCCTTGACGAGGCCAGCCGCGCAAGACTTGGCGCGTTGCGGCCAGCGCAGCCGTTCGACGTTGTCTTCGTGATTGCCGATGGGCTCTCCGCATTGGCGGTGCAAAGCCATGCAGTGCAGCTGCTATGCAGCGTGCGTGAGCGTCTGCCGGCCGGATGGTCGATCGGGCCAGTTGCCATCGCCGAGCAGTCCCGGGTTGCGCTGGGGGATGAGATCGGTGCACTGCTGGGCGCGCGGCAGGTGGTGATGCTGATCGGTGAGCGGCCAGGGTTGAGTTCGCCTGACAGCCTAGGCATTTACCTGACCTACGCGCCGTGCGTTGGCCGCTCCGATGCGGAGCGCAATTGCATCTCCAATGTGCGGCCGGCAGGTCTGACCTATGACCAGGCAGCGACCCGGCTGGTGTTCCTGCTCAACGGCGCGCTGGCGCTGGGCCGCAGTGGCGTCGACCTGAAGGACGACACGCCGGCCGTTGCCTACGGGGCAGCCCGACTTGCCGAACGTCACGACCCATGACACACTCCCTCCCGCTGCCCACACCGGCAGCACGCAGGCGCGGCTGACGCACCAACGACAGCTGCAACACGCCGCAGGAGAGACCGGGCTCAACGCACACGCGCGCAACGCCCGGCGCCGATGGAGCAACCACCCCGGAAACTCTCAGGCAAAAGGACTGTGGCGTCGACTGCGAATCTGGAGAGAGGCGTGCACGCGCGCGCCCACCGAAGGGGAAGGCGCCAGCGCTGCTGACGCCCAAGCTCTCAGGTCCCGAGACAGATGGGGTGAGCCGACCGGATCGTCCGGTCATGACATCACTCCATAGGGACCGCCATGACGCACATCGTCATCGTCGGCGCCGGCATATCCGGCGTCACCACTGCTTACACGCTCTCGCAACTCGGTTATCAGGTCACGGTACTCGACCGCCACCTGTATCCGGCCATGGAAACATCGTTCGCCAACGGCGGGCAGCTTTCCGCCAGCAACGCTGAAGTCTGGAACAGCACTGGCACGCTGCTCAAGGGCATCAAATGGATGCTGCGCAACGATGCCCCGCTGCTGCTCAATCCCAAGCCCTCGTGGCACAAATACTCGTGGATCGGCGAGTTCGTGGCCAGCATCGCGCACTACCGCCGCAACACCATCGAAACCACACGCATGGCCATCGAGGCACGCAAGCATCTGTTTGCGATGGCGGAACGCGAGCAGATCGATTTCGACCTGCAGAAGCGCGGCATTCTGCACGTCTATCACGACAAGGCCAGCTTTGCGGCAGCAGGCAAGGCCAACGCCCTGCTCGTCGCCGGCGGCCTTGAGCGCCACGCCGTGAGCCCCGAGGAGATTGCCGCCATTGAGCCGACGCTACGCGGCAACTACTACGGCGGCTACTTCACCGAATCCGACGCCACCGGTGACATCCACAAGTTCACGCGGGGCCTCGCGCAGGCCTGCGAAAGGCGCGGCGTGCGCTTCATGCAAGGCGTGGATGTGCGCGATGTGCAAACCACTGAAGGCGGCGTCCGCCTCCTGCTGCAGACCACGCTGGATGACCGCCTTTCCACCAGTGCGGCGAATATCGTTCAGGACCTTGCCGCCGATGCGATGGTCGTCTGCGCGGGCGTGGGCAGCCGGCATATCGCGCAACTGGTGGGCGATCGCATCAACGTGTATCCGGTCAAGGGTTATTCGATTACGGTGCACCTGGACGATGAAGCCAGCGTGCAAGGCGCGCCGTGGGTCAGCCTGCTGGATGAGAGCGCGAAGATCGTGACAAGCCGCTTGGGCACTGGCCGGTTCCGCGTGGCCGGCACGGCGGAGTTCAATGGCTACAACCGCGACATCCGCGCCGACCGCATCGAACCCCTGGTGGCCTGGACGCGCCGCAACTTTGCGATGGGCACGTCGCGCGTGGTGCCCTGGGCCGGCTTGCGCCCGATGATGCCGGACATGATGCCGCGCGTCGGCCGTGGCAGGCACGCGCGCGTGTTCTACAACACAGGCCACGGGCACCTCGGCTGGACGCTGTCCGGCGCCACTGCCGCGATGGTGGGCGACGTGATCGCGCGAGATTGCCCGGTGCATTGATCGCAGAAAACGAAAAAGCCCGCCGGGACGCTGGCGGGCTTATTCATTGCGAGAACGATCCAAGCGATCAGAACTTGTGTCGCACGCCCAGCATCACGCCCAAGCGCGAGTTGTTGCCGTACAGGTTGCCGGAGTTGTTGAACGCGGCGGCGCTGTCCAACGCCACCCAACTCCCCTGCAGATGCGTGTAGTCCACCTCGGCATACACATCGGTGCGCTTGCTGAAGGCGTAGTCGAGCATGCCGGCGGTGGTCAGGCGCTTGCCGCTGGAATCGAGGTGCTTCATCCAGTCGTACTGCACGGTGCCGATGAAGCTCAGTGCGCCGGAGATCGGCACCTTTGCGCCCACATAGGCGGCCTGGTTCTTGTAGTCGGCCACGTCGAGGCGGCTGTTCGTGTAGCCGAGGTACCACGTGGCAATCGAGGTATCCAGCTTGCCGCCAAAACCCCAGACCGTCTGCTTGCTGGCAAGCGCCGCCGGCACCGCGCCGAAGAACGCCGACGACACATCGCGCGTGACCTGGTACACCGCGCCCACTTCAGCCGACCCCATGCTGTAGACGATCGAGCCGGCGCCGGCCGAACTCTTGCTGAAGCTGCCGGCCGCCTCCCCAAACGTCCATGCACCGGCAAGCTGCAGGCCGCCAAACGACTTGATGTATTTGACCGTGTTGTCGTAGCGCAGGCCGGTGTAGTTGCCGCCCTGATAGCCGACGATGGAGTTGTTGGCAAACGCCATCGCCTCGTACGAAGACAAAACCTCGTGTGCCAGCGTGTATTGCCGGCCGAGGTAGAGCTTGCCGTAGTCGCCTTCCAGGCCCACCACCGCGGTGCGTCCGAACAGTCGCCCGCCCTGCTGGCTGCCGCCGGTATCGGGGAAGAAGCCCGATTCCAGGATGAACATGGCCTTGGTGCCGCCACCCAGGTCTTCGGTGCCACGCAGGCCCCAGCGGCTACCGGTCAGCACGCCGTCCATCATCTGCAGATTGCTGTTGCCTGCCGCGTTTTCGTGCGTGCTGTAGCGGATGGTGGTGTCGATCAGCCCGTAGAGCGTGACACCGCCGGTGGTTTGCGCTGCCGCTGGCAGGCTCGTGGCTCCGAGCACCAATGCGGCAATCATTGTCTTGTTCATGGCTCCCTTGTCTCCTCTTTGATGTGATGGGGATGGATCTGCAACGGCTGCCCGCGCAGCCGTGGTGTTGCGTGGATAACGCCCACGGCCGCACGACCGCGAGCGCCAAAGTCTTCGTGACTCAGTGGTCAGCCGTATTGGTGGTGGTGCGGCTCAGTTGCGCCTGTACGGCCATGCGCACAGCGGCGTTTGCCGCGCCGTAGCCCAGGTAGCCGTTGCGCTGGACAAGCTCGAAGAAGAAGCGCTCGCGAAAGGGCTCGGTGTAGGTGTGCAGAAAATCGCCGTGCGGGTCGCGGTCGTAGAGCAGACCATCGTCGTGCAGGCGGGTGAGCAGCGCATCGTCCAGCCCCAGGCGGGCGGCAACGTCGTCGTAGTAGTTCTCTGGCACGTGCTGCAGGTGGGCGGCGCCTCGGTCGATGGCCTCAATGGTTTCGAACAGCCGCTCGGTGCGGAAGGCAATGTGATGCACGCCCGAGCCCGCGTAGGCGGCAATGAACCGGCCGGTGGCGGTGCGCCCGCTCTCCGATACGTTGAGCGGAATCCGCACGTTGCGGTCGGGGCTCACCATCGCACGGCTTTTGACTAGGCCGTACGGGTCGGCAATCTCCTGTTCGGGTTCGGCTTCCATGCCGAAGATGGCCCGGTAGAACAGCACGAAGCTGTCGAGCCGATGTGCGGGCAGCGCGTGCGCGACGTGGTCGATTGATGCCAATCCCGCTGCATCGTCCTGTATGCCAGGATGGAGAACGAAATCGCTTTCGTAGATGCTGCGATCGGCTTGGCGGTCGTCGATCAGATAGAGCAGCGTGCCATCGGGGGCCCGCAGCGCGGGAATGCTGCGTTCGGCAGGCCCCACCGGCCCGCGCCACTCCTGGGCGCACAGCACACGTGCGCGTGCCATGGCGCGCTCGGCGTCGTCCACCTTCAGGCCGATCGCGCAGACAGACGGCCCGTGCAGCTCGAAATGCTCCGACGCCGCGCTGTCCTGCTCCATGTTCAGGATCACGTTGACGCGGCCTTGCCGATACAGGTCAACGGCCTTGGAGCGATGGTGCCCGGCAAAGGCAAAACCCAGCGCACGCAGGCGCGTTTCAAGCTCCCGCCCTGCCGCGGCATCCACGGCAAACTCCAGGAAGTCCACGCCTTCAAATTGAGCTGCGGCCGGCAGTTCTGCCCCGCCCGCTTCGGACTCCAGCCAGAGTAGTGAACGCATGCCATCCAGCGCCGTGAGCCGCGCGGGCGCGGAGCGGAAATCGTCATTGAAGACTTCGAGCGACAAGGGCCCGGTATAGCCTGCAGCAAGCAAGTCGCGCGCAAAGTCCGTCACCGGCAGGTCGCCCTGCCCCGGGAAGTTACGGTGATGCCGGCTCCAGGACAGTACGTCCATCGACAGCCTTGGCGCATCCGCAAACTGCACGAAGAAGAGCTTGTCCGCCGGCACGTTGTGGAGGCCATCCAACGTGTCGCCCAGCGACAGCGTATGGAAACTGTCGAGAATCAGCCCGAGCGCCGGGTGGTCAGCCTGCTGCACGATTTGCCACGCTTGCCGCCAGGTTCGCGTGTGCCGCCCCCATGCCAGCGCCTCGTAGCCCACACGCAGCCCACGCCCGGCCGCAGCTTCCGCCATCTGGCGCAGATCGTCTGCTGCGCGCGCCGGGTCGTCGATGGCGATGTCCTGCACGTTGCTGCATACCAGCACCGTCTCGACGCCCAGTTCGGCCATCACGTCGAACTTGCGCTCGGCGCGCGCCAGGTTTCGGGCGAACAACTCACGCGGCATGGCTTCGAAGTCACGGAACGGCTGGTACAGCATGATCGCGAGCCCAAGGTCTGCCGCCATCTGGCGCACGCGGTCCGGCGAGCCGTCGAAGTTCAGCAGATCGTTTTCGAAGATCTCGATGCCATCAAAACCGGCAGCGGCCGCCGCCTCCAGCTTTTCAGGCAGCGTGCCGGACAGGCACACGGTGGCGATGCATTTGGGATAGCGCGCTGCGCGGAGCGAATTCATGGCGATGCGTTGTCTGACGATGCCCGCAGCGTAGGTGGCCACACCCCGCATTCACAAGCGGCATTCGCGCAACAGCGTGCGATCACCGTACAATCATGCGCACATATCGCTCGTTTTTAGGGTTATCGCCATGACGAAGGAACCGCTGAACCGGCGCGACTGGATCGCCGGGCTGGAAAAAGGGCTCGCGATCCTGGAGGCATTCGACCACGAGCACCCGCGGTTGACGCCCACCCAGGCCGCCGAGTTGACCGGCCTTACCCGCACAGCCGCGCGCCGTTACCTGCTGACGCTTGAACACCTGGGCTACCTCACCAGCGAAGGCACGCTGTTCAGTCTGACGCCGCGTGTGCTGAAGGTCGGCTGGTCGTACTTCGATTCGGCGCGCCTGCCGCGCACGGTGCAGCCGTTCCTGCAGCAGGTGACCGCCGCCGTGGGCGAGGTGGCATACCTCAGCGTGCTGGATGATTGGGAGCTCGTTTTCATTTCGCGCACCAGCACGAGCCGCGTCATGAGTACCGGCTTCGTGCTGGGGGCGCGCGTGCCGGCACCGCTGGCATCGGCGGGGGTGATGATGCTGGCCGCTCTGCCCGAGCACACCGTCCAGGCATGGCTGGAAACCTGTGTGCTGACGCCCTATACGCCGTACACGATCCTGCAGCGCGACCGGCTGCTCGATGAAATCCGCAAGGCCAGCCGGCAGGACTACGCCGTGGTCGAGCAGCAACTGCAGATTGGCGTTCGTGGGGTGGCGGTGCCGCTGCGCGATCGCCATGGCAACGTGATCGCAGCGTTGAGCGTGAACATGCAGGTCGGTGCGGAAACCACCGAGCACGCCTTGCAGCGTGTTCTGCAGGTGCTGCAGGACACCGCCCTTTCGATCATGCGCGTGCTGTAGCGCGCCACGCACCTTCGTTGCACCAGGACGCCATGCTTTGACACACGTACGGACTCGGAGAAACCCTTGAGTCGTGCGTTATTCGCACCATATTGTGCGATTATCGAACGAATTCAACGGGCGATCGCTTGTGCGTCGCCCCGGCGGCGGACTACGCTGCGTTGCGTGTACAGACGGCCCTTCATCGAACGCATCGCACGATAGGCCGCACAGATAAAACCGGAGACAACCATGACCGCAGCCCCTGCCCACGAGCCCTTGGGCAAGCACCAGTCGAAGAAAGCCGCCGCCAGCGGCTGGATCGGCTCGGCGCTCGAGTACTACGACTTCTTTATCTACGCCACCGCAGCGGCGCTGATCTTTCCGCAGATCTTCTTCCCCAAGGGCGACCCCAAGACGGCCATCATCGCCTCGCTTGCCACGTACGGCGTGGGTTACATCGCGCGGCCGATCGGGGCGTTCGTGCTGGGCCATCTGGGCGACACGCACGGGCGCAAGAACGTGCTGCTCTGGTGCATGTTCCTGATGGGTTTTTCGACCATTGCCGTGGGCTTGCTGCCCACGTACGACCAGGTTGGGCTGTGGGCTCCCACGTTGCTGGTCATCATGCGGCTGATCCAGGGGTTTGCCGTGGCCGGGGAAATTTCGGGCGCCAGTTCGATGATCCTGGAGCACGCACCATTTGGCCGGCGCGGGTTTTTTGCGAGCTTTACGCTGCAAGGGGTGCAGGCGGGCCAGATCCTGGCGGCTGCCGTGTTCTTGCCGCTGGCGCACTACATGCCGGCCGACCAGTTCAACAGCTGGGGCTGGCGCATTCCGTTCCTGCTGAGTTTCGTGGTCATCATCGCGGGCTACGTCATCCGCCGCGAAGTGCACGAAACACCGGCGTTTACCGCTGAGCAACAGCAACAAGGCCGCCCGCGCTCGCCCGTGATCGACGCTTTCAAATACAGCACACCCGACATGTTGCGCGTGGTCTGCATGGCGCTGATGAACGTGATTCCGGTGGTGGCGACTATCTTTGGGGCCGCCTACGCGGTGCAGCCGGCTTACGGCATCGGCTTTGCCAAAGACATCTACCTGTGGATTCCGGTGGTGGGCAACATCGTTGCCGTGCTGGTCATTCCGTATGTTGGCGACCTGTCCGACCGCATCGGCCGCAAGCCACCGATCGTGCTGGGCTCGCTGCTCGCCGGCGTGCTTGCGTTTGCGTATCTGTATGCCATCAGCATCAAGAACGTGCCGCTGGCCTTTGGCATGTCGATCCTGATGTGGGGCGTGGTCTATCAGGGCTACAACGCGGTGTTCCCGAGCTTCTATCCGGAGCTGTTCCCGACGCGCACCCGTGTATCGGCTATGGCGATTTCGCAGAACATCGGCACCGCAATTACTGCCATGCTGCCGGCCCTCTTCACCGCCGTGGCACCGCCGGGAGCCACCAACATCTGGCTGACCGTGGGCGCCATTGCCTTTGGCGTAACGGTGATTGCCGCCGTGGCCGCCATGACCGCTCGTGAGACGTACCGCATCCACATGGACGACCTGGGTCAGCCAGCCGCCCAACCCGTCGACAAGGCAGAATATGCCCGCCAGCGGGCCGGAGCCCTCGCTGCCTGAAACACCCCTGCCCTGAACCATGATTTCTGGAAAAACCACCCTCATCGCCCACATCGGCTACCCGACCGAGACGTTCAAGTCGCCGATGATCTACAACCCCTGGTTCGAGCAAAAAGGCATCGATGCCGTTGTGATGCCCATGGGGGTCAAGGCAGAGGATTACCCGCAGAGCTTCGCGTCGATCTGCCGTTTCACCAACCTGCGGGGCGCGCTGATCACCATGCCGCACAAGGTCACCACGGTGGAGTTGGTCGATGAAGTCACGCCGGCGGTGCGCATTGCCGGCGCCTGCAATGCGGTGCTCAAGCGCGATGACGGCACGTTGCTGGGCGACCAGTTCGACGGCGCCGGCTTCGTGCGCGGCGTGCTGCGCAAGGGGCGCCAGCTGGAAGGCGCGCGCGTGCTGCTCTCGGGCGCCGGCGGTGTCGGCTCGGCGATTGCCGCGTCGCTGGCGGCGGCCGGTGTGGGCGAGTTGGCCCTGTACGACACGCGCGCAGAATCCGCCGAATCGCTCGGCCGACGTCTACTCGAGCACTACCCCGCGCTTGCGGTGCGTACCGGATCGAATGATCCGGATGGCTTCGATGTGGTCGTCAACGCCACACCTGTCGGTATGAAGGACGATGATCCTCTGCCCTTCGACGCCGCCCGCATCGCACCGAGCTGCTTCGTCGGCGAGGTCGTCATGAAATCCGAGTACACGCCGCTGCTGCGCGCGGCGCTCGACAAGGGTTGCGATGTCCAGGTCGGCACCGACATGCTGTTCGAGATGATTCCCGCGTACCTGGAGTTCTTCGGCTTCGGCACCGCCACCGCAGATGAGCTGCGGCGCAGCGCTGCCATTGCCTACTGAGCCGATGACGCGTCGCCCTCTGAGCTTTGCCCTGCTGCTGCCGTTGTTGCTGTCGGCACAGCCGGTTGCGACCGACAGCTACCTCCCCGCCCTGCCCGCCATTGCCCAGGCGCTGGGATCGGCCAGCACGAGCCTCACGGTCTTCGCGCTGGCCTTTGGCATCGGGCAACTGCCGATGGGCAGCCTGGCCGATCGTTTTGGCCGGCGCCATGTGCTGCTGATCGGGCTCGCGTGCTACGCCCTGGCTGCACTGGCCGGCGCGCTGGCGACAACCGCTTCCATGCTGACCGCTGCGCGCGCGCTGCAGGGCTTCTCGATGGCCGCCATCCTCGTGTGTGCGCGTGCTGCCGTACGCGATCTGCACCCGGCACGCGATGGTCCGCACGTCATGGCACGCGGCCTCACGGGGCTGGGCTTCGTGGCGTTGATGGCACCGATTCTCGGTGCCTTTGTCGCGCAACACGCGGGTTGGCGCTGGGTGCTGGTGGGCATGAGCCTCTATGCAATCGTGCTGTGGGCGATGTGCTGGTATGGCTTTGCCGAAACCCGGCAAGAGACACACATCCAGGCAGGCAGCGTGCGCGAGATCTTTGCCAGCGCGGATTTTCGCGCCTGGGGGCTGCTGGCGGCCACGACCTACGCCGGCATCTTCTGCTTCCTGCTGCTCTCGCCGATGGTCTATATCGCGTACCTCGGCTTATCGCCCGAGCTTTATGGTTGGATACCGGCTGGCGGCTCGCTCGTCTATATCGTGAGTACGACCGGCTGCCGGCGCCTGCTGCGCCGCCAGAGCCTCGTGCGGACGGTGCAGCAAGGCGCCACCCTCAGCCTGGTTGGCGCCGGCATCCAGGGTTTGGGCTGCTGGCTGCTTCCCGGACAAGCGTGGCCGCTGCTGCTTGGGCACGGCATCTACTGCATGGGCCACGGCATTCACCAGCCCTGCGGCCAGGCAGGCGCGGTGGGCGAGTTGCCGCACCTTGCGGGGCGCGCGGTGTCATGGTCGGGCTTCATCATGATGCTGGCGGCCTTCTGCCTGGGGCAGACTGCAGCAGCCTTTGATGACACGTTGCACAGCCTCGGCGCCTGGCCCATGGTGGTGCCGATGATGCTTGCCGGCACCGTGCTGGCGTCCATCGCCTTCCTTTGGCTGCCGAAGCTGCAGAGCCAGCCGGATCCACAAAGCGCTGCCGCATAGCGACTGCCGGATGCGCATTGCCACCCCCGTGGTACACAATGCGGTGTCCCCATTCTTTGCTTCAGCCACAGGAGTTTGACCATGAGCCGCAACGTCGACCTGCCGTTCAAGACCGCCGGCTTGGAGTTCATTGAGTTCGCCACGCAAGCGCCGGCAGCGCTCGGCCAGGTGTTCGCATCGCTCGGCTTCAAGGCCATCGCCCGGCACGTAAGCAAGGATGTCACGCTGTATCGGCAAGGCGACATGAACTTCCTCGTCAATGCTGAAGCCGATTCATTCGCACACCGCTGGGCCGAGGAATATGGCGTGGGTATCTGCGCCATCGGGATCCGCGTCGACGATGCCCAGCACGCCTATGACCGCGCCGTCGAACTGGGCGCATGGCCGCCCGAGGCAGAGCCGATCGGCCCGAGCGAACTCGTGATCCCGGCTATCCAGGGCGTGGGCGATACGCACCTGTATTTTGTCGACCGCTGGCGCGGCAAGCACGGTGCCAGGGGCGGCCTGGGCGACATCTCCATCTACGACATCGACTTCCGGCCGCTGGACGCCGCCACAGCGCATGAGGACTGGCACCACGCCGGCGTTGGACTGGCCCGCGTCGACCACTTGACGCAAACCGTCGGCCCCGGCCGCCTGCAGGATTGGATCGACTTCTACCGCAACCAGCTCGGCTTCAGCGAAATCCACGAGCTGCACGCCAACTGGCACGTGGCGGCCGATTCCCGCGTGATGGTGTCGTCGTGCGGCATGATCCGCATTCCGCTCTATGAAGAGGGCACGCACCGCGCCCATCTCATGCACGCCTACCTGCCCGACCATCCCGGCGAAGGCGTGCAGCACATTGCGCTGGCCACCGACGACATCCTGCGCACAGCCACATCGCTCGCCGCCAACGGCCTCACTTTCATCGAGCCGCCCGCGCACTATTACGACACCGTCGACGCGCGCCTGCCTGGTCACGGATTGGATCTGCAAGCCCTGCGCCGATACGGCATCCTGGTCGACGGCGAAATCATCGACGGCGCACCCAAACTGTTCCTGCAAACCTTCGTCAAGCGCCATCCGGGCGAGATCTTCTTCGAGATCGTGCAGCGGCGCGGGCACCACGGCTTTGGCGAAGGTAACCTGCCGGTGCTGACCGCGGCAGCCTGATCCGGGAAACGCCGCAAAGAAAAAGCCCGCCAAGTTTCGGCGGGCTTTTTTCGTGCTGCGGGTGCTGCAATGCCAATCAATAACCGGCTGCCAGCCCCGTGTTGCGACGCGGATCATTCGCGCCATAGAAGCGGTTGTTGCCAACCGGCTTGCCGCCCAGCGACGGCGCCCCGACGATGATCGCCGCCAGGTGGTTGGCCGGCTGCGGCGCGCCAAGGTTGTGGCCCATCGATGTCAGGATCTTGCGCGTGTCTTCCGACAGCGCATACGGCTCGACGTTGGTCACGTCCGGCAGCCATTGCTGATGGAAGCGGGGCATGTCGACGGCTTCCTGCACGTTCATGCCGTAGTCGATCGCGTTGATCATGGTCAGCATGACGGCCGTGATGATGCGGCTGCCGCCCGGCGTGCCCACCACCATGACGGGCTTGCCGTCCTTGGTGACGATGGTCGGGCTCATCGACGACAGCGGACGCTTGCCGGGGGCGATCGAGTTGGCCTCGCCCTGCACCAGACCGTACAGGTTCGGCACGCCGACCTTGGCGGTGAAGTCGTCCATCTCGTCGTTCAGGATCACGCCCGTCTTGGCCGCCGTGACCTTCGCACCAAACCAGTCGTTGAGCGTGTACGTGACCGACACCGCATTGCCGTACTTGTCGGCAATCGAGTAGTGCGTCGTGTTGCTGCCTTCATGCGGCTCGACGCCCGGCTTGATGTCCTTCGACACGCCCGCCTTCTTCGGGTCGATCACGGCACGGATCTTGGCCGCGTAGTCCTTGCTCAGCAGACGGTCCAGCGGGTTCTTCACGAAATCGGGATCGCCCAGGTAGCTGTTGCGATCCACGTAGGCGTGGCGCATGGCTTCGATCTGGTAGTGCGTGGCCTGCGCGGAATGCCAGCCCAGATCTTTCAGCGGATAGCCTTCCAGGATGTTCAGCATTTCGCAGATGATCACGCCGCCCGAGCTCGGGGGCGGTGCCGACACCACGTGATAACCACGGTAGTCGCACTCGACCGGCGCCAGCTCGCGCGTCTTGTAGCTGACGAGATCATCTTGCGTGATCAGGCCACCGCCGGCCTTGCTCGATGCAGCAATGGCCTGCCCGACCCAGCCCTTGTAGAAGCCGTCGGTGCCATGTGTGCTGATCTCACGCAGCGTCTTGGCCAGATCATGCTGCACCAGCTTCTCGCCCACCTGGAAGGGCTGCCCCTTGTTCAGGAAGATCGCGCCCGATGCGGCGTCTTCCTGGAAGTCCTTGGTGGAGGTGTGCAGCATGTCGACATCGCCCTGATCGAGGACGAAGCCCTTTTCGGCCAGCGTGATGGCCGGTGCGATCAGTGCAGCGCGTTGCATGGTGCCGTACTTCTGGCGGGCGTATTCCATGCCGGACACGGTGCCCGGCACGCCCACGGCCAGATGACCCTTGGTGGACGCGCCCTTGATGACGTTGCCGTCCTTGTCCAGGTACATGTTGGCGGTGGCGGCCTTCGGGGCGACTTCACGGAAGTCGAGGAAGGTCTTGCGACCATCGGCCAGCTGGATGGTCATGAAACCACCGCCGCCCAGGTTGCCGGCTGCCGGATAGACCACGGCCAGCGCGTAGCCCACAGCCACTGCCGCGTCGACAGCATTGCCGCCGCGCTTGAGCACTTCCACGCCGACCTTGCTGGCCAGGTGCTGTGCCGCGACGACCATGCCGTTCTCTGCGGCCACGGGTGCGACGGATGCCGCGTGTGTGACGGTCGTGATGCTGATCGATGCGATTGCGGCGGCGATCCACCGCATGCCTGTTCTTGGATTCTGCATAGGAGCTCCTTTGGTACCCTCATGGACGCCGGTCGTGCCAGCGTACGTGTTATGGCGCGCGAACCTTATCAGGCGGCGCGCTGGCGCACTATAGCCTCATCCCCGTATTGACGCGTTGCGCGGGTGGTGGGACGCAGGCAACGCTAACCCAGTGGTACCTCAAGCCCAACCTTCACTCGGTTGAGCACCACGGCCGTGCGGTACCACTTGATGTTGTCGTTGTCGTCGAACAGGCGGCGCGCGAGGGCTTCGTATTCCGTCATCGTGGCCACGTTCAGGATGAGGACGAAATCGGCCTCGCCGGTCACGTAGTAGCACTGCTGCACCTCTGGGCCGGAGAGCGCCCTCTTGAGCGCGGCCATTGCCGCGGTATTGGTGCGCTCGGCATGCACCTCAACGATCACGGTGATGGGTTTGCCCACCCGCTCAGGGTGCACCACCGCCACGTTGCCGACGATGACGCCCGCCTCCTCCATCCGCTTGATGCGCCGCTGCACGGCTGCGGTCGATAGATTGACCTCCTCCCCGATCACACGCAGCGGCGTGGTGTAGCACCGCTGCACGGCGTTGAGGATGGCGATGTCGAAGGCGTCGAGTTCGAGCGATTTCTGTGGGGCCATGGCCGACTCGGAGCGAGAAATTTTTGCGTCTGGCTCGGCAGAATAGCTGAAATTGCTCTCCGGACGTGACATAGGATTTCATGGTTCATGTGTTCGCAGAGGCCCATCCCATGCATTGGCAATCCCGGCTCGTCAGCCCGGAAACCCTTGCCCCTGGCGGTTTTCGTTCATTAGTGACACCGGTCTACCACGGTTCAACCGTGCTGTGCGACCACGCGGCGCAGGTCGTGGACGACTGGCGCCATGCGCAGCACGGCTATACCTACGGCCTCTACGGCACACCGACCGCCATCGAACTCGGCGCACGGATTGCGCAACAGGAGCGCGCTCGCCACAGCTTTATCGTCCCCGGCGGGCAGGCTGCCATCGCCCTCGTCTACTTGGCCTGCTGCGGGGCGGGCAGCCATGCACTGGTGTCTTCAGTGCGTACGGACCCAATCGCAGCATGGCCGACGGCCTGCTCAAACGCATGGGTATCGACATCGAAACCTATGACCCGCTCATCGGCGCGGGCATCGCCGGGCGCATCCGCCCGAACACCGCGCTCGCTTGGACGGAGAGCCCCGGCTCGGTCACGAGGGAAGTGCAAGACGTGCCGGCAATCGTGGCTGCGGCGCACGCGCGCGGCGTGCCGGTGGCGCTCGACAACACCTACATGGCCGGCGTGTATTTCGATGCCTTTGCGCATGGTGTGGGCATCAGCATGCAGGCATTGACCAAGTACGTTGGCGGCCACAGCGACCTGTTGCTCGGTTCGGTATCGGTCAACTCGAAGGCGATGTTCGAACGTGTAGGCAGCGCGTTTGCCGACCTGGGCATGGGCGCCTCGCCCGACGATTGCAGCCTGGCGCTGCGTGGCCTGCAAACGCTGGGGCAGCGGCTTGAGCGCCTGCAAGCCTCCACGCTGGCGGTGGCGCGCTGGCTTCATCTGCAGGATTGCATTGCCACTGTGCTGCATCCGGCGCTGCCGTCATGTCCTGGCCATGAACTCTGGAAGCGCGACTTTACCGGCGCAACCAGCGTGTTTTCGGTGGTGTTCCAGGAAAGCGTCACCGCCGAACAGGTCAATGCATTCATCGATGCGCTGCGCATGTTCCGGATTGGCATGAGCTGGGGCGGCACGAGCAGCCTGGTGATGCCATATCCGGATCTGGCACGGCCGAACCGCCACTATCGCGGCCGCCTGGTGCGGCTCAATGTCGGCCTGGAGGCGCCGGAAGACCTGATTGCCGATCTGCGGCAAGCCATGGCTCGCGCAGCCATCCAGGAGCCCGCCGCCGTCGCATGACCGCCGGCGCGTCATTCAGCCGATGCAAACGGCGGCGCACGCCGCTTGACCGGCTGCGTCTTGACGATGGCGGTGTTGGTCTCGGCGTGATAGGCCACGCGATCGAGAATCTGGTCGAGCTGATCGATCGAGCGCACGTACAGCCGGGCGATGAAGCAGTCCTCGCCGGTGACCTTGTCGCACTCGCCAATCTCCGGAATCTCTTCGATCAGCTTCTGCACGATATGCAGCTTGCCCGGCATGGGCCGCACCCGGACGATGGCCTGCAGCGTGTAACCCAGCGATGCCGGGTCAATGTCGATGGTGTAATGCCGGATCACGCCGCGCTCTTCCAGCCGGCGCAGACGCTCCGACACGCTGGGGGACGACAGCCCCACCTGCTCGGCGAGTTGCTTGAGCGAGATGCGGGAATCGGTCAGCAGGACGTCAAGAATGCGTTGATCAAGCGCGTCAATCGTATTCACCGTGCCTCCTTTCGCCCATTCAGGCATTTCGCCTTATTTCATTAGAAAGAACTTTTAGTTTGCCTTAGAAAAGCAATGGAAGTCAGGCAATCCGCATGCGATCCTTTTTGCATCCAATGCTCAAGGTGGTTCGCATGAACGATAAGACGCGCGGCACGGTCGAGATGACCACCGCCATGGTCATCTCCGGGACGATCGGCTGGTTCGTCGTCCGCTCAGGCCAGCCGGTGGCCGACGTTGTGTTCTGGCGCTGCGTGTTCGGCGCGCTGACGCTGCTTGCGGTATGCGCCGGACTGGGCCTGCTGCGCGGCGCGATCACGTGGCGGCGCGCCGCGATTGCCACGCTGGGCGGCGTGGCCATCGTCATCAATTGGCTGCTGCTGTTTGCAGCGTATCCGCGCGCGTCCATCTCGATTGCCACGGCGGTCTACAACACGCAGCCATTCATGCTGGTCGGGCTGGGCGCGATGTTTCTGTCGGAAAAGCTGACGGCCGCCAAGCTCACGTGGCTGGCCATCGCCTTTATCGGCGTCGTACTGATCGTGCAGGTGGGGCCTGCCGCCAGCGTCGGTACCGATTACCTCGCGGGCATTGCGATGGCGCTGGGCGCGGCGTTTGCGTATGCGGTGGCCGCGCTCCTGATCAAGAAACTGGCCGGTACGCCGCCGCATCTGATCGCGCTCATCCAGGTGTGCGTGGGCGTGCTGATGTTGGCGCCGCTGGCCAACCTGTCGCATCCGCCCGCCGATGCGCATACGTGGGTGATGCTTGTCACGGTGGGCGTGGTGCATACGGGGTTGATGTACATCCTCCTCTATGGCGCCATCCAGCGGCTGCCGACGCATCTGACGGGGTCGTTGTCATTCGTCTATCCGATTGTTGCCATCGTGGTGGACATTGTTGCGTTCGGGCATCGGCTGCAACTCGCGCAGTTTTTGGGCGCGGGGGGGATCCTGCTGGCGGCGGCGGGCATGAACCTGGGGTGGTCGCCGTATCGGTGGTTGCGGGCGCGGGCCGAATCCCCCGTTTCCAAATAACGCAATACGCGCAATAGCCCCCCGCATTCGCAACACGAATGGGCGGCCCAACTGCTGTTATTCTTGTGTGTTTTCCGCTGGCGCCCGGCGCGCCCTGCGCCTGCCTCTCTCTCCCCCTTGGCAGCCGGCGGACAGAAACCCCAAAACATACGTACAAGATGAAGGAAGGTCACCCGCCGGAGCCGGGTCGCGAAACCGCGATCGCCTGGATCCTGGAACAAATGCAAACCTACGATCTGTCTGTCGACGATTTGCAGGCGCATGGCTGCTTTGACGCGCCACCGCCGCCGCCCGCACCACCTGCGTCCATCGGCCCGGTCTACATGAGCGCCGACGGCCAGCACTGGGACGGCTCGGGCGACATGCCCGACTGGCTGCAACGCGCCGTCAATGCCGGACAGAGCATCGAACATTTCCGCGTGGGCTGACGCGCAGACAGCGCAGGTACGCCGGTTGCGTGGTTGTTGGCGTAAGCGCTGCCGGTTCGTTGATCTGTGAGTTTCCACTGCATTGCCGGCCGGCGCTCCAACCCAACGGAGGACGTCATCATGCCGGAACGCAAAACCGTAGAACGTGCGCGCGCCGACAAGCGCCACGGCAAGGCCGCCTCAACGCAGGCAGGCAACTTCGTGAAGGAAGAGATGGATCACATCCGCGAAGGCAAGCACGGTGCGAAAAACACCAAGCAGGCTATCGCGATTGGACTATCCAAGGCACGCCGCTCTGGCGTTGCCATCAAGCCGCCGGGGGAAGGCAAGGCGTCGGCTGCCACGCGCAAGAAGGCGGAACATGACGTGAAGGCGGGCAGCAAGAAGAGCAGCCACGCCAGCGCCAGCGCCAGCAAGGAATCCACCGCAAAGCGCAGCAAAACCACCACACGCACGCTGCAAAAGGAAGGCCATTCGGCGGCATCCAAGTCGTCGCTATCCAAGCAGGCCCATAGCGCGGCCTCCAAGCGTTCGAGCAGTGAACGCTCGGCGGCGGCCAAGAAAGGCGCCGCCACCAAGGGCGCGGCGGGACGCTCCGCTGCCGCAAAGAAGGCGGGACGCACGCGCGCTGCGCACGCCAGGTAAATCTTTCCTGTTCAGTCTGCAGGCGACCCATTGGGGTCGCCTTTTTTATTGCCGTTCGCTGCCCTAAAAAAGAAATTCAAAAAATTTCCGCTCTCCGTGTCAGGAACGCAGCCATGCGCCGACGAAGGTGCACGGAACACATCTGCGCGATGCCGCAGTGCACCGTACGGCGAGGGATTTCGCCCCGTCAGCCGTTCAACGACACCTGTTCACTCAAGGAGAACACAAATGAAACAACACGCCATGATCGCCGCCGCTCTGGGTAGCCTGCTCGCGCTGGGCGCACTGTCGACGCCGGTGCACGCCGCCGACGCTGCCGGCAAGGAAAAGTGCTACGGCGTCGCCAAGGCCGGCCAGAACGATTGCGCCAGCCCCGGCAGCGCCCACGCCTGCGCCGGCCAGTCGAAGATCGACAAAGACCCGATGTCGTGGAAGTACGTGCCGGCCGGCACCTGCGCGCAGATGGGCGGCACGATGCAGACTCCGTCCAAGTAACGCGCGACGCCGGTGACCGCCATGCAGACCGCTCTGCCAACCTGCGCCGGCGCAGGCCTGCGCGCGCCGCACTTTCCTGCCCTGCTGCACGGGGAAGCCCGCTTCCCGTGGGCAGAAGTGCACAGCGAGAACTATCTGTATGGCGGCCCCGCACGTGCAGCGCTGCTGGCCGCGCGAGCGCACCAGCCGGTGAGCCTGCACGGCGTGGGCATGGGGCTTGGCAATGCGGATGGACTGGATGTCGAACACGTACGCGCCATCGCCATGCTTGCCGATGCCGTAGCGCCGGCCGCCATTTCCGAGCACCTGTGCTTCAACCGCAGCGGCGCGCAGGTCGTCAACGATCTTTTGCCGCTGCCCTATTCCCGCGAATCGCTCGATATCGTCTGCGCCAACGTCATGCGGGCACAGGACATTCTCAAGCAGCCGCTGCTGATCGAGAACATTGCCGCGTACATCGACTGCCGCACGCTGGTCGATGCCGACGAGGCCATCTCCGAAGGCGCATTCCTGACCGCCCTCGCCCGACGCACGGGCTGCGGCATCCTGCTGGACCTAAACAATCTGTACGTGAACAGCGTCAACCATGGCGTGACAGTCGAATCCGTACTCACCGATATCGACCCAGCGCTGGTCGGCGAAATTCACCTGGCGGGCTTCAGCGTGGAAGACGGCATGCTGATCGACACGCATAGCGCGCCGGTCCATGCGCCCGTCTGGGCGTTGTACAACGCGTGGGTTGCCAAGCACGGCGCACGCCCGACACTGATCGAATGGGACGCTGAACTGCCGCCCGTGCAGGTGTTGCTGGACGAGGCGGCACGTGCCCAGGCGGTACTGAATCGCCACACCAACGCCATGCAGGAGACACGCCATGCGACTGCCTGACTGGGAGGCACACCTCATCGGCGCGCTGACGCATCCTGTAAGCGACGATGAAACACGTGGCATCGCCATCTACCGCAATGCGCGTCTGGCCATTCTGCGTAACACGCTGGCGGGGGCCTATCCCGTCTGCCGCGCGCTGGTCGGCAACGACTGCTTTGATGCGCTTGTGCGCGACACGCTGGCCGCGCAGGCGTCTACATCGCCCAATCTGCATCGCTATGGCAATGCGCTGCCGGATGTCATTGCGCAATGCCCGTTGGCGCACAGTGTGCCGTATCTGGCTGACGTGGCGCGGCTGGAATGGTGCGTCCACTGGGCGCATTACGCCCCGGATGCACACGTCGAAGCGGCGAACGCCACCCTCCTCGCGCAGCCCGCGGACACCGTCCGCGCGGGGCTGATCGAAGGTGTGCAGTGGGTGGCCTCACCGTGGCCGGTGGTGTCGATCTGGCGCGCACATCAGCCCGGCGCAACCATCGCGCTCAACGAAATCGACCTGGACGCAGCCGAAGCCGCTGCGATTGCCGTGCGGGGGCACCGCGTTGCCGTGCTCGATCTCGATGCCGCCACAGCGATGTTTCTGGCAGCTTGCGAGGCTACGCCATCGCTCCAGACCGCGCTCGAGACCACGTTGGCTGAGCTGCCAGCTTTTGATCTGACCGCGAGCCTATCTGGCCTTTATCGCTCGGGGCTGCTCGCGCTATCTGCATGCCACACAACAATGCCTACCGGAGACACGCCATGAATACCCTCACCACAACCTTTGCCCCACTCACGCGTATCCGCGCATCGCTGGAACGGCTTGCCGGCCCGCAGAGCATGCTCTGTTCGATCATCCTGTTGATCGCGCGCGCGTATCTCTTCTACGTGTTCTTCCGCTCGGGCCTGACCAAACTGCACGACTGGGACACGACCGTGCTCCTCTTCACCGAGGAATACAAGGTGCCGCTGCTGCCGCCCGCACTGGCAGCGGCGCTTGGCACCTTTGGCGAACTGGTCTTCCCCTCTCTGATGCTGGCCGGCATCGTGCCCCGGCTGGCGGCGGCGGGGCTGTTCTTTGTCAACGTGGTGGCAGCGGTGTCGTACTGGGCCAATCTGTCGGCATCGGCCATCGAGTTTCACTTGGTTTGGGGCGTGCTGATTGCGCTCGTGGCGACGGTGGGACCCGGCTGGCTGGCGGCGCAGAACCTTTGGCAGCGCCGTAAGCACTAAGCGGATTGTGTGGGCGGCAGGCTTATGATGTGAGCCTGTCGCCCTCTCTTCAGGAGCATCGATGCGCTTCCCTCAGTTGTCCTTCGCTGCCTCGGCCGGTGTGTTGGCTGCAATCGGCGCCGCAGCGCTTCTTACGGCCTGCGCGTGGGGCGATAGCCCGAACACCGCCGGCGCGCGCATGCTCGACGACTCGCTCCTGACGTACCAGGTCAAGGCGGCGCTGGATCAGGACACGGCGCTCAGCACGCGCCAGATTCGCATCCGATCCAGCCCGGACGGCAAGGTCATCCTGACGGGCTGGGTCGATACCCCAGAGATGGCCCGCCGGGCCGGCGACGACGTCAAACGCTTTGTTGACTCGGCCAAACTCGACAACCAGTTGCGCGTGCTGTCGCGCATGCAGGTGCTCGGCGGCGGCCCGTACATCCCGGCCGGCTTGCCGCCCGAGGCGCCGGCCAGCGCCCCGGCCGCGCGCTAAACCACGCAAGCGGTTACGCTGCCCGCGCGCCTGCTCGCCCGGGCACGCGGCCCACGGGCAGCGATTGCAGCAGCCCGAAGCCAATCTCTGCGATCAGGAAGGGCACCACCAGCAGCGTAGCGCCCGATGCCAGCGCGTATGCCTGCCACGCCGCAAACAGGCCGCGCGCCACGGCGTCGTACCGGCCGAGCACCACACTCGTCTGTCGGATACGCAGCACCGACCACACGCACACCACCGATCCCATCAGGTTGGCCATCAGCAGATGCGTCGGCTCAAATGGCGGCAAGCTGCCGATGCCCAGCGCGTGCGCCAATGCGCTCAGCGCCTGATGCAACAGCGCGAACGTCCATGGCGTGGCAAAGGGTGCGGTCACGATCAGGTCATACCAGGCGCTGGCTCGCACAATGCGCAGGAAGGTCGATTCGGAAACCATGGTGAAACTCCAAAAGGGAAGTGAAGGAGTCGCCACGCTAAAGCTTGGTGTACGCTCCAAGGTCAAGCCCCCCCCTGACCGCCCCCCCGTCCAAACCACCATGCCTGCTGCTCTCCCCGCGCCCATTTCCAATGCGCATACCGGCGACCTGTCCATCGGCGACTTGGCTGCTGCCACCGGCGTCTCGCGGGATGGCCTGCGCTTTTACGAGGCACGTGGACTGATCCGTGCGCGGCGCCGGAGCAACGGTTACCGCGCCTATCCGCCCGAAATCGTGGAACTGGTGCAGTACGTCCGCACGGCCCAGCAGCTGGGTTTCACACTGGCGGAAATTAGAGAAGGCATGGCGCAGGTGTGGCAGCAACCCGACACCGTTGCCGCCGTCACCGCGTTGCTGCGGGAGAAACTTGCCACCATTGATGCCCGCATCGCCAGCCTGCAGGCCATGCGAGAGGCACTTGCCACGCGCGTCGGCATGGCATGTCCACTTGCACCGGCCTGAGACGGTCGTCATGTCTTGTCATATAACTGTCGCAGACTGGCACTGGAGGGCGGGGTTTTTGCGTTTTCCCCCATCCTGACAGCTTGCTGAGCCGTGAAAGGCGCTTGAAAGTTCGCGTCGGTAAAAACGCTCCCGTCTCAAGGGGGAGTCTGCTGCAGTGAAATATCGGGGTGCGTTTCATTCAAGGGCAAGGGCCGTGCTATGCGCGGTGGCCTGCCTGCCATTTGCCGCTGCCTGGGCAGCCACGCCGGCATCGGCGCCGGCTGCGGCCAGCATGCCGGTCCCGACCATGCCGCCGATCCAGCCATCCGTGCCGGGCGTGACGGGTGCTGGCTTCAACCTGGTCGAACTGTTGCAGGAGCTGAAAGGCAACAACCCGCAATTGATCCAGGGGCGCCACACCTACCTGTCAGCCAAGTCGATACCGCCGCAGCTTGCGTCGCCCAACAACCCGCAGCTCGGCTATATCTGGAACAGCATCCCGAAGGGATTCCCGCTGGCGGTGAACCGCGCGGGCGGCAGCCAGTACAACCTGACGCAGCAGATTCCGTTTCCGGGCAAGAAAGCGCTGGCGGCCGAGATTGCCGATCGCCAGGCTGAGTCCCTGAACGCGCAAAACGACGCGCTGTACCTGCAGCTCTATGCGCAGCTTTCCACCACGTACTACCAGGCGATTGCGCTGCAAAAGCAGATCGACGTGCAAAAGCTGACCATCACGCGCCTGGAGCAGGTCAAGCAGATCACGCGTGTGCGCTACGCCAACAACGCCGCCGCCTACGCAGACTTCCTCAACGCGCAGGTCATGCAGAGCAGCGCGCAGAACGACCTGTTTGCCGCTCAGCGCCAGTACGACAGCACGCTGCAGACGCTCAACACGCTCATCGGGAAAGATCCGAGCTTCCCGCTCGTGCTGCGCGCAGACGACGAGGCTGTCCACCTGCCGGAAGAACCGCTGCCCGAACTGGAAAACCAGGCGCTGCGCGAGCACCCGTCGATCAAGGCATCGGCCGAGCTGATGGACGCGGCACGCAAGAGCGTGACGCTGGCGCGCAAGGCCTACCTGCCCGACTTCCAGGTCATTGCCACCGTCACGACGGACAACCCGCCGTATGGCGTGCGCCCGAACAGCTACCAGATCGAGCTGGACGTGATCATCCCGTTCTGGTTCCTGACCAAAGAGAAGTACGGCGTGAACCAGGCGGTGGAAAGCCAGATTGCCACCGAGGCGAACGACGTGTCGGTGCGCCAGCAGACGTTACTGGCCGTCGATACCGCCTACAACACGCTGCGCCAGACGCTTGCGCAGCTCGACTTCAACAAGCAGCGGCAACTGCCGCAGGCGCTGGCGGCCTATCGCGTCACGATGACCAACTACGCCAGCAACAACGCCGATTTCAACGACCTGCTTACCGCCCAGGGCGCGCTCAAAAACGCCGAACTGGCGGTCGCGCAGGCGCAGGCCACGGCCTTGCAGGCCTATCACGCGCTGCTCGCGGCCACCGGCCGCTCGCCGGTTCAAGCTCAATAACATCATGAAGAAGTTCTCTCCTGTCGTTGCTGTGATCGCCCTGGCAGCGGCTCTCGCTGTGGGCGTGGTGGTCGGACGCAAGTGGCCTGCCGCCGTGCCGGCCGAGACTGCAAAACCCGAAGCGGGCCCGGCATCTGCGCCGGCTGCCGCGTCGCGTCCGAAACCGGACTCCATTGAAATTCCTTCTGGCGGCTTCGACCCCCAGCAGGTGAAGGTCGCGCAGGCCAGCCAGCTTTCGGTGCCGGTGGAATTGTCCACACCCGGCAAGCTGGCCTACAACGCGGAGCGCACCAAGCTGGCGTCCGCACGCGTGGCCGGCCGGCTTGATCACATCCTCCAGTTCGAAGGGGCGCTGGTGCGTGAGGGCCAGCCGATTGCCGAGCTGTACGCGCCGGACTACATCTCTGCGCAGAAGGAATACCTGCTGGCGCTGAATACCGCCCGCCAGCTCAAGGGCTCCAACATGAAGGACTTGCAGGAAGACGCAGACGCCACCGTGCAGTCCGCCGCAGGTCGCCTGCACGTGCTGGGCATGTCCGATGCCGATGTCGCGCAAATAGCCAAGCGCGGCACACCGGCTGAACACCTGACGCTGCGCGCGCCCATCTCGGGCACGATCGTCAAGCGCAACATGGACCCGGGCGCCTTCCTCAACGTGGGCGACTCGTTCATGAGCATCGTCGATACGCGTGTGCTGTGGTTTACGGGCAATGTGTATGAGAACGACATTGCCAGCGTGCGCATCGGTCAGCCGATCTCGCTGCACACGTCGGCGTATCCGGACCGCGAGTTCACGGGCCGCGTGAGCTTCATCGCCCCAAACATCGACCCGGCCACGCACACGTTGACGGTGCGCTGCGACGTGCCGAACAACGACGGCCTGCTGCGCCCCGAGATGTACGCCACGGCGCGCATCCAGACCGGCACCGGCCAGGCCACGGTGGTGCCGAAGTCCGCCCTGGTGAAAGACCATGGCAGCTACTTCGTGATCGTGCAGAGCGATGCTACGCACTTCAAGCGCGTCGAAGTGCACGGCAAGGACATCGGCACCGACGGCAACTTTGCCGTGACGGCAGGGCTTGAGGCTTCGTCGCAGGTGGTGGTGCGCGGTGCCGCGCTGCTTAACGAGATGATCGTCAAGGCAGGAGCGTAGGCATGGGCTTCAACCCCATCGCGGGCATTCTCAAGCGGCGGCTGCTGATTGTCTTCCTGGCTGTCGCGTTGCTGGTGGCTGGCGTGCTGTCGTTCCGCGAGCTGCCACTGCAGGCGTATCCGGGCGTGGCACCGCTGTCGGTGCAGGCCATCACGCAGTGGCCCGGCCGCAGCACGACCGAAGTCGAGCAGCAGATCACCATCCCGATTGAAAACGCACTAGCCGGCGTGCCGGACGTGCAGTCGTTCCGCTCGGTATCGCTGTTCGGCCTGTCGGTGGTGACGCTCAAATTCAAGGAAGGCACCGATAGCTTCAAGGCGCGGCAGAACTTTTCGCAGTATCTGGCGAGCGCCAACCTGCCGACGGGCGTGCAGTCTTCACTGAGCCCCGACTCGGACGCCACCGGCGAGATCATGCGCTTTCGCCTCGAGGGCGATGGCGTCGACCTCACCACGCTCAAGAGCTACCAGGACTACGACATCTCCAAGGGGCTCAAGCACGTGCAGGGCGTGGCCGATGTCAGCTCCTTCGGTGGCAAGGTGAAGGAGTACCACATCGTCCCATCGCCGGCGAAACTGCAGTCGTACGGCATCACGCTGTCGCAGCTCATCACGGCCATCGGCAACGCCAACAACAACACCGGCGGCAACCTGCTGCGCGATGGCGAGCAACAGTTCGTCGTGCGCGGCGTGGGCCTGCTGCAGACGGTGGACGACATCCGCAACGTGGTGGTCAACACCAACAATGGCGTGCCGGTGCGCGTGCGCGATATTGCCGAAGTGGAAGTCGGGAACGTGCAGCGTCTGGGCCAGGTGCAATACAACGATCAGCCCGACGTGGTGGAAGGCATCGTGCTGCTCAAGCGCGACGCCAACGCCACCGAGGTGCTGGCCAAGGTGCGCGAGAAGGTGGCGGAGCTGAACAACGGCGTCCTGCCCAAGAGCATTCAAGTCAAGCCGTTCTACGACCGCCAGGTGCTGCTCGACATCACCATGGGCACGGTCGAACACACACTGGTGGTGGGAATCTCGCTGGTGCTGGCGGTGTTGTTCGTCTTCCTGGGCAACTTCCGGGCGGCGGCCGTGGTGGCGGCGGTGATTCCGCTGGCGCTGTGCGTGTCGTTCATCAGCATGGAGCACTTCCATGTGCCGGCCAACCTGATCTCGCTCGGGGCGATCGACTTTGGGGTGATCGTCGACGCGGCCGTGATCGTGATGGAAAACATCATGCGGCACCTCGAAGAAGGCGCCGAGAAGCTCGAAGACGCGATCATCAAGGCGACCAACGAAGTGCAGCGCGCGATGATTTTTTCCACCGGCATCATCATCGTGGCGTATTCCCCGCTGTTCTTCATCGGCGGGGTGGAAGGCATCATCTTCAAGCCAATGGCCTTCACGATGGGCTTTGCCCTGATGGCGTCGATCGTGCTGAGCCTGACGTTCGTGCCGGCTACCACGTCGTTCGTCTTCGGCAAAACGCTGCATCCGCATTCGCCGGCCTTTATTGCGGCGATTCTGCGCTGGTACAAGCCATTGCTGCGCAAGCTCATTGCACGCCCGATGGCCGTCTTTGCCACGGCCATTACGGCGCTATTGCTGACGCTGTACAGCGCCACGTTCCTCGGTACGGAGTTCCTGCCCACGCTGGAAGAAAACAACCTGTGGCTGCGCATCACGCTGCCCAATACGGTGGACCTGGATTACTCCGCGTCGGTGGCCAACGACTTGCGTACATACTTCACCAAGCAGCCGGAGATCAAGCAGGTTTCGGTGCAGATTGGCCGCCCGGACGACGGCACCGACTCTACCGGCGTATTCAACCAGGAATACGGCCTGTACTTCGCACCGCCCGACCAGTGGGAGGCCGGCATGACCAAGGGCAAGCTGGTCGAGCGCCTGTCGAAGCATCTGGAGAAGATTCCCGGCATCGAATACAACTTCTCGCAATACATCCAGGACAACGTGGATGAGGCGCTCTCGGGCGTGAAGGGCGAGAACTCGGTCAAGCTGTTTGGCAATGACCTGAACATGCTCGAAGCCAAGGCCAACGAAATCCAGGCGCAGCTCAAGAAAGTATCGGGCCTGGTGGACGTGGGTATCTTCCGCGAGCTGGGCCAGCCGACGCTGAACGTTTCGATCGACCGCCAGGCGGCTGCGCGCTTCAACATCAACGTGAGCGACGTGCAGAACCTCGTGCAATACGCCATTGGCGGCGCCCCGGTCACGCAAATCCTGGAGGGCGAGAAATCGTTCGGCCTGGCGGTGCGCCTGAATCAGCAGGCACGTGCGTCGTACGACGCCATCCGCGAGCTGCTGATCGATACGCCTGACGGCCAGCACATTCCGCTGTCGATGATCGCCAAGGTGGAAATGACCGATGGCCCGTTCTTCATCTACCGCGAGGAAGGCAAGCGCTACATTGCCATCAAGTTTGGCGTGCGCGGCCGTGACCTGGGCGGCGCCGTGGACGAGGCCCAGCATGTGGTGGGCAGCAACGTAAAACTGCCCGAAGGCTACACCGTCAAGTGGGACGGCCAGTTCAACGAGATGAAGGTCGCCCAGGGCAAGCTGATGGTGATCGTGCCGTTGACCATCCTTGTGATCTTCCTGCTGCTCTACAGCACGTTCGGCAATTTCAAGGATGCGCTGATGGTGGTGCTGAATGTGCCGTTTGCCGCCATCGGCGGGCTGCTGGCGCTGCACATTGCCAACGAGACGCTGTCGATTTCGGCGGGGATCGGCTTCCTGTCGTTGTTCGGCATCGCCATCCAGGACGGGGTGATCCTGATTTCGTACGTCAATCGTCTGTCCCAATCCGAAAACGTGCGTGAAGCGACCGTCGATGGCGCCGCGCTGCGCCTGCGACCAGTGATCATGACGGCCATGCTGGCAGGCCTGGGTCTGTTGCCGGCGGCGCTGTCGCACAGCATCGGCTCGGAAGCGCAGCGCCCGCTGGCGCTAGTGATCGTCGGGGGCATGGTCACAACCACGATTCTCACCCTGCTGGTGTTGCCGGTGGTCTTCACGTGGGCGCACCGCCATCGTCGTCCGCCCCCGCGCGATTCGGACGTCAATCCGACTGCTGCCATGCTGCCTTAACCTGCGCATGTGCTGAAAGCGCAACGGGCGCATCGCTTTACCGGCGGTGCGCCCGTTTTCATTTGGGCTCACACCAGAATCGGACCAATCTCATGGCGACGCGTGGAAGAGGCGAGCAGAGTGCATCTCTGATTCCCACCGCACGCACCGCCACCATGCACCCCACGTCCAACGTCTCCCCCAGCGTCGTCGCACAATTCCCGCCGCAGGTCATCACTACGCTCACCGAGCTGTTTGGCACCGATCTGCAGCAATGGCGTTTTATCGTCGATTTATTTTGTGAGACGGTGGAACAGGATCTCGCCAACCTGGCGAACGCCATCCGCACCGCTGACGACGACACACAGATCGTTGAAGCGGCGCACCGCATCGTCGGTTCGGCTCGCATGCTTGGGCATCAGGCGATTGGCGATGCCGCCCGCTGCATCGAGCGCGCAGCGCAGAGCATCGGACCGTATCAGCAGCGTGTGGAAGACATGCAATCCGCCCTCACCTGCCTGCGCGCGCTGGCGAGTGAATTCCGCCAGCAGGCAAGCGGCTGCCCGTGGTCAGACGCTGCGGTTGCGAGCTGACCGTCCGCCACCCTGCGCCGCACATCGCTTAAATAACCCCCCCGGCTATTTATGTTCTCAGCCACATAAATTAAGCGATTAGGTTGTACGTTGCGTAACTCGCAATACAACGGGTGACTACAACTATTGATCTAGAACAGACTACCCCACTATCTTTCGCGGGCAACGTCGGCGCATTCCAACTGCAGCTGGCTGGCACGCACCGGCCATGACCGGCGCGGCCGCACCGTTTCACCACGTACGTCACAACGCGGGCTCAACCTATCCGGGGGGATTCGATGTCCGAAGCAGTCCTGCATCCATTTTTTTCGCGCGAGCGCACCGTCGCCGCGGTTGGCTTCAACCGCTGGCTGGTTCCTCCTGCCGCACTGGCCATCCATCTGTGCATTGGCATGGCCTACGGTTTTTCTGTCTTCTGGCTGCCGCTCGGCCGCGCGCTGGGCATCACCAAGCCGCTCACATGCGGCGCCGATGTCTCGCTGGTCGCCGAGCTGTTCACCACCACCTGCGACTGGCGCGTCTCCAGCCTGGGCTGGATGTTCACGCTGTTCTTCGTGTTCCTGGGCGCATCCGCTGCCATGTGGGGCGGTTGGCTCGAACGCGTTGGCCCGCGCAAGGCTGGCGTCGTGTCGGCTGTGTGCTGGTGCGGCGGGCTCCTGATTTCCGCACTGGGCATCCAGATACACCAACTGTGGCTGCTGTGGGTGGGCTCGGGCGTGATCGGCGGCGTCGGCCTGGGGCTGGGCTACATCTCGCCCGTGTCGACGCTCATCAAGTGGTTTCCGGACAAGCGTGGCATGGCCACGGGCATGGCCATCATGGGTTTTGGCGGCGGCGCGATGATCGGCGCCCCGCTGGCTGACCGCCTGATGAAGCTGTTTGCGACGCCCGAATCTGTGGGGGTGTCGCAAACCTTTATTGTGCTGGCCGGCATCTACTTCGTGTTCATGATGGCAGGTGCGCTGGGTTACCGCGTGCCGCCCACGGGCTGGAAACCGGCAGGCTGGACACCCTCCCCGGCCAAGGCGAAGGACGCGATGGTCACGCAACGCCATGTCCACGCAAACGAAGCGCTGAAGACGCCGCAGTTTTGGCTGATCTGGGCCGTGCTGTGCCTGAACGTATCGGCCGGTATTGGCGTGCTGGGCATGGCCTCGCCACTGCTGCAGGAAGTGTTTGGCGGCAAGCTGCTGGGCGTGACGACGTCGTTCATGGACCTGACCGCCGCGCAAAAGGGCCAGATCGCAGCCATCGCTGCGGGCTTCACGGGTCTGCTGAGCCTGTTCAACATCGGCGGCCGTTTCTTCTGGGCGTCGCTCTCGGACCGCCTGGGCCGCAAGATGACCTACGCGGTCTTCTTCGTGCTCGGCTTCGTGCTATATGCGTCGATTCCGTGGACGTCGCACACGGGCAATATCGCGCTGTTCGCACTGGCCTTCTGCGTGATCCTGTCGATGTACGGCGGCGGTTTTGCGACCGTGCCGGCGTATCTGGCTGACATGTTCGGCACGCAGATGGTGGGCGCCATCCACGGCCGGCTGCTCACGGCGTGGTCGACCGCCGGCATCCTGGGCCCCGTGCTGGTGAACTACCTGCGCGAATACCAGATCGCCCATGGCGTGGAACGCGCAGCCGTGTACGACATCACGATGATGATCCTGGCCGGCCTGCTGATCCTCGGCTTCATCTGCAACCTGCTGGTGCGCCCTGTCAACGCGAAGCACTTCATGACCGAAGCGCAGCTCGACGAGCAACGACATGCTGCGGCAACCAAGAGCCCAACGCCGTCGGTTGCTTCGCCGGAGACGTCGCTGGAATGGCAGGCGCATCCGGGCTCGGCGGTAGCCGTGGTGCTGGCCTGGGCCGCCGTGGGCCTGCCGTTAGGCTGGGGGGTTTGGATTACACTCCAAAAAGCTGCCGTTCTCTTCTCCTGACACGTGATTTAAAGCCGCCCCGCCACCCATGAAGCACCAGAAGATCGAGTTCTACCGTCACCCGGCCGGTGGCTGGGGCGCGCTCAAAAGCGTTGCGCATCAATTGCTGTCGCAGGGCATCGCGGCCAAGGGCGCCAAGACCATGCTGTCGGCCAACCAGCCCGATGGCTTCGATTGCCCCGGCTGCGCCTGGCCTGATCGCGACCACGCCTCCACGTTTGAATTTTGCGAGAACGGCGTCAAAGCCGTGGCTGCAGAAGCGACGTCGCGCCGCACCACACCGGAGTTTTTCGCGCAGCACACCGTGCGCGAACTCGCCGAGTGGTCGGACTACGCGCTGGAAGATCAAGGCCGCCTGACGCACCCGATGGTCTACGACGCGGGCAGCGACAAATACGTCCCGATCGACTGGGACGCCGCCTTCGCGCTGATCGCGCAGCACCTGCGTGCGCTGCCCGATCCGAACCAGGCGATCTTCTACACCTCGGGCCGCACCAGCAATGAGGCGGCCTTCCTCTACCAGTTGTTCGTGCGCGCCTATGGCACGAACAATTTCCCCGACTGCTCCAACATGTGCCACGAGCCTTCCGGCACGGGCATGCGGGCCAGCATCGGCGTCGGCAAAGGCACCGTCACGCTCGACGATTTCACCAAGACCGACGCCATCTTCATCTTCGGGCAGAACCCGGGGACGAACCACCCGCGCATGCTTGGCGAACTGCGCGAAGCATCCAAACGCGGCGCCAAGATTGTTTCGTTCAACCCGCTGCGCGAGCGGGGGCTAGAGCGCTTTGCTGATCCGCAAAGCAAGATCGAGATGCTGACGCTGGGCTCCACGCGCATTAGCACCGAATACCACCAGGTGCGCATCGGCGGCGACCTGGCGACGGTCAAGGGCATCATCAAACACGTGATCGAGCGTGACGACGCGGCACGCAGCCGCGGCGAGCCCGCCATCATCGACCACGCCTTCATCGCCCAGCACACTGGCGGCTACGACGCCTTCGCCGCTGACGTGCGCGCGGAGTCGTGGGCGACCATCGAGGCCGAATCGGGCCTGCCAGAGCACGAAATCCGCCAGGCGGGCGACACGTACATCAAAGCCGGCAGCGTCATCGCATGCTGGGGCATGGGAATCACGCAGCACAAGCATTCGGTTGCGACGATCCAGATGATCGTCAACCTGCTGCTCCTGCGCGGCAACATCGGCCGCCCGGGTGCCGGTGCGTGCCCGGTGCGCGGCCACAGCAACGTGCAGGGCGATCGCACGATGGGCATTTACGAGCAGCCCGCCCCCGCGTTTCTGGATCGGCTGGAGCAAGTCTTCGGTATTCAAGTGCCGCGCGAACATGGCTACGACACCGTCGGCGCCATCGAAGCGATGCAGCAAGGCGCCGCGCGCGTGTTCTTCGCCATGGGTGGCAACTTCGCGGCCGCCACGCCGGACACCGCCGCCACGTGGGCCGGCCTGCGCCAGTGCGACCTGACCGTGCACGTGACCACCAAGCTCAACCGCAGCCACATCGTGCACGGCAAGGCCGCGTTGATCCTGCCGTGCCTGGGCCGCACCGAGGTCGACCAACAGGCCGGCGGCGCGCAAGGCGTGACGGTGGAAGATTCGATGAGCATGGTGCACATGTCGGCAGGCATCAATCCGCCGGCCTCTCCGCATCTGCTCTCGGAGCCGGCCATCGTGGCGCGCCTGGCCGAAGCGACGCTGCCCGAAAGCACCATCCCGTGGCGCTGGCTGGTGGAAGACTACGACCGCATCCGCGAACGCATTGAAGCCGTGTTCGACGACTTTGCCGGCTTCAACGAGAAGATTCGCGTGCCGGGCGGCTTCCGCCTGCGTAACACCGCATCGGAACGTGTCTGGAACACGCCGTCAGGCAAGGCGGAATTCCACGCGCATGCCGTGCCGACTGATACCCCGGTCCACCGCGCCCGCGAGCGCCATGCCGACGCCACCGTCTTCACGCTGGCCACGGTGCGCTCGCATGACCAGTACAACACCACCATCTACGGCATGGACGACCGCTACCGCGGTGTGTTCGGCCAGCGCCGCGTGGTCTTCATCAACAAGGAAGACCTGCACACGGTCCGCATGAAAGACGGCGAGTGGGTCGACATGGTGACGCTTTCCGAAGACGGCACCACGCGCCGCGCCGATGGCTTCCGTCTGGTGGCGTATGACATTCCGCGCGGGTGCCTGGCGACGTATTACCCCGAGACCAACCCGCTGGTGCCGCTGTCTTCCGTGGCCGACCAGGCACGCACGCCGACATCCAAGTCGATTCCGGTGATGCTGGTGCCGAGCCAGGTCGCGCGCACCGCTGACACCCAAGCGGCCACCACGGCCGAAGCCTGATGCCCACCGAGCCGGCGTGGTCTGCGCTGCAGCTGGCGCTGCTGGCCGCATTGCGCGAGACCGACGCCGGCAAGCCGGTGTCGATGCCGTGGCTGACCAAGCGCGTGGGCGAGCGCGCCAGCACGGTCCTGCGCGCGCTGCATCCGCTGGCCGATGCAGGCCTGCTGCGCGTCACCATGGACGACACACGCTGGCTCATTGCGCTGCTCGACGCCGGCCGCGTTCTGCCTGACTTCACTGCATGACTTTTCTGCCCCACCACCCCGCCGGCTTGCCCGTCGTTTCCACCGCCGCGACGAAACGCACGCGCGCTGGCACGCAAGAGGACACCCCCGCCGCCATTGCCGATGAAGCTGCGGTGGCGCTTGTCTTCAACGGCATCACGCATGCGGTGATGATGGCGTCGCCGACTGACCTGGAAGACTTCGCGCTGGGCTTTGCGCTGTCGGAAGGCATCATCGACAGTCGCGCCGATTGGCGTGGCGCAGACGTGGAAACGCATCCGCATGGGCTCGAAGTACACGCAGAAATTGCTTCGCATTGCTTCGTGCGGTTGAAGGAACGCCGTCGGGCGCTGGCCGGCCCGACCGGCTGTGGGCTGTGCGGCATTGAAAGCCTGCAGACTTTTGAAGACGCGCCGCAACCGCTTGTGCCACCCGCGTGGTTGGCATCACTTGCCGACGCGCAGGTATTGGATGCCATGCAGACGATGACGGCGCATCAGCCGGCCAACGCGCTCACGGGCGGCTTGCATGCGGCGGGCTGGGTGCCCGCAGACACCCATGCACCACTGCATGTTCTGGAAGATGTGGGCCGCCACAACGCTCTCGACAAGCTGATCGGCCGGCTGGCTCGGCTCGGCATCCGCCCCTCGGATGGGTTCATCGTCATGACGAGTCGTGCGAGCTTCGAGCTGGCGCGCAAGTGCGTTCAACTGCAGGTGCCGCTGCTGGCAACGATCTCCGCGCCGTCCTCACTCGCGATCCGCCACGCCAAGGCCGGCCAGCTGACGCTGCTTGCGTTCTGCCGAGGCGATAGCGTGACGCGGTTTGCGTAACGCACAGAACGCGCGAGATTAGATCTCCACCTTGCTCCCCAGCTCAACCAGTCGGTTGGCAGGAATCCGGAAGAAGTCCGACGGTTTGGCGCTGTTGTGCTGCATCCAGGCAAACAACGACTCGCGCCACATCGCCATGCCCGGCAGTGGCGACGGCACCACCGTGGCGCGCGTAATGAAGAACGAGGTTTCCATGTCTTCAAAGACGATGCCCAGCCGCTCGCCCACGCTGCGGACGATCTCGTCCACAGCGGGCGTTTCCTTGAAGCCGAAATCCACCACTGCGGTGTGGATGTCGTCGCCAATGGTTTTGATGACCAGGCGCTTGGCAGGGTCCACATAGGGCACGGCAAGCGTGCGGAAGTGGATGAACAGCACGCGCTTGTGCAGCACGTGGTTGTGCTTGAGGTTGTGCAGCAACGCCAGGGGCACGAAATCGATGCTGGGCGTGAGATACACGGCCGTGCCGTCCACACGATACGGTGGATGGCGCAGCAGCCCGTCCATGAACGGCTCAAGCGGAATGCCGCCTTCTACATTGCGCGCCTTCAGCAGCTGTGTGCCCGAGTGCCACGTCACCATCAGGAAGAAGATCAAGCCGCCCAGCAGCAATGGGAACCAGCCACCCGCGGCAATCTTGAGCAGGTTGGCGGCGAAGAACGACAAATCGACCGCCAGGAACACGGCGCCAATACAGGCCACCAGCGACAGGCGCCACTTCCACGCGTTGCGCATAACCACCGTGACCAGCCCCGTCGTCAGCACCATGGTGGTCGTCACCGCAATACCGTAGGCCGCAGCCAGGTTGTCGGACTTGCCGAAAGCCAGCACCACCGCCACCACCAGCGCCAGGAGCACGTAGTTGACCACCGGCACATAGATCTGGCCGATCTCCACATCCGACGTGTAGAGAATCTTCATGCGCGGCGCATAGCCCAGATGCACGGCCTGCGCCGTCATCGAAAACGCACCCGAGATGACCGCCTGGGACGCAATGACCGTGGCCGCCGTGGCCAGCACCACCATCGGGCCCACAGCCCAGTTCGGCATCAGCAGGAAGAACGGGTTCTGCACGGCGCTCGGCTCGCGCAGCAGCAAGGCGCCCTGGCCGAAGTAGTTCAGCAGCAGGCACGGCATCGCAATGTAGAACCACGCATAGCGGATCGGGCGCGCGCCAAAGTGGCCCATGTCGGCATACAGCGCCTCGGCACCGGTCAGCGCCAGGAACACCGAGCCGAACACGATGAACGCCAGCACCGTATGCCGGAATCCGAATTCGATGGCGTACACCGGGCTCAGCGCCACCAAAATCTGCGGCGACTTCACCACCGAAACCAACCCCATCAGCCCCAGCAGCACGAACCAGATCACCATGATCGGCCCGAACAGGCGCCCAACCACGTGCGTGCCATGCCTTTGAATCAAAAACAGCGCGATCAGCACGATCAGCGCCAAGGGCAACACCCACTTCTGCAGCGCAGGCGCCATGATTTCCATGCCTTCGATGGCGGAGAGCACCGAGATGGCGGGGGTAATGACGGCATCGCCATAGAACATGGCGGCGCCCAGCAGGCCGAGGAGCATCAACGTGCGTGTGAACCGGGCGCTGCCGCTGCTCGCGCGCATGGCCAGCGCCGTCAGCGCGAGGATGCCACCTTCGCCGTTGTTGTCGGCGCGCATGACGAAGAGCACATATTTGACGGATACCACCAGCGTCATCGCCCAGAACAGCATCGACAGGATGCCGAAGACGGTCTGATCGGAAAACGGGACCCCATGTTCGGGGTTGAAGCATTCCTTCAGGGCATACAGGGGGCTGGTGCCAATGTCCCCGAAGACCACGCCGATTGCGCCCACCATGGTGGCCATCAACGCGGGATTTTTCTTGGTTTTACTGGCTGCGGCTGTCGTCATGGGTAGGCTGCGACTGGAACGACGGGGTGCGCACGCAATTTCCGTGCACCGTCTGCGGCGCTGGCTTACGGGGTGAGCCGAGTGCGGCAGAAGCCACTAAAGCTTAGGTGAAAACGCCCGGTTTTGCGCGGGTGTTTGCACCGATGGCAAGAGCGCGCCAACCCTGGTGCAGGCCCGAAAACAGCGGCCGCGGCCGCTCCAAACGGAAACCTTGAAAAAACAGACTTTGACGAGGCGACGCGCCAAGCATATATTCACCAAACGATCGTTTGGCCGGTTCGGCCGGGTCTGCCTGCTACGTTTGTATTTGGCCGGCGGCCGATCGATTTCTCAACTTCACGACTCAAAATCATGGCTACTGGTACCGTCAAGTGGTTCAACGACGCAAAAGGTTTCGGCTTCATTACCCCGGATGATGGCGGCGAAGACCTTTTCGCACATTTCTCCGCGATCAACTCCGCAGGCTTCAAAAGCCTGAAGGAAGGTCAGAAGGTGTCGTTCGAAGTTACGCAAGGCCCCAAGGGCAAGCAAGCTTCGAACATCGTGCCCCAGTAACAAGGAGCACGCGGGCGCGGTAGACCGGTTTTGGCTTGCCGCGCGGGGTTTCCTCGCGCGTGTATTGGCCGGAATATTCCGCCAGGCAGGTTGTTTCAGTACGTGTTTGCCATCAAGCAGTCGGATGGCCACCGGAAGCGGTGGCCTGGTTTGACGAACCCCTATTGGGAGCATGCAATGGCCAGCCGAATTGAAGAGAACGCCGTTGAATATGATCCGCCCGCCGGGGCAGCTGCAGAAATGCATGCTGCCCCGAGTTTCATTCGGGATTCGGAAATCCAGTTTTCGCGCTCGCAGACATTCCACGAGGGCCAGCGCGTCAGCTTCGATGTAGAAATCGGGCCCGATGGCGAACTCATCGCCGTCAACATCAAACCAATATGACACGCCGGTTTCAACTCGGCATGTTCAAAAGATGAAGGGAGGCATTGCCTCCCTTTCTCATGGTCGATGCGCCGGCTTACTTGGCTGTCGGCATCACGAACTCGGCGCCCTTGGCAATCGAATCCGGCCAGCGTTGCATCACGCTCTTGTAACGCGTGTAGAAACGCACGCCTTCTTCGCCATAGGCGTGGTGGTCGCCGAACAGCGAGCGCTTCCAGCCGCCGAAGCTATGCCACGCCATCGGCACCGGAATCGGCACATTGATACCGACCATGCCCACCTGGATCTGCCGCGCAAATGCGCGCGCCACGCCGCCATCGCTCGTGTAGCACGACACGCCGTTGCCGAACTCATGCGCATTGATCAGATCCACCGCCTCGGCAAGGTCATGCACGCGCACCACCGAAAGCACGGGGCCGAAGATCTCTTCCTTGTAGATCGTCATCCCGGGCTTGACGTGGTCGAACAGCGTGCCGCCCGTGAAGAAGCCTTCGGCATGGCCGTCGACCGTGTGGCCGCGGCCGTCCACGACCAGCTCGGCGCCCTCTTCCACGCCCTTGGCGATATAGCCTTCCACCTTGGCCTTGTGGGCGGCGGTCACAAGTGGACCCATTTCGCTGTCGGCCTGCATGCCGTTGCCGATCTTGAGCGCGCGGGCGCGCTCGGCAAGGCGCGGGACGAGCTTGTCAGCCACGTCGCCCACTGCCACAGCCACGGAGATCGCCATGCAGCGCTCACCGGCCGAACCGTAGCCTGCACCGATCAAGGCATCCACCGCTTGGTCGAGGTCTGCATCCGGCATGACGACGAGGTGATTCTTTGCGCCGCCCAGGGCTTGCACGCGCTTGCCGCGCTTGGTGCCTTCGGCGTAGATGTATTCGGCGATGGGCGTGCTGCCGACGAACGAAATGGCCTGCACATCCGGATGCTCGAGCAGCGCATCAACGGCATCCTTGCCACCCTGTACCACGTTGAACACACCATCGGGAAGGCCCGCCTGCTTGAGCAGGTCGGCAATCATCAGGCTGGGGGTCGGGTCACGTTCGCTGGGCTTGAGGATGAACGTATTGCCGCACGCCAGCGCAACCGGCGCCATCCACATCGGCACCATGAACGGGAAGTTGAACGGCGTAATGCCGGCCACCACGCCCAGCGGCTGGCGCAGGTTCCAGTTGTCGATGCCGCCGCCGATGTTGTCCGTGAACTCCGTCTTGAGCAGGTTCGGAATGCCGCAGGCGAATTCGACGACTTCAATGCCGCGCGTCACTTCGCCTTTGGCATCGGAGAACACCTTGCCGTGCTCACGCGTAATGGCGGCGGCCAGAGCATCGTGGTTCTGGTCGAGCAGCTCCTTGAACTTGAACAAAACGCGCGAGCGCTTGAGCGGCGAAGTCTCGGCCCAGTCCGGGGCAGCCGCATGCGCGGCGGCTACGGCGGCGTCCACTTCGGATTTGCCGCCCAGCAGCACCTGCGCGCTCACCGCGCCCGTAGCGGGGTTGAAGACATCGGCGCTGCGTGTGCCGCTGCCGGCATGGCGCTGCCCGCCGATGTAATGGCTGACAACGGATTCGGTCACGGCGGGATCAATCGGTCGGTTCATTTCAGGCTACCTCTTGCAGAACGGTACGAACGGTGTCGAAGATGCGCGCGATCTGCGCCTCTTCGATGATGAGCGGCGGGGAGAACGCCAGGATGTCGCCGGTGTAGCGCACCAGCACACCACGCTCCAGGCATTTCAGGAAGACTTCGTAAGCGCGCGCGCCCACGGCGCCGGGGCGCGATTCCAGTTCGATGCCGGCCACGAGGCCGAGGTTGCGGATGTCCTTCACATGCGGCGCGCCCTTGACCGAATGCGCTGCCGCTTCGAACGCCGGCGACAACGAACGCGCGCGCTCGAACAGCCCTTCGCTGCGATACAGGTCCAGCGCGGCCACCGCCGCGGCCGCGGCCAGCGGGTGGGCCGAATACGTATAGCCGTGGAACAGCTCGATCGCGCCTGGCGCGCCGGCGTCGACGACGGTGTCGTGCACCGACTGGCGCACGGCCACGGCGCCCATCGGCACGGCGGCGTTGTTGATGCCCTTGGCCATCGTCAGCAGGTCCGGCGTCACGCCAAAGAACTCGGCCGCCGTTGCCGCGCCCAGGCGGCCAAAACCGGTGATGACTTCATCGAAGATCAGCAGGATGCCGTGCTTGTCGCACAGCGCGCGCAGACGCTGCAGGTAGCCCTTGGGCGGCACCAGCACGCCCGTGGAACCCGCCAGTGGCTCGACGATGACGGCGGCGATGGTCGACGCGTCATGCAGCGTGACGAGGCGCTCCAGTTCGTCGGCAAGGTGCTCGCCCCAGGCCGGCTGGCCCTTGGAGAATGCGTTGTGCTCGGGCGCATGCGTATGCGGCAGGTGGTCCACACCCGGCAGCAAGTTCGCCGAGAACGCCTTGCGGTTCGGCGAAATGCCGCCCACCGAGATGCCGCCGAAACCCACTCCGTGATAGCCACGCTCGCGGCCAATCAGGCGTGTGCGCTGCCCTTCGCCCCGCGCGCGGTGGTAGGCCAGCGCAATCTTGAGCGCCGTATCCACCGCTTCGGAACCGGAGTTGGCGAAGAAGATGCGGTTCAGGCCTTCCGGCATGATCTCGGCGACTTTTTCTGCCGCGCGGAACGCCAGGGGGTGCCCCATCTGGAAGGTGGGCGCGAAATCCAGCGTGGCGGCCTGCGTCGTGATGGCGTCGACGATTTCCTTGCGGCAGTGGCCGGCGTTGACGCACCAGAGGCCGGCAGTGCCGTCCAGCACCTCGCGGCCATCGCCGTCACGGTAGTACATGCCCTGGGCGGAAGTCAGCAGGCGCGGTGCGGCCTTGTACTGGCGGTTGGCCGTGAACGGCATCCAGAAGTAGGACAGATCGGTGGTTTCCAGCGGGTGGGGTGCGGGTTTCATCGGCGGCTCCGAAAAAACAGCGGAAAGGGAACGGGCTGGGCAAGCCAGCGGTTGAAGCAAACTGTACAGAGTCCAATGCGACACGGACATGCACAGATGGCGGTTCTATAAGAAACTGTATAGGCCCTCATCACGGCTTCGTGCCGCATCGCAACATGCAACTCGAACTCGATCCTTCTCATCCCCAGCGTACGTTGGTCGACCAGATCGTCCAAGGCATTCGTGCGGCGGTCGACAACCATTCTCTGCTGCCGGGCACGCGGCTGCCCTCGGTGCGCAAGTTGGCCCAGGCGCACGATGTAAGCACTTTTACGGTGGCGGAGGCCTATACACGGCTGGCGGCTCTGGGCGCCATCGTGGCCCGGCCACGTTCGGGCTACCTCGTAGCGGCGCGTACACCCACCCAGCCGGCCCCCGTGGCCCCACGCTGGGAGCCGCCCACGCTCAACGCGGCGTGGCTGCTGTCGGATGTGTTTGCCGACCGCTCCATCTCCATCAAGCCCGGCTGTGGCTGGCTGCCGAACGACTGGCTGGACGAGCGCGGCGTACAGGAAGCCATGCGCACCGTGAGCCGTGTTTCCGCGTTGCGGGTGGCGGGCTACGGACATCCGTGGGGCTATGCGCCGTTGGGCGAATACGTAGCGCAGTCGCTTGCGCTACGGGGCCTGCCGGTGGAACGGTCGCAAGTGCTGCTGACCAGCGGCGCCACGCAGGCGCTCGACCTGATCGTCCGCACGCTGTTCAAAGCCGGCGACGTCGTCGCGGTGGATGATCCGGGCTATTGCAACGTACTCCAGGTACTCAAGCTGGCCGGTCTGCGCGTGGTCGGAGTGCCGCGCACACCGGACGGGCTCGACACCGCGGCACTGGAAGCCATCCTGCGCGCGGACGATGCCGACCGGCCGCGCGCCCTCTTCACCAGCTCCGTGCTGCAGAACCCCACTGGCTCCTCAATGACGGCGCAGAACGCCTATCGCGTGCTGCAACTGGCCGAACAGCACGGCCTCTGGATCGTTGAAGACGACCTGCACCGCGAGCTGGCCGACCCCGCCGCCCCGATGCTCGCCGCACTCGACGGCCTGCGCCGCACGCTGTACGTGAGCGGGTTCTCCAAGACGATCTCGCCCTCGTTGCGCGCAGGCTACGTGGTGGCCGATGCCGCCATCACACGCGAGCTGGCACGCACCAAGATGGCAGTGGCGCTCACCTCGTCGGAAATTACCGAGCGCATCGTGCACGCGTTCGTCACCCGCCCCGTCTATGCCGAACACGTGGCGCGGCTGATTGCGCGGCTCGGAGAAGCGCACACGCGCGTCGAAGCGCTCATGCGTCAACATGGTGCCGAGCCGTTCGATACGCCGGGCCGCGGCCTCTTCCTGTGGGCGCGGCTGCCCGGCCAGGCCGACGCCTCCGCACTGGCCAATCGGGCTATCGAGCACAACATCTGGCTCGCGCCCGGTCAGTACTTCCGGCCGCATGACGAGCCGAGCCCGTGGCTGCGCTTCAACGTCGCGTACTCCGCAGAACCGGCACTCTGGGAATTCCTCTTGCACGCGTGACGGCGCTGCCCCGCATGCGGCGCAACGGCGTATTGCATGCAATCAATCGCGTAACGGGCAATCAAACGTGAAATTCGCGTGAACGGAAGGCGGCAGCGTCACAAATGCGCGACACCATGCTTAGTCGCCTACCGTTCTCTTGCCGTACCGACTCCCAACGCCACCTGCAGACCAACCTGCACAAGGAGTGCCATGGACATTAAGACCGTCCGCGAAACCGCCTTCGCGATGCCGCTCACGAGCCCCGCCTACCCACCCGGCCCGTACCGCTTCATCCACCGCGAATTCTTCATCATCACGTACCGCACCGACCCGGCCAAGCTGCGCGCCATGGTGCCGGAACCGCTGGAAGTGCCCGAACCGCTGGTCGCCTACGAGTTCATCCGCATGGCCGACTCCACCGGCTTTGGCGATTACACCGAAAGCGGCCAGGTCATCCCGGTCACCTACGAAGGCAAGCCCGGCACGTACACGCTGGCGATGTACCTGGACGACCATCCGCCCCTGGCCGGCGGCCGTGAAATGTGGGGCTTTCCCAAGAAGTTGGCAAGCCCGAAGCTGGTGACCGACAAGGACACGCTGATCGGCACGCTCGACTACGGCCCCGTGCGCGTGGCCACCGGCACCATGGGTTACAAGCACCGCGAGCTGGATCTGGCCGAGCAGAAACGCCGCCTGGAGCGCCCGAACTTCCTGCTCAAGATCATTCCGCACGTGGACGGCAAGACGGCGCGCATCTGCGAGCTGTCGCGCAACCTCATGATCGACATCGACATGAAAGGCGCCTGGACGGGCCCCGCGTCGCTGGAACTGGCGCACCATGCACTGGCGCCCGTGGCCGAACTGCCCGTGCTGGAGATTGTCGAAGCCCGGCACATCATTGCGGACCTGACCCTTGGCATGGGCGAGGTTGTATTCGATTACTTGGCGCAGTAGCACCTGCCCAAGGCCATTCTTATCCCGTCACCGTCAACCCCCGGAGTACACACATGTCTGATTTGAAAGGCAAAGTCGCCGTCGTCACGGGTGCCGCCAGCGGCATCGGCAAGCAGATCGCCCTCACGCTCGCCAATTCGGGCGCGGCCATTGCCATCGTTGACTTGAACGAAGACGGCGCCAAGGCCGTCGCCAAAGAGATCACCGATGCAGGCGGCAAGGCGATCGGCCTGCGCATGGACGTGACCGATGAACAAGCCGTGGACAGCGGCATCGACCGCGTGGCCGAAGAACTCGGCTCGGTCGACATCCTGGTCTCGAATGCCGGCATCCAGATCGTCAACCCGTTCGTGAGCTACTCGTTTGCCGACTGGAAGAAGATGCAGGCCATCCACGTCGACGGCGCGTTCCTGACCACGCGCGCCGCACTGCGCCACATGTACAAGGACGACCGTGGCGGCGTGGTGATCTACATGGGCTCGGTGCACTCGCACGAGGGCTCGCCGCTCAAATCGGCCTACGTGGCGGCCAAGCATGCACTGCTCGGCCTGAACAAGGTACTGGCCAAGGAAGGCGCGGCGCATAACGTGCGCTCGCACGTGGTGTGCCCCGGCTTCGTGCGCACGCCGCTGGTCGAAAAGCAGATTCCCGAACAAGCCAAGGAACTCGGCATCAGCGAAGATGACGTGGTGAAAAAGGTCATGCTGGGTGATACCGTGGACGGCGTATTCACCACGGTGGAAGACGTGGCCGAGACGGTGCGCTTCCTGGCCACGTTCCCAAGTGCCGCGCTGACCGGCCAATCGTTCGTGGTGAGCCACGGCTGGTTCATGCAATAAGTCTCTGCACACGCAAGGAGGTTGAGGAGATATGCCCGCACCAAAACTACGCGTGGCCGCAACCAAGCGGCCCACGCCGGCAGAGTCGTCACGCCCCGCCGATGCGCCGCTCACCACGGCGCAGCGCATCGTGCTCCCGGCGTACGAGAACATCGCGCTGGTGCTGCAAGGCGGCGGCGCGCTTGGCTCGTACCAGGCCGGCGTGTTCGAAGGGCTGGACGAAGCCGGTATCGTGCCGAACTGGATTGCGGGCATCTCCATCGGGGCATTGAATACGGCCATCATTGCCGGCAATGCGCCCGAGCATCGCCAAGCAAAGCTGCGTGAGTTCTGGCAGATCATCACGCAGCCGACGTTCTCGCCGCCGCTGCCCGACATCCTGGAAAACGCCTGGTTTGACGGCAACGCGCATCTGCGCAAATGGCTGACCGCCATGCAGGCCGCCGACACGCTGCTCGAAGGCCAGCGCGGCTTTTTTACACCGCGCTTTCCTGCACCATTGCCTGCCAACGAAGTCGACCCGCTCGAAGCCAGCTACTACGACACCGCGCCGCTCAAGGCGACGCTGGAACGCCTTTGCGATTTCGACCGCATCAACGACGGTGGCATCCGCGTATCGGTGGGGGCTGTGAACGTCCGCACCGGCAATCTGGAAGCGTTTGACAACACCGAGCGCCGACTGCGCGCGGAGCACTTCATGGCATCCGGCGCGCTGCCGCCGGGCTTCCCTCCCGTGCTGATCGACGGCGAGTATTACTGGGATGGCGGTGTCGTCTCCAACACGCCACTGTCGTATGTGCTGGGCTCCAAGCCGCGCCGCGACACGCTGGTGTTCCAGGTGGACCTCTGGAGCGCACTGGGCCCGGTGCCCAATACGATGATCGGCGTGGCCAGCCGGCAGAAGGACTTGCAGTACTCCAGCCGCACGCGGCTTACCACCGACTGGATGGAACGTTCGCAATCCACGCGCCGGCTAATACGCAAGCTGCTCGACCACCTGCCGCCTAAAGAGTTTGAGCGCACCCAGTGGTACAAGCACGCGCAGGAGATGGCCTGTACCAAGCGCTACAACGTCTTCCACCTCATCTACGCTGCCAAGGAACACGAAGGGCCGGGCAAGGACATCCAGTTCGGTCCATCGACCATGCGCGACCACTGGGCCTCGGGCCTGGCGGATATTCGCGAATCGCTCTCGCACCCGGAGTGGCTTGAGATGCCCGATAACGACACGGGCTTCATCACGCATGACATCCACCGCCATCCGGGCGTGGAGCGGGAAGACAAGAGGCTTTGAGCCACCGCTGCGTCGCTCAGGGCCGGACTACTCCGGCGCGGCCGGCATACGCAGCGCAGTCGACAGCGGCGGCCGCGGCAGCGCGGCCGTCCAGGCACGGCGGATCACCGAGCTGATCTGCTTGTAGACCTCTTTCGAGATCACGGTTTCAGCCAGCATCGTGTCGATTTTGCTCTGGCCGATGTACAGCGCAAACAGCACCAGCAGACGCTTCTCCAACGCAGCGCTGTAGCCGCCAAACTTCTCGCGCAACTCTGCCAGGCCCTCTTCGGCCGCCTCGATCCGGGTGATCAACACGCCATCGAGCAAGTCTGCCATGCGCTCACCCAGCACGGGTTGCAGCGATGCACGGTTGTACGCGCGCAAGCGTTCGAGCACCGTCTGGCGGCAAATGAGCAATTCAAAGCGGTCGGCCAGCGCATTGGCCAGCGGGCGATCGATATGCGCCACACGATGCAGCCAGACCGCGAACCGGTAGCCGGCGTGCTTGGCCAGGATGCGCCGCGAAGCGCGCTTGTAGCCCAGGCGCCCCTCCGTGCGGGCCGCGTCGATCATGTCGGCGGTGTTTCGCATCATCGCGTCGAGGTTGCGGATCGAGACGAGGCCGTTGCCATATTCGGGAATCAACTCGCGCTCACGCGTGGCGAGCGAAACCAGGCCGATGGTCAGGCGTTCGCGTTCGGACAGCGCTTCCTCAAGGTTCAGTTCGAGCGCGCCGGCCGCGACCTCCCGCCGATACACCTCCGCTGCCCGATCGGTCGCGCCCGACGTGAAATGGAAGTGCCCGCCGATGCGGCGCATGGTCGATTCCACTTCCTCCGTCGACATGTTCAGCGCCTGCCCTTGCAGTGCCTGCTCTTGCGGCGACAACTGATCGAGCCCCAGCCACCGCATCACCCAGCGCAGCGTGGCGCCGTTGAAGAGCACGCTGACCAGCACAAAGCCGGTGGCGAGGATGGTCACAAAATGACGATCGGCCGCGTGTACGGCCTGGTTCTCGGCCACCCCCAGCGCCAGCACCAGTGTGACGGCACCACGCAGGCCGCCCCATGCAATCGCCAGTTTGTAGGCATGGCTGACCGGCGCGGAGAGCTTGAGCCACGCCATCGCGGGCAACAGGCCAAACAGCACGGCAAGGCGCGCCGCCAGTGCAGCCAGCACGATCACCGCGAGCCACAGCGCGTCTTTCCACACCGCGCCGTGCAGCAGTTCCGGCACGCGCACCGCAGCCAACAGAAAGACGACCGCTCCAGCCAGCGCCGCAATCTGCTCCCAAATCAGTTGCAGGTGCGACCAGTTGCGCGGCGTCAGGCGCGTGCGTCCCAGCGCGCCGATCACCAGTCCCGCGCAGACCACCGACACCACGCCCGACACGCCCAGCATGTTTTCCGCCACGAGATACAGCGGATACGGCAGCGCCAGCGTCCACGCGGCTTCGGCCTGAGCAATGCCGCGCAGAGCCGGCAGCAGGAATGCGGCGATGCGCCCGGCAATCAACCCGAACACCACGCCGCCACCGAACGCCCTGGCCAGTTCACGCAGACCGGTGCCGACGGTGGCGTCACCGCCGTGCCCCGTCAGCATGGCAAGCAGCACGCCCATGATCGCAATGGCAGCCGCATCGTTCAGCAGCGCCTCGCCCTCCACCAGGCGGATCAGCCGCGCCGGTGCGCCCACGTCGCGAAACACCGCAATCACGGCGGACGGATCGGTCGTGGCAATCATCGCGCCGAGCAGCAGGCACGTGACGATGCCGAACGGCGTGACGGCGGCCGCTGCAAGCCCGATCACACCCGTGGCGACCACCACGGCCACGATGGCCAGCATCAGGATCGGCGCGGCGTCCGGCGCCATGCTGCGCACATCGACCGACAGCGCCGCCTGAAACAACAGCGGCGGCAGGAACAGCCACAGGTAGGCCTCTGCCGGCCAACTCGGATCGACGAGCGGCGCGAAGAACGTGGTCGCAAAGGCAGGCGCGCTGTTCCGCAAGATCACATAGGCGCCGCCGATGCCGATGCCCGCCAGCGCCAGCAAGGTCGACTCGGGCAACGTCAGCCGCGAGGCCAGCATCTGCACCAGCGCCACCACCGCGAGCAGACCGCCCGCCACCAGCAACAGGATGACGACGCCGTTCACGAGGCGGTCTCCCGCGCAGCCAGCCAATCTGCACGTTCGGCATCGATCAGGTCCGGCACGACTGCCGTGCCGGTTTCGGCGGCAGCCACGGCGGCTTCGAGCACGGCCATGACGGCCACGGCTTGCACGGGCGGCACAGGGTTTGTGCGCTGACCAAAGATGGCGTCGCGCACAGCGGCGTAGTAGGCGCGCTGATCGCCAGCGGGCGTTGCGATGCGGTTTTCGGAGGATGTTGCGCCATCGATGAAAAGGCCGGCGTCATCGTCCACGCCCCAGCCTTGCGCGCCGGGTTGCATGCCGGCGAGCAGTTGCGCTTCCTGCTGATCCATCCGGCGTTTGACGAACGAACCGCGCGTGCCGTGGACGATCCAGCGCGGGGATCCGCCCGCCACCAGCATGCTCGCGTGAAGGACGGCTCGGCGCTCCCCCACGTCCAACACGACATGCGCCCAGTCCGGCGTTTCGGCGCCCGGCCGCTGGCGTGCAAACGAGGCGCTCACCGCATCGGGCAGCCCAAGCAGTTGCAGCGCCTGGTCGATCAGGTGCGGGCCCAGATCAAACCAGATGCCCGTGCCCTGCCCCGCTTGCTCGCGCCAGCGCGCACGCACCTGCGGTCGATACCGGTCGAAATGCGCCTCGACGTGCATGACTTCGCCAAGGGTGCCGCCTCCGATCGCGGCTTGCACGGCGAGGAAATCGCTGTCCCAGCGCCGGTTCTGAAACACCGACAGCACGCGCCCCGCGTCGCGCGCCACCCGCGCCAGATGCCGCGCTTCTGCGAGCGTGACGGTGAACGGCTTGTCCACGACGACATGCTTGCCCGCTCGCAACGCCGCTTCTGCCAACGGCGCATGGCGGTCGTTGGGTGCGGCAATGACGACGAGGTCGACGTCCGCATGCGTTGCCGCCGCTTCTGGCGTGCAGATCACCGCGTTTGGCCGATCCGCGCGCACCGCCTCCGGTCGATTGGAGCCGATGACCTGCAAACGCAGCCCTGGCGTGGCGTCGATCAACGCGGCGTGAAAGCGCTTGCCGGCATAACCGTAGCCGACCAAAGCGGCGCTCAATGGCATCAGATGTGATGAATGCGGCATGTAAAAAAATGGCAGAAAACAAGCGAATAAGACGATGACGGCGCAACTTGGTGCCCAGAATTTCGGGGCAGGACATGGAAAAATTGCCCTATTCCCGCCTAACAAACGTTGCCATTGTCAAAAATACGCCTTTACTTTCTTGTAAATAGGAATTGTTCTCATTATTATCTGCGCCTTCACATTCTGAAGGCGCCAACCTCGGGGGAGGGAGTCGCGCTCCACTTTTTACTTTACGGGAACTGCAATGCCGCCGAAACGTTTGTGCCTGTCTCTGGCCGTCCTTGGAACGCTGCCCTTTGCTCAAGTGGCAAGTGCCGCCGACACCGTTGCTGCAGCCGACGCTGGCACGTTGCCGACTTCCACGGTCAAGGGTGCGCGCAGCAGCACGAGCTACGACACGCCCATCGCCAACACAGCCACGAAGATTCCCGTGCCGCTGCGCGAGATTCCGCAATCGGTGAACGTCGTGCCGCGTGCGGTGATCCAGGATCAGGGCGCGCTGTCGATCAATGACACGCTGCGCAACGTGCCGGGCGTGTCGGCCTCGCTGGGCGATGCGCAGCGCGATCAGGTGACCATTCGCGGTTTCTCGTCGATCAATGACCAATACGTCGACGGCCTGCGCGATGATTCGCTCTACTTCCGCGACCTGTCCAACATCGACCACATTGAAGTGTTGAAGGGCCCGGCGGCCGTGCTGTATGGGCGCGGTTCGTCCGGCGGCATCATCAATCGCGTGACCAAGAAACCGCTGGCCACGCCACTGGCCGAGGTGGGCGTGGTGGTCGGCACGGAGCGCCAGAAACGCGCCGAGTTCGACCTGAACACGTCCATCAACGACGACGCCATCCGCGCGCGCATTACCGGCGCGGTTGAAGATTCGGGTGGTTTCCGCAACGACTACTTCCTGCGCCGCCAGGCGATCTCGCCGTCGTTCCTGTTCAACCTGGCGCCCGATACCAAACTGACCGTGCAGTTCGATTACCTGCACGACAAGCGCATCGCTGACCAGGGCGTGCCGTCGTACCACGGCCGCCCCGTGGATGTGCCCATCGGCACGCGCTATGGCTCGGCCGATGCGGGCGCCGGCAATGTGGAGTCCACCGTCAAGAGCGTGACCGGCACGCTGGACCACCGCTTCAACGACAAATGGTCGTTCCACAGCGTGGTGCGCAATTACGAATACTCGCTGGGCCGCAACAACTACACGACAGTCAGCCGCGTCACCGATGGGCCAATCCCAACCGTCACGCTTGCCGTCAACCAGCGCAACCGCAGCGACCGCGGCACGCTGTGGCAGAACGAGCTGACGCAGAAGGCCGAGACCTGGGGCATCCAACACACGCTGCTGTACGGCATCGAGCTGGGCTCCCAGGACAAGAGCGACCGTGTGGCCGCCGCGCCGGGCAGCACGACCTACAACCTGTTCAACCCGACGCTGCAAGTGTTGCCGACCGTACCCGGCAACGCGGTGCCGACCAACTACGGCCTCTCGCACAACGAGACGTATGCGGCGTACGTGCAGGACTTGATCAAGTTTTCGCCGCAATGGACGGTGCTCGCCGGCCTGCGCTACGAAATCCTCAAGCAGAGCCGCGACGACCTGACCCCGCGCAATGTCGATCTGTCACGCACGGACAAGCCGGTCAGCCCGCGCTTCGGCGTTGTGTATCACCCGGTCGAGCCGCTCTCGCTGTACGCGTCGTACAGCCGCTCGTTCCAGCCGCTGGCCGATAGCTTCACGTTCTTCCCGAACAGCGGCGCACTGGCTCCGCAATCGACCACGAACTACGAGATCGGCGCCAAGTACGACCTCTCGGCCGGCGCGAGTGTCACGGCCGCGCTGTTCGACATGAAGCAGACCAACCTGACGGCGGCGGATCCGGTCACGCTGCTGGGCGTGCCCATCGGCACCCAGCGCACGCGCGGCCTGGAGTTGTCGTTCACTGGCGAGATCGTGAAAACCTGGTCGCTGATGGCGAGCTATGCCTATCTGAACGGTCGCCTGGAAAACCCGAACGACCGCAGCGGTGGCGTGGCGGTCAACGGCAACCAGCCGTCGCTGACGCCGCGGCACAGCGGCTCGGTATGGCTGAAGCACGACCTGCCGAACGGCTTCTACGTGGCCGGCGGCGTGCGTGCGGAAGGTGCGCGTTACGCATCGCAGTACAACCTGACGACGCTGCCCGGCTACATGACCGTCGACCTGGGTGCCGGTTATCGCAGCAAGCACCTTGATGTCACGCTGAACCTGCAGAACCTGTTCAACCGCGCGTACTACGTGTCGGCTCACGGCGCCGCCGAGAACTACAACATGCCCGGTGCCCCGCGCATGGCGCTGCTGGGCGTGCGCTACAAGATGTAAGCGTCGAACAGGCGAACGGGCGAACGGGCGATGCTGCGACGGGTGCTGTTCCGCTTGCACTGGCTGATCGGGTTGTCGGCCAGTGTGGTGCTGGCCGTCGTTGGCGCCACCGGCGCGCTGATGGCGTACGAAGACGAACTGCTGCGCGCGCTCAATCCCGGCGTGCTCACCCTGCCCGCGCGCAGCGGACCCGCGCCGACGCTGCCGCAAGTGGCGGCGCAGGCGCGCGCTGCCATGCCGGACCGCCCCGTCACCTTCATCACCGCTGCGTCCGACCCCACCCAGCCGTGGCGCGTCTGGTATGCGTGGCCGCCCGGCAAACACGGCGGCAGCAGCCGCGGAGAGCTGCGCTACGTCGATGCCACCACCGGCACGTTGCTGCCGGAGGCGCGCGCGCAGCGCTTCTTTGCCACCGTCAAGCTGCTGCATCGAACGCTGCTTGCTGATGAGATCGGCAAGCAGATCGTGGGGGCCAGCACGGTGGGGCTCGTCGTGATGGCGCTGTCGGGCTTGTACCTGCGTTGGCCGCGTCGCGTCACGAACTGGCGAAGCTGGCTTGTCATCCGATGGAGCCGTGCGGGCCGCATCCGATGGTGGGACGTGCACACCGTCATCGGTACGCTGGTGTTGCCGCTGTATCTGCTGGCCGCCTTCAGCGGGCTGTATTGGGCATATGACTGGTACCGCGATGGCCTGCAGCGCTTGGCCGGCATGCCGGTTGTCTCCAAGGCAAAACCGGTGGAAGTCCCGCGAAAACCGCTCGAAGATGCGGCAATTGAGCGCACGTGGAACGCTTTCCGCGACAACGCGTCGAACTATGGAACGGCCACCCTCCGTATCGACGATGCCCGCTCGGGCCAGGTCGATATCAACTGGCTGCCGGCCGATGCTCCGCACGACCGCGCCTTCAACCGATTGACGCTGGACGCTGCTACCGGCGCCGTCCTGCGCAACGAATCCTTCGCTGCAAAGCCGCCAATGCAACGCCTGCTGGCAGGCATGTTGCCGCTTCACAATGGACGCTATTTCGGCCCGATCGGCGTCGTGCTAGTGTTGATCGGAGCATTAATGCTGCCGGTATTTGCAGCAACAGGGTGGTGGCTGTATCTGGATCGGCGCCGACGCGCGCAACCGCAGCGCAAACACGCATCCGCAGCGACACGTCCTTGCTGACAACGTAGGGACGTCGACGCGATGTCGGGCGCCTCAACACAACAAGGACAACACCATGGTGATCGAAAAATCCCGCGACCTTTGCCTGCGCCCGCTCGAGCGCAATGACCTGCGTTTCGTGCACGAGCTGAACAACGACGCGAAGATCATGCGTTACTGGTTCGAAGAACCGTACGAAACCTTCACCGAACTCTCGCAACTCTACGACCGCCACGTGCACGATCAGCGCGAGCGCCGCTTCATCTGCGAGAACAATGCCGGCGAAGCCGTGGGTCTGGTCGAATTGATGGAGCTGAACTACATCCACCGCCGCGGCGAATTCCAGATCATCATCGCGCCCGGCTGGCAGGGTCACGGCTATGCGTCAACCGCGACGCGACTGGCCGTCGACTATGCATTCATGGTGCTGAATCTGCACAAGCTGTACTTGGTCGTCGACGTGGTGAACGAACGCGCGATCCACGTATACGAGAAATGCGGCTTCCAGCGCGAAGGCGAGCTGATCGAGGAGTTCTTCAGCAACGGCGCGTATCACAACGCCTTGCGCATGTGCGTGTTCCAGCGCGACTACGTGAAGACGATCCGCAACGCCAACTGACGCCAGGCGGGAGAACCTAAGCCGTGTGCAGCCACGCGTGCAATTCGCGCTGTCCGGCTTCGGTCATGCTCAGTGCGCGCGAGTGCTTCTGCCGCGCCAGCCATCCCAATGCGATGCAGCGCTCCGCCACGGCGGCCCCGAGCGCGCCTGCCAGATGCGGGCGACGCTCGCTCCAGTCCATGCAGCCGTAAGCAAAGCGGCGTCGGCCGTTGCGCAGCGCATTCACATCGACGCCGATGGCGGCCAGCGCCTGCTCGCCCTCGGGCGTAACGTCGTAGGCGCCGTGGGTTGCATCGAGCTGCGTCAGCCAGCCGCGCGACAGGAGTTTCTCCGACACCTCGGTGCCGAGCTGCCCGGCCAGGTGGTCATAGCACAGGCGTGCCGCACGCAGGTTTTCAGGCACGACTGAGCGCCGCGGGTCGGCAGGTTTTTCAGGCGCGACCACCAGCAGCGATTCGATCATCTCCGCCACCGCCGGAGAGCGCAGCCCGAAGTACTTGTAGCGTCCGCTCGACAACGAGGTGATGAGCGCATCGGCCTCGAGCCGGCGCAAGTGCGCGCTGGCCGTGGCCGGCTCCACACCGGCGCCGTAGGCGAGTTCCTTGGCGGTGAGCGAGCGGCCTTCCATCAACAGCAGCAGCATGCGGATGCGGGTGGGGTCGCCAATGGTGGCAGCCACACGGCCGATGTCCGGCTGGGTTGTCGATGCGGTGGCTGGGGAAGATGCGGTCATGGTTCGATGGAGACCAAACTGTTGGCGCGTGACAGGCGGGCGACCAGTCCAGACAATAGGAGCCATCTTACTCCCGCGCCCCACGCTGATGACCGCCCTCGACACCGCCCCGCCCGCCGACGTGCTGCAAGCCATCGTGCATGCCGATCCCGCACCCTACTACGCCGAACTTGCCGCCACGCGCCCGTTCTTCTTCGACGCCACCCTCGGCTGGTGGGTGGCCGCCAGCGCCGAGGCTGTAGATGCCGTGCTCGGCAGCAGGGCCTGCCGCGTGCGCCCCGCCGATGAACCCGTGCCCAAGGCCGTAGCTGCAACGCCCACGGGCGCATTCTTCGGCCGCCTCGTGCGCCAGATCGACGGGCCAGATCACAGCACGCGCAAGGCCAAGGTGATGGCCGCGCTGGGCCGGTTGGATGTGTCTGCGCTGGCCGGCCAGGCGCTGCGGCATGCCCGCACTGCGCTGCCCGACGCAGCGAGCCTAGATGCCGCGCTGGATGCCGATGCCCACTTTCGCGTGCCGCTCGCCACGATGGCGCAAACGCTGCTGGGCGATCACGCCGATGCGCCTGCCTGCCAGGCCGACATTGCCGCCTATCTGGCCGCGTTGGGGCCGGGGGCCAGCGCAGGGGTCGTCGCGCAGGCCGACGCCGCCGTTGGCCGCTTGCAGCAGCGCTTTGCCGACTCGCCGTTCGCTGGCGGTGACGATGACAGCGACGCCGACATCGCCAATCTCGCCGCCCTGCTCGCGCAAACCTACGACGCCTGCGCCGGGCTGCTCGGCAACTGCATCGTTGCGCTATCGCGGCACGCCGGGTTGACTGCCCGGCTGCGCGCGCAGCCGCTCGCCATCGAGCCTTTTGTGCGTGAAGTCCTGCGCCGCGATGCGCCGGTGCAGAACACGCGCCGCTTCGTCGCGCACGATATCGCGCTGCTCGGCCAGCCGCTGCGCGCCGGCGACAAGGTCTTGGTCGTGCTGGCCGCCGCCAACGTGGATGGCACAACGAACCCGGACCCACTACGCTTCGACAGCGACCGCACAGCGCCGCGCCTGTGGACGTTCGGCGGCGGCACGCACCGCTGCCCCGCCGATGCATTGGCCACCGCCATCGCGCGCGAAACGGTGCGGCATCTGCTGAGCCTGCCGGATGTCGACCGGTGGCTCGCCGGGCTCGGCGAGGTGGCATACCGCCCCTCGCCCAATGCGCGCATTCCCCGCTTTCAAGCTTGAAGTTGCACCAACGAAGACATCACGAAAACGCCCCACAGGAGACTTGCCATGATCGCCGTCATCTTTGAAGTCGAGCCCGCACCGGGCCAGCGCGACACCTACCTCAACCTGGCCGCACGGCTGAAACCGCTGCTCGAGCAGGTCGACGGCTTCATCTCGGTGGAGCGTTTCCAGAGCATCACGAACCCGGACAAGATGCTCTCGCTGTCGTTCTTTCGCGATGAAGAGGCCGTCAAGGCCTGGCGCAACATGGAGCAGCACCGCGGCGCGCAGCACGTCGGCCGCGACCACGCGTTTGCGGACTACCGCCTGCGCATCGCCCACGTGGTGCGCGACTACGGCATGACCGAGCGCGACGAAGCCCCCACCGACAGCCGCGCCGAGCACGCCTGAGCGCAGGGCAAGGCACGTCGCCGGGCCGGATGTGACGCCTTTTTCGCCCCCCGGGCATTACCTTTGCTTAATCAGTCAGAACCCGCACGGCCGAGCACGCCGCACCACGGCCTCGGCATGCTGCCGTGCGCAACGATTGCAAAGGAATTGTCATGAATACCGCTTCTCATGAGGCTGAACGTGAGCCGCAAGTCGCTCCCGCCCGCACCGTTCAGAGCCCGGTGCGTTATGCCGTGGTCGGCGCCGGGTGGATTTCCCAGGCCGCATTTCTGCCGGGCGTGGCGCAAAGCGGCAATTCCGTCGTCACTGCGCTGGTCACCGGCGATGAGGCCAAGGCCACCGTACTGGCCGACCGCTACGGCATCGAGCACGTTCACGGCTATGCCGATTACGACCAGTTGCTCGCCGCTGGCGATATCGACGCAATCTACCTCGCGCTGCCAAACGACATGCATCGGCAGTACGCCCTTCCGGCCCTGCAGCGCGGCATCCACGTCCTCCTTGAAAAGCCCATGGCCACCAGCGAGGCCGATTGCGAAGCGATGATCGAAGCGGCCCGCAACGGCAATGCAAAATTGATGATCGCCTACCGCCTGCATTTCGAGCCGGCCACACTGGCCGCCATCGAACTCGTGCGCGCAGGCAAACTTGGCCGCATTCGAGCGTTCTCGGCCATGTTCAGCCAATCGGTGGCGCCGTCCAACCACCGCGCCAGCCACGGCTATTGGGCCGGGCCGGTGTCCGACATGGGCGTCTATCCCATCAACGCGGTGCGCAACCTCTTTGGCGAAGAGCCGGTAGAGGTGTCGGCCTGTGGGGTTCGGGACCCGGATCTGCCCTTCAACTTCGATGACACTGTCAGCGTGACGCTGCGCTTTGCCGACCACCGCGTCGCACAGTTCGTGGTCAGCTACAGCGGCGCGAACATCGACCAGTACCGCATCCTGGGGACCAAGGGGGATCTGGAGGTCTCGCCCGGCTTCATGTTTGGCGTGGGCCTGAAGTACCGCGCCACGATCGACGGCAAGACGCACGAACAGGCGTTCGACGCGACCGACCAGTTTGGCGGCGAGCTGCAGTACTTCTCCGACTGCATCCTCAACAACCGGGAACCTGAACCCAACGGCGAAGAAGGCTTGGCCGACGTGCGCGTCCTGGCCGCCATTGAGCGCGCGCTGGAATCAGGACAGCCGCAGAACCTTGGGCCGTTCCAGCGTCAGGGCCGCATGGAGACTGCGCAGGTGCGCAAGCTGCCACCCGTGCCCGCACCGGAACTGGTGGACGCGGCTGAACCCAGCAAGGGATAGACACCAGGGAGAAAAAACGCCCGCGACGAACGGCGGGCGTGGGATTCACGATTTACAGCTTGATGCGTTGCACGGCGTCGCGCATGCGCTTCCGGATCGAGACGTCCGAGTTGGTGTTGCTGCTGGAGCCGTCGGTTTCCATGGCGTTATCGCAACGCCATTCCGTAGCTTCACCGTTGTCGGTCAGCGCACAGACGCGGTGCGTCCAGCGGTCCCACACAAACACATCGCTGCCCGCCTCACCGGAGAGCAGCGGCTCAAAACGGTACATCCACAAGTACCCGGCACCCAACAGGGTGACCAGAAAGATCGCCATCCAGGACGCTTTGATTCGGCGCCACATTCTCATTTCTCCTCGCAGAGCCGCTGCGCCGGACGCGTCTGACAGTGCGTCGCTGGGCCAAAAGCGCGGTGCTCCGAAGGATAAATCGTAACATGGGGCACCCGGGCCGCCGCTCAAGCGGGCAGTCGATACGGCAGTGCCGCTACACCAACGACCGCTCGCGGCGCTTCAGTTGAAGACGTCCTGACGGTAGCGGCCAGATTGCATCTGCGCCGTCAACCAGCCGGACGCGGTCGCCAGGTCGCTACCGTAGCGCGCCTGGTGCATGCGGATCAGCGTGTCGCGCACCGCTGGCGCCATCGCACGACCGTCGCCGCACACGTACAAGGTCGCGCCTGCATCGAACGCCGCCCACACGGCTTCGCGCGCATCCCACAGGGCATGCTGCACGAAGCGATGCGGATGCTCGGCCACGCAGGAATACGCGGGAAAGACGCGCACCAAACCTGCGTCTTCCCACGCACGCAAGGTGTCGCGGTAGAGAAAGTCGTGCTCGGGGTGGCGACAGCCGAAGCAGAGCAACGACGTCGCCACCGCCTCACCTGCCGCCTGCTGCGCGGCGCGTTCTTCCAGGAATCCACGGAACGGCGCGATGCCTGTACCGGCGCCGATCAGCACCATCGGCTTATGGGCGTCTACGTCCGGTGCGAACGGCGGGTTGGGCGTGCGGACGGCGGCAGCGATCTCCGCGCCTGCACGCAACGTCATCAGGTAGTTCGATGCCGTCCCGCGATACGTACCCACCCCGGACCAAGCCGGCCCTGACACCGTGCCCACCGTTAGCGCGGCCACGCCGGGCGACACACGCGCCGACGACGCGATGGAATAGAAACGCGGGCGCATCGGCCCAAGCCGCGCGAGGAATGCTTCCAGGGTCAACTCAATTGCAGGCAAGCGGATCAGCAGATCGAGCACGCTCACGTGCGGGGCTTGAATGTCCTGGTCGAAGCGCTCGGCCGCATCGTCGCCTTCCAGCCAGACGGCAAGTTGGCCTCGCGTGAACGGACAGCGCGTGGCCGCGTGCAGCGCGGTGATGTCGCGCACGGTGGCGGTGTCCTGCAGCTCGACGAAATCACGCAACAACTGACGCACGGACACCGGCTGGTTGAGCGGCAGGTGGCGCACGTGCGCATGGCGCGCGGTCAGGGTGACGAGCGCATCGGCCTCCAGCGCAAGCCGCGCGATGGCTGCGTCGACACGGTCGTCGGCATTGCGTGGGTAGACAGCGAGGTGGTCTCCCGTGGCGTAGGTCACGTCGTCGGGCAACTGCACCGTGAGATGACGCGTCGGGCCGCGCGGCGCCTCCCGCGTGAAATCCCACAGGCCGGTGGCGTCGCTGACGAGTTCTTCATTGGCGAGCACCGTCATCGCCCGTGCGGCGGGCGGCAGCATGGCGGCGCGGAGCGCATCAGGCGCAACGTAGTCGACGCGGACGGACGGGCCGTCGGCATGTGTCTGGCGGGCGCCCAGGGCGCTCCAAAGGCTGCGCGTCCAGGCGTCGACGGCAGCATCGAAACCGGCATTTCCGTCCGCCTCACCGCGCGGCACGATGGCGTGCGCGCCGGCTGCCGCGAGCATCGCTTCCACCCGCTTTGGAAACGCCTGGAACGCAGGCCATTGCGAGTTGCCGCAGCCAAGGACGGCATAGCGCAATCCGGTTGCCTGCCGGGTGAGCGCATCGGCGGCATCCAGCCGCGCCTCAAGTGTGCGGGCGCTGTCCGGTGCACGGCCGTTGTAGGTGGCGGCCACCACAACGAGCGTGCCCCGCTGCGGCAGCGCGTCGGCAATGGTGTCGAGCGGCGCCACCTTGGCGTCGAACCCGGCGCGCGATGCGGTGGCGGCAAGCTGCTCGGCGATGTCCTGGCAGGTGCCAAGGCTGCCGCCGTACAGCACGTGCATCGGTTCCCCGCCCCCCGCAAGCGCCCCTTCGGCATCGTCTTGCGTGACGGCCTCGGTGCGCGAAGGCGTGGCGACCGACAACCGCTCCCGTGCATGGCGCAGCCGCGCGCGCAGGCGGAAACCGTCCGGTTTGAGCGTCAGTGTTTCCTTGATGTGGAAGCCGTAATCGTAAGGGTCGGACAGCGCGAAGCGCTGCAGGATCACCGCAAGCGCCAGTTTGGCTTCGGTCAGCGCAAACTGGCGGCCGATGCAGGCGCGCTCGCCATTGCCGAAGGGCTTGTAGGCGTGCGGGTGGAGCTTCGCTTCGTTCTCTGGCAGGAAGCGGTCGATATCGAAGGCTTCGGGGCGATCCCACACCGCCGGATCGCGATGCAGCGCCAGCAGCACGGTCACCACGCGCTGGTCCTTGCGGATGGCGTAGCGGCCGCCAATGCGCGTGTCTTCGTAGGGCGCCACGCCAAAGCTGGGGGCGGTCGGCCAGAGGCGCAGCGTTTCCTTCAACACGCGCTCGATCACATCCAACTGCGCGAGGTGCGCATACTGCGGCACGGTATCGCCCGGCAGCACGCGGTCAACCTCGGCATACGCCTGCGCCAGCACGGCTGGATGGCGCAGCAGCATGTACAGCGCAAAGGTCAGCAGGCCGCTCGTGGTTTCATGCCCGGCGATCAGGAAAGTGATGACCTGGAAGCGGATGTTGGTGTCATCCAGCGGCTGGTCTGATAGCGGATCGCGCGCGTTGAGCATCAGCCCCAGCAAGTCGCTCGCGCCGATGCCGCCATCTTTTGCCTGACGGCGCGCGCGGATCACCTCGTCCACCAGTTGATGCATGGCGGCCACGTCGTGCTCGAACCGCCGATGGTGCTCGCGCATGAAGCGGTCTTTGAGCGGCAGGCGCGTGAGCTTGCCCATGGCTTCGGACAGCACACCCACCATGGCCGCCAGGAACGGATGCAGCTCGGGCGTGTTGAACGAATCGAAGCGGTATCCAAAACCCGCCAGCGAGATGGTGTCGAGCGTGAGCCGCGTCATGTCGTCGGCCACGGGGATATCGGCGTCTGGCCCCTGGCGCGCCCATTTGTCGGCCAGCGCATTGGCCACGTCGAGCATCACGTCGAAGTAGCCCTTCATCGCACGCTGGCTGAAGGCCGGCAGCAGAATGCGATGCGCCTTGCCCCAGTTGGGCTCGTCCTGATGCGCCGTGAAGAGGCCATCGCCCGCTCCCGCCCGCAGGAACGACAGCGGCGGGCCGATCAGCTTGCGAAAGCGCGTTTCGTCGCAGAGTTCAGCCACCAGATCGGCGGAATAGACGAACGGCACGCGCCGCCCGGCAAAGTCGAGCTGGTAGAGGCCTTGGGGAAACTGCCGGCTGGTTTCCAGAAGCGTCTGGGCCAGGCGGTCTTTAGGGAGTTGCAGCAGGTTGCCCAGCCACGGCAAGCCTTTGGGCTGCGGGATGGGCTCCGCCGCAGCGGGCGAGGCATTGGCGGGCAACTCGGAGGCGGAGCGCATGCGCGGTCGACTGCGAAAATGGGTTGTCCGCCAATGTACGCGCCGCTGCGCCCCGCATCAAACAAAGTCGCCATGTTTGAATGCAGGCCCCTAAAAGTGAATCGGGCGACCCGCAGGCCGCCCGATCTGGGGACGATGTGAAGCGCTGGATCAGCGACGGCGCGGCTGTGAATTGAACGGCGCGTTGACCTGGGCTTCGAGTTCGCGGATCTGACGCTGCAATTCGTCGACGCGGGCGCGGGCGGCACGGCGTTCGATATCCAGCGTCTCGGCTTCCGTGCGGGCGACCTTCTGTCGTTCCTGGGCCTGGGCCTGCTGCTGACGTTGGATATCCAGGTCGGTCTTCAGGCCACGAAGCTTTTCCTGTTGCGCGGCAATCTGGCGCTCGGAACGCTCCTTCTGGGCTTCCAGGCGGATGCGCTGCAACTCGAGATCCGCCATCGTGCGGGTCTGCTTGGCGAAGTCGCTGTACAGGCGTTCGGCAGAGGCTTCATTGGTGGTCTTGATGACGCGCCAGAGGTCTTTCTGCTGGAACAGCGTGACGTAGTACGTCAGGTCACTCTGGGCAAATAGCAGGCTGGCGCCGTAGGCCCCGTTATAGGTGGTACGCAGCTCTGACAGTTCGTGCGCCTGCATGCGCTGTTGCAGTTCGAAGACGGCGCTGGTCGGGGCTGGACGCTCGGCGCGGGCGGCGCCGGGCGTGGCTGGCGCAGCGGGTGCCGTCGCAGCCGGCTGGCCAACCGTGGCAGTCAACGCCGGCACAGGCGCGGCGGCAGCAATCGGTGCAATAGCAGTGGGCGGAACGGCCGGGCTCTGCGCCACGGCCGATGTGCAGGCGGCCGTACCAGCCACGACTGCGATGGCGGCCGCGATGGCCAATCCCCTCTGAAACGCCTGGTGCGACGCTTTCCCTGATTGTTTTTTTGTTCTCATCTCGACCCTGTGGATTCTGCGCAGGTGTTGCAGCCAAAAACTATACGCGATCCGCCACCCGAGTGGCGCATCGGGCGCCCGCCGCAGAGTAGGGTGTTGTATGGCGTCACTCCAGCTCGCGAAGCTCGGTTTCGCCGTCGGCGATCTGGTATTTGCGCATCTTTTCCCACAAAACCTTACGGCTGATGCCGAGTGTGGCGGCGGTGTCCTGGCGGCGCCAGTTGTTGGCGTCCAGCGCCGCGAGGATACGGCGGCGCTCTTCTTCGCCGCCATTGCCACCACTTCCACCCCCACCGCGATCGCCATACCCGCCATTGCCACCATTTCCCGCCTCGCGCTCGAACGCATCGCGCTGCAGGCCGGCAAACAGCGGCAGGATGCGGGCCTCGTCCCAGCGGCCGAACTGGCGCAGGGTGATGCCGATGCGCTCGGCCAGGTTGCGCAGTTCGCGCACATTGCCGGCAAAGTAGGCCCGCCCGACCGATGCCCGCACCCATTCGGGCACCGGCGGCATGGCATCAAACGTTTTGTCGCCCAGCAAATGCCGCAGGAAGGAAAGCAGCAGCGCGATCTTGTCATCCGCGCCGCGCTGCTCCAGGCTCGGGATGCGCAGCTCGATCACCGCCAGGCGGAAGTACAGATCGGCGCGGAATTTGCCCGTGGCGACCATCTCGCGCAGATTCTTGTTGGTAGCGGCCACCAGGCGGAAATCCAGCTTGACCGGCACCGTCGAGCCCAGCCGCGTGCATTCGCTGTCTTCCAGCACGCGCAACAGCTTCACCTGCTGATACAGCGGCAGATCGCCCAGCTCGTCGAGAAACAGCGTGCCGCCGTTCGCTTGTTCAAAGTAGCCGCGGTGCGCATACATGGCGCCCGTGAACGCGCCCTTGGCATGGCCAAAAAATTGGGATTCGAACAGCCCGTCGGGAATCGCGCCACAGTTGACCGCCACGAACGGGCCCTTGCCATAGACACTGTTCTTGTCATGCAGCAAGCGCGCAATACGTTCCTTGCCGGCGCCGGTTTCGCCGTAAAGCATGACGTTGCTGTCGCAATCGGCAAAGGTATCGACCTGCTCCAGCAGCCCGTGCATGGCCGGCGACGCCGCCACGAGGTCGCTCTGATCCTGCGCCTGGGCCTGCGCCGACGACATCGACGGCAAGACCTTGCTGATCTGCGCGCGCAGTTCAGTCGCGCCAAAGTCCGGCCCGAGCACGTGCGTGTATTCGGGCGGGAAGCGGCTCGAATCATGCTGCGCGTCCGAGGCCACCCAGATTACCGGCATGCCTTGCGCGGCCTGCCAGTCGAGCACCGTAAAGCCGCCGCTTTCCACCACCGAGGCGCTGATCACCGCCACCGCGGGCTTGAGCCGAGGCTCGGCCGGCTGAAAGTCGATGCCGCCCGCGCGGATCACCTCTGCCCCGAACGGCGCCATGAACCGCGCCACACGATCGGCAATGTCGTGACGGCCTTCCCAGACAAAAATCTCAAGCGTTTCGTACGCCCAGCGATCGGTTTTCATGTCGTCGCTTCCATGTCAGTAAACCAGCTCGACGGCGTCGCAGTCGAGCGAGAGGAGTTTGATGTCGGCGTAGCCGAGTTGGATGCCGAGAACCCCGAGCAGTGGGCTGAGAACGGCATCCAGGGTCGTCCCGACCAACGCCAACACCGGCGCTATGACGGGTGCAAGATCAGAACCCAATTGAACGGTTCCTCCGAGCGGGAGAGTCACCGTTAGTTGGAGCTGATTCAGATTGCTGTTCAAGATGGAACTGAAGACGGCCTGCGTCGCAACGCGTGGCGGAGACTTACCGCTGGTATCCGTTTGAGGATTCAGGCCGATCTGCGTTGCGGCAATGGTTTCGTCGCCCCAATTGGAGTTTGCGATTGGCGACACGTTGGCTTTAATACTCACGGCCCCGAGGGGCCCCAAATCAACCAAACCCGCGGGAGATGCGCTTGCGCAATCCATTGAACCATTGACCGCCTTATCTGCATCGGTCGCGATACATATCGACACGGGCTGGGGCTGTGCGGAAATCGTGGCTGATGAGCTGGCACGAGGAACAGTGCAGCTATTTGACTTCGCATGGGCTTGCGCTGCCGCGACTTGCAGGCCAATAGGCACACTCACAGCAAGGACCCCCGGCGCGCCAACCAGCACCCCCACGCCCAAACGCACCTGAGCCGTCCGCGCCTGGGTCTTCCATTGCCCGGCGCTCGGACCCGACAAAAATTGCCCCGGCGGCCCAACAGCAATCGCCGGTGGCTCAATGATCTTCAACGACAACGTGACCGCGCCGAGACCCAGCAGATTTAGCTTCACAGGCGCCACATTCACAGCCGACTGACTATTCGCAATCTGCGCAGCCGTTGTCAGAAGATCGAGCACGTTGACGGTGGCATTGAGCGCAGCCTGTTCATTACCGGCCAGCGCCAGCACCTGCAGCAAGCCCGGCGAAGAGGCTCCACCATCGCCAATATTGATCGGCACATTCAGATCGCTGCCAAATGACAACGCATTGCTGGCGCCTGCCCCACCCACCGACACCCCAGCCAGCCCTGACTGCGATGCCACTGAGATGACGGCATTGAAAAGGCTCCCGAGGCTGGGTGACAGCGAAAGCAATTGCTGCATCGACCCCGCCCCCAGCGCCACGGCAAGATCGGCGAGCCGGATGTTGGTTGTGGCCAGCCCCTGATAGGAAACAGCATCGATATTCAGATTCGTGTGAAGCAAATATCCGAGCAGCTGGTTCAGCAGTCCGTTATCGACAGAAGCCAACCCGGACCCCAGGGAGAACGCCACGATGGACGTGTTCTTCGCAATCGCAGTCGCCTGCAACCTCCGCTGACCGACCATGAAGAAATACGGCACGTTCTGCGTGATCGTCACCTGCGCGGCGTTCGTATTTCCATCCACTGCGGCTTGCGCGGTGAAGTACGTCGGAGCAGTCCCCGCACTGGCATCCCATACGCCCGGCACGACGGCCAGCGTGACGTTGGTGCCATCCACCGTCAGCCCGTTCTGTATCACCGCCTGCTGTGCGGCGGCAGGCAAATCCAGCCGCTGTGCGGCCGCCATGGCTGCGAGGTCGGCGGAACGCTGCAACGCGCGCTGCGTATAGAACAGGTTGCCGATGTCGATCGACACCAGCACCGCCAGACCAACCGTGGCGATAAAGGTGGCCGTCATCACGCTCACCGCGCCGCGCAGGCGGCGGCGGAGCTTAGCGGATCGACGAAGGCGGGGGGTGGCTCGTGTCACAGCGGCGTTCTGTGAAGGGTCAACGTGCGGTAGTGGCTTGACTCGAGCTTGTCGACTTCGCACTTGGAGCCGTCTGCGAGAGGCCAGGCATCGGTCGACTGAACGAATCAAGGTAGCGCTGATACGCCAGCGCGGCCTGCTCCCCACGCAACGGGACGAACTCGCCCGCATACGTCCCATCGCGTTGCGCCTTGAGCAAGGCGCGAGTGGCATCGCCCATGTTGCTACCCACGTTGGGCGCGGCTTGCGTAGCGTTCTGCGGATTGCCGCCCGAAAAGCCTTGCGCGCCAGCCGGGTTGCTCATCAGCCATACCGCCATACCGGCAGCCATCAGAATGCGGGGGATCATTGCGCGGTCTCCAAGGTGTCAAGCAAGCGGCCGCGCTGCAATGCCAGCGGACGGGATTGGGTCGTGATAGCGGGCGTGGCCGTCCCGGCTACGCCTGCGGCAGATGGGCTGAGCGCCACCGCACGGGTGGCAGCCGCCGCCGCGTCGCGACCGATACGCCGATCGCGCCAAGCGCCCCGCACGCGCGCCACGTCTTCGTCAATGGCCTTGCGCGCGGATGCCGTCAGCTGGGCGTGCGACGCGAGCGACGCAGCATCGTCCTTGCGGTCATTCACGGTCAACCAGATCACCAGGTTGCCGGCGATCTTCGGGCTGGAAGCGGCCATCTGCTGCGCCTGCATCAGCGGCACGCGGGCTTGTTCGACCTCGCCGGCACGCATCAGCGCGTAGCCCAGATCGCTGGCTGTGCTGGCGTCGGTAGGATTGGCCTGCGCTGCCACCTGCAGCCGACGAGCCGCCTCGGTAAAGTTGCCCTGGCGCCCCGCAATGATGCCCAGACCGCGCCATGCGGCGGCATTGAGCAATCCGCCTTGCGTGCCTGCGCCCATGGCGGACGTTGCTCCCACCACCGCACGGTATTCGGCATCGGCAGCGGCAAGCTGATCGGTTTCGCGCAGTGCGTCCGCACGCAGCAGCATGATCTCGGGTGCACGGCCATAGCGTTGCTGGTAGGCATCGATATGCGCAAGCGATGCGTAGTACAGGCCCTGCTCCTGCATCTTGCGGATCAACGAAAGATACGTCGCCGGACTGGTGATCTCAGACTTCTCCTGGCTCTGGCGCTGACGTGCCATCTCGATGTCGGCATCGGCACGCAGGCTCATGTCGGACGCGGCCATCGAGCCGCAGCCAGCCAGCATGACGGTCAGCGTAGTCATACTGGCCAGGGCGGCGCGCACGGCGTTTGGGAAGCGTGTCATCTCAATGTCCCCCGGTTTGTTGCAGGCTGCGCATGACGCCCATGAACCCCGGCCCCGCGGTGATGATCAACAGCGCGGGCAATAGCGTCATGACCATGATCATCGTCATCTGCACGGTCAGCTTGCCCACACGCTCCTTCAGCCGCGCGCGGCGGTTCTCCTGCAGACGCCCGCCGAACTGCCGCAGCGGCTCCTGCACTGCGCCGCCGAAGCGATCCACCTGGGTAAGCAGCGTGATCAGGCCCTTCAGGTCTTCGTTGTCGAACAGGCGCGCGATGCGCAACAGCGTCTGCTCGCGGGAGCGGCCCGAGGCGAACTGCTGGTTGGCGCGGCCAAATTCACCCGCCAGCACAGGCAGCATGCCGTGGAATTCGTTGGCAATCACCTGCAGACTCTGGTCAATCGACAAGCCGACGCCCTGCAGCAGCCGCAGCATGTCGACCATGACCGGCAGCTCATCATCCATACGGCGCCGGCGGCTTTCCTTCCGACGCCCGAGCAGCCACTTCGGCGCAAGGTAGCCCAGCGCAAAGCCGACAAAGCCGAACACGAACACAAACAGGGCCGATGACGCATGCAATGCGCCGAATACGGCAAGCAGCGGGGGCAGCAAGATACGGGTGCCGCCAAAGACCGTTCTGGCGTGTTCACCGTAGTAACCGCATTCTTCGAGCAGCTTGCGGTCTTCCTCAGTCACGATGCGGCGGCCCAGGCCTGTGTCGATCCAGCGCTGCCCCACCTTGGCGATCTGCTGCTGGAGCTGCTGGGCTTCACGCGAGCCATGCGGGCGCGGTCTGGCGGCGGGCGGCACAACCGGCGACGCTGCGGGCGCGGCCGGATTGGCCGCCGTCGCGCGCATGTCGGACAGCGCCGTATCGAGCTTGCGTGCGCTGCGATGTCGCGTGAGCGTTGCACGCAGCGCGAGCCCACCGAATACCAGCACGCCCGCGGCCGCTGCGGTCAAGCTGAGGGTGATCAGGGTATCGTCCATGCGTTCTCCTCAGACCGATTTCGCCAGCCTGGCCAGCATGACTGCACCCAGCACTTCCATACCGAAGGCCGTAAGAATCAACGTCTTGCCGAACGGATCGCGCCACATCGACATGATGTACGCCGCGTTGAACATGATGATGACACCGCCCACCACGACGGGCAGCAGCCCGATGATCCATGCGGATAACCGCGTCTCTGCCGACAGCGCAAACAGCTCGCGCTGGGCTTGCTGCCGGTCGCGCATGAATGCAGCCGTGCGCTCCATCACGATGTCGGCCCGCCCGCCGTAGCGCAACGCAAGGCGCAGCACCGACGACAGCAGGATCAATTCGTTCACGCGATACTGCCGGCCGACGGTCAGCACCGCGGCGTCGAGGTCCTTGCCGGCGCGCTGCATCTGCGTGATGGCAGTCAGGCAGTTGCGCAGCGGCTGTTCGGTGTTGGCGCTGGCCGCCTGAAACGCCGCGGGCACCGCGCTGCCGATGCTCATCAGCCGCACCACGCCATCGAGAAAGCCCGGCAATTGCTGCAGCAGGCGCTCGTTCATCTTTCGGGTCCGGTTCCAGAACAGGAAAGCAACGATCACGACGTACAGAGCGAGGGCCGTCAGGGCAGACAACATGCTCGACACCGCCCAGACGGCGAGCGTAATCATGAGCGCGGGGCCAATCAGCAGCACGTAGAAGCGCCGGCTCGGCTCGATATCTGCGCGGCGCAGTGCATCCTGCCAGGCGCGATTCAACGAGTCGGGCACGCTTGCCGGCACGGGCTCCACATTCGGTTGATAACGCGCGTTGATCTGCTCGGTCTGCGCACGCACAAAGCTGCGCGATGCCTCGCGCTCGCGACGGCGTACGGCCTCCGCCCACAGCATGAGCGATGCGCCCATCAGCAGCAGCGCGAGGCAACCGAACCAGAGCGTCATGCTAGACATGGAAACGGCCTCCGCCGCCAAATCCAGTCATGCCGCCATCCATCCCGCCGCCTTCGCTGTTGCGCATGCGGGCCAGCTTGGGCGAATGCGGCTGCAGGCCAAGCGCCGTCCAGCGGTCGACCTCTTCGCCGTCTGGGCCGACATAGGGCTCGTAGCGGTACAGCTCCTGCGTCGAGATGATGTTGTCCCCGAGCCCGGTGACTTCCGTAATCGACAGGATGCGACGCTTGCCGTTGGATAGCCGCCCGATCTGCACGATGAAATCAATGGCGTTGGTGATCTGCCGGCGCAGGCTCACCTCACTGCCCTGGAAGCCGGCAAAGCCCGCCAGCATTTCCAGTCGGTAGAGGCATTCGCGCGGGCTGCTGGCGTGGATGGTGCCCATCGAGCCATCGTGGCCGGTGCTCATGGCTTGCAGCATTTCCAGGACTTCACCGCCGCGCACTTCGCCCACGATGATGCGGTCGGGCCGCATGCGCAGGCTGTTGCGCAGCAGTTCCCGAATCGTGACGACGCCCGTGCCCTCGAAGCCGCCCGGCCGGCTTTCCAGACGCACCACGTGCGGGTGATTGAGCGACAGCTCTGCCGTGTCTTCAATGGTGATCACGCGCTCGGTCGTCGGAATGTGATACGCCATTGCGTTGAGCAGCGACGTCTTGCCGGAGCTGGTGCCACCGCTTACCAGGATGTTGCAGCGCGCGCGCACAGCAGAATCGATCAGCGCCCCGATCTCTTCGCTCATCGTGCCCAGGCCAAGCAGGTCTTCAGGCTTGAGCGGATCTTTCCGGAACTTGCGGATCGACACGACCGGCCCTTCCAGCGCCAGCGGCGGAATCACCACGTTGATGCGGCCGCCGTCCGGCAAGCGCGCATCGACCATCGGGTTGGATTCGTCCAGCCGCCGGCCGATGGGCGCAAGGATGCGGCGCACGATGCGCAGCAGGTGGTTGTTGTCGGCAAAGCGCACCGGAATGCGCTCCAGAATGCCGTGGCGCGACACGTACACGTCCAGGTGGCCGTTGACGAGAATGTCTTCCACCGCCGGATCGGCCAGCAGATCTTCGATGGGCCCGAAGCCAGCCAACTCCTTGGTCAGCGCCTCGGCAATCTGCCGGATCTCCGTCTCGTTGACGGGAATGCGGCGCATCCGCGTGAAGCCTTCCACTTCCAGATCGACAAAACGCTGGATGGCCGTGCGCGACCAGCGGCCGAACTCGGCGCCAAGTTCTTCGATGCGTGTCAGCAGGTGTTCGTGGGCGGCTTCCTTGATGTCCTGGAAAGCCTGCGAAACGGCAAACGCGCCGTTGCCGGCGTCCGCCTGGTTAGAGAACTCGATGGGCTGTGTCATGTCGCGTTCCGTTCGGTAGTACCGATATCCAGTTCATTGGCGTCTGCCGACTTGCGTTTGGAGCGTCCGCCAAAGCGCCCACCCAGTCGAGCACTCACGCCAGACACCCAGTTCGACAAGCCAGACGCGCGCTCGCTCTGCTGGGCATAGCCGAGTGTCTGGGCAATCTGCGCAAGCGCGCGGACATAGGCATCGGTGGGGTGCGTTTCCGCGAGCATCGCGCCCTGGTTGGAAGCAATGACCAGGGCTTCACGGCGATTCGGTACCGTCAGCACCGAAGGAATCTCCAGCCGCTCGGCGATCTGCGCTGCGTCCAGCGACAGGCGTGCGTCGAACTTCGAAATGGTCAGGTGCAGGTGGTCACGGTCAATCTCGCGCTTCTTGAGTTCCTGCATCAGTTCAGCCGCCGACACGATGGCGCCCACGCTTTGCTCGGTGACCAGCATCACATCGTCGGCGGCCTTGATGATCTGTGCGATGAAGTCGATGTTGCCAAAGCCACCCAGGTCAACGACCTGCAGGTCGAAGAACGTGCGCAAGCGGTTGAGCAGACCCAGCGCTTCGGAGAACGAAACGTCGCGCATCTCGGCTAGCGAGATCGGCAACGGCAGGACCGCAAGCCCGTTCGGATGACGCGACAGCGCGGTCTGCACAAACACCTGGTCGAAGCGGCGCAGGTTGCGCACGGCTTCGACAAAGTGGAAGTTGGCTTGCACGTTAAGGTATAGGGCGCCATCACGCAGCGGCTGGCCAAGGTCGAGCAGCATCACATCGCTGGCCGACGTGCGGCGCACCAGCGTGGCCAGATTGGTGGCCAACGTGGTGGCGCCCACGCCGGGGCGCGCGCCCAACACGGCCAGCACGCGGCCACGGCGGGTCGGCTCAGCCGATGCGCGGTCCGCCAGCAGTCGACGCACGACGCGCACAGCCTCGGCCGGCGCGCCGTCCACGTCAACGAAATCCTTTACCCCTGCCCGCAAGGCGGCCAGCATCGCGCGGCCATCGGCAGCGGAGCCCACCGCTACCAGCGGCAAGCCCGGAAACAGACGCGCAAGTTGCGCGACCAGTTGCGTCGCCTCGTTGATCGCGTCGGCGCCCTCGCCCAGCTTCTGGTCCTGATCTGGCACGTCGATCAGCGCGGGAGACGAGGCAAAGCGCACGAACACCACCTCGGGGTTCACTGCGCCAATCTGCTCGATGAACGCGTCGTGACCAGTGGTTTCGGCCACCAGCACGCCCAACTCGCGAATTGCCGCGGCCAGCCAGCGGTGTACGCCTGCCGACTGTGCGTCGCCTTGCTTACCGCCACGTGCGCCGCCGTGCAGAAGGAAATAGTCCATGCCCGCCCCTTACTTCGAGAACCCAGGCATGGCGGCCGGATCTGCCACCCCCAGCGCGAACGGCCGCCACACGGGATCGCCCGCGGTATCGCGATCCCGCCCGCTACTTTGTCCCGGCAGCATCTTGTCGATCGGCGCATTGCGTGCCATCGGCTTGACCAGATGCGGCGTGACGATGATCACCAGTTCCCGCTCTTCCTGGTTGTAGTTCAGGCGCTTGAAGAACGTCCCGATGATCGGCACGTCACCCAGGAACGGCACTTTGTCGACGTTGGACAGCGTGGACCGGCTGACCAGCCCGCCGATGACAAAGCTCTCGCCATCGCCAAGTTCAACTGTTGTATCGGCACGGCGCGTGACGATGGCCGGCACCGTCGCACCGTTGAGCGTCACGCCTCGGCTGAAATCCAGATCGCTCGCTTCAGGCGCCACCTTCAGCGCGATGCGGTTCTCCGAGAGAATGGTGGGCGACACCGTCAGCCCGATGCCGAACGGCTTGTATTCGATAGTCGTGGTACCCAGCGCTTGGGGCACGGGAATCGGAATCTCGCCACCGGCCAGGAAATTGGCGCTCTGGCCTGACAGGGCAACCAGGCTTGGCTCGGCCAGCACACGCGCCATGCCGTTTGATTCCAGCAAACTGAGGTCGGCAAAGAGGCCCTTGCTGACCGAGGAGACCAGCAGGTTGAACGCCGAACCGATCGGCATGGTGGATTCGGTAGACAAACCGTTGGAGCCAAACGTGACCTTGGAGAGCGACGACGGCGCAAATGTCCGGAAATCGAAACCGCCGCGCGTACGACCAAACGTGAACCCGGCCTCCTTGAGCACCGTCTTGCTGAACTCCACTACCCGCACGTCGACTTGCACCGTACCTGGCACGTTCATCGAGGTGGTGTCGATGACGTTGCCATCTTTAGGTTTTTCTGCGCCGCTGGCTGCAGCGGCCGAACGGCGCGCACGGGCCAGTGCGTAAACATCCTTGGGCTGACCTGAAACAACCGCCGTATCGCCCTGTGCAACCACTGCCGGGTCACCCGGCACAGGCGCCGCGGCGTCCACCTGCACGTTGTAAGTCGTCGCAACGCCGCCTTGCGTCCAGACCATCACGTTGGCCGCACCCGGCTTCTTGGCGATGATCAAAACGCTCGTGGCCGTACCTCGCCCCTTGAGCAACAGGGCATCGGCAATCTCGGGGTTGCCGATGGCAATGCGTTCGAGCGGTTTGCCCAGGCGAATCTCGCGCTGGCTTCCCGTCAGCAGATGAAGCGTCTGGCCGGTCGGTGCCGTCTCGGCGAATGCGCTCGACACGAAGGCGGCGCAGCCCAACGCGAGTCCGCCCATCCAACCGCGAACCATGGCGGCATCAGTCATGTTGCTCCTCACGTTTTCCTGCGCGGATGATCTCGACACCAGTGCTGGCGGTACTGCTGCGCACCGTCGTGCGGGCCGCGGCAATGGCCGGCAGCGGCGGCGGCACAACGACCAGCCTGCGCGCCGAGCCCGTCAGGCTGGCCATCGACACGCCGGCTTGTGCGACGTCCATCGGGTTGCGGTTGGCGGCCGCCAGCAATGCGGCATCCTGCGGTTTGACGGTCGGTTCGGCTTCGTCCCCTGGGTTGCGCAGCGCCAGCAGCAGACGACCGCTCTGGTGTGCCATCGCCAGCTGGCTGACAGCCTCCACCGGCACGGCCAGCACGGCCGTCTTGGCCTGATCGACCTTGCGCGTGACCCCGTTGTTCTCGGGCTGCTTCTGCGGCCCTTCATTGATGGCCAGCGGGCCAAACGCCAGGACCCGCAGGTGCGGCAGCAGCAGGCGCGCCTGGCTGTCTTCGATCTCCTGACCGTCCTTACGCATCACGAGAAACACATCGACGTAATCGCCCGGCATGACGCGATTGCCCACGCCGACCACCTCGTCCACGTTGATGGCAACCGCGCGCTGACCGGCCTCGACCTGCTGCGCCAATCCGGAGGAAAGTTGCGACGCAATCAGCGGCACACCAACGCCGACCGGCAGAATAGGTTCACGCCCGACGACCTTCGTGACGTCGGAAAACGCTTCGGCCGGATTGATGGGCAGTTGCTCGATGGCCACCTGGTCTGCGGTGATGGGCTTGCCCGCCTCCAGCGGTTTCGTGGTCACGACCACGGGATAGACCGCTTTGCCATCTTTCTGCTCGGCCACGGGCGCCGGCGGGCGATGCGCCGACTTCCATGCCACGGCGCCAAGAATGGCGGCGAGCAGCAATAGCGCGGCGGCGAAGATCTGAAGGTGTTTGCTGGTCATCTGGGCGGCGTGTCCGAGCGGTCGATCGAGAAGGTCAGCGAACTGAAAAACGTCAGGAGCCGGGCACAAGCTGCACGACGGCAGAGCCCGTCAACGTAGCCGGTGCGGGCAACAGCGGTATCGAGGGCAGCAGCGGGTTGTTGCCGGAGGTCACGGGCAATGTCAGGACCACGCTCAGGCATTGCATGCCCGCCACGTTCTGGCAATTCACCAGCGGGGTGCTGCTCTGATTGGTCTGGACCCGCCCCGTAAGGAAGGTGGGGAGTACTGACGTCACGGCCGCATAGGCGGCTGCCACACGCTGCGTGTTGGAAGGCTGATAGCGGAGCGCCGCGCGTGCGCCCTCTTCCGCCGCCAGGGTCAGCGCCTGCTGCATGGCGAGGATCACGCCGTAGTACACGACGCCAAGCATGAGCACCAGCAGCACCGGCACGACGATGGCGAATTCGACTGAAGCTGCGCCGCGGCCGCCATGCCGCCGGGGGCGGCGGACAGCATGCGTGCGGACTTCCGGGTGCATGCGAGCACCCTCCCGTTCCCGTTGCAATGTCGGCATGGCCGACTCCTTTCTTATAGGCAGGCCGCTTGGCGGCTCTTTTTCAACGCCTCAACTGTCTGAACTACATGCCCGGCAGCCAAGGCATGCGCATCACTGAGGGAACCCATGGCAGACTCAGCAACCCGATCGCCATGTAGGCGGCGTAGGGGATGCCTCGAAGCCCTGCATGAGCGATATCCCAGCGAGCGATAGCCGGGCACACGCGCATCACAATCCAGGCCGATGGAGACGACGCGTCAAGCTGGCGTAACACTACGATGCCGAGCGCGTGCAGGCCGGAAATCATGCTCGAGACAAGCCATACGGCCACAAGGCCATGCCAGCCTGCCAGGAGGCCGACGACAGTGAAGAACTTCACGTCGCCGGCGCCCATCCAGCCGAGGGTGTACAGCGGCAGAAAGCAGGCAAATGCAATCGCTCCGCCGAGCCAGAAGTCCTGCCAGTCATAGGCAAGGTCTTGTACCCCGCCGAACTTGATCAGAGCGATGGACAGCACTACCCCCGCGGCGACGAGCCAGTTCGGCACGCGCCGTAAGCGGATGTCCAATGCGATTGCAAGAACTGCGAGAACTGCGACGCTTACCCAGCCAGCAATATCGATGTGGCTATGCAACGCCTGGCTCTAGCAAGCGGTCCCGCCCTTGACGGCTGTACAGATATTGGTGAAGACGGTGTTGAGCTGCGTACCCAGCTTGCCCACGATGACCGTGATGGCCGCTGCGATCAGACCAGCGATCATGCCGTACTCGACGGCAGTGGCACCTTGTTCGTCACGGATGAACTTCAGAATGGCGTTTTTCATGATCTCTCTCCTGTTTGCACTCGCCCGCGGATGTGTTGATCTCGACCAGCTTTCGGCGCTCCTACCTTAGCCAGTTCATATTTGCTAATCACGGATAAAACGCATGGGGATTTACTGCGATGACACGAACAGCAGAAGATTCGCCGTCCGCGTCGTTCCACTAATGGAACGAAATTCGAATGTCATCGAACGCAGTGTCCCGAACGCGCCCGATGATCGCCGCCTACCCCCATGAATATCCATTTTTTCCGGCGTGTCACCTATGTCACGTAACACACCGTAACGCCTTTATAGGCGTGCGGCGCCGCAAACAAAATAACTCAATTAAGGTACTTACCTTAATTTAGAGTGAAGTCTCTATTTAATTCTATTAATGACACACCAACCCCTTGAAAACTAATGGAAATCCCTTGACCTGCCCCCGGTTTTAGTACGAAGCACAGTTAGAGTCCGAGGTTAAAAACTCTTGCTCATGCCCCTGCGCAAACTGCATCGGGGTCAGGTA
>NZ_JBSFAI010000019.1:0-142346 GCF_056280165.1 Ralstonia sp. 110700041-2 | reverse complement strand
AAATCCGCCGCACCCAGTATTAAGCGCCCACACTTATCGGCTGTTTGCTTGTTAAAGAACTTCGCGATCAACTTTGTTTATCGCGTCGCTGCGTTGTCTGCAGCAGAGAAACGAGATTATGCAGAGCTTTTTTGTCGCTGTCAACAATTCGTCGAAGATTTTTTATCCACCAACGCGCCGCCAACCACCACCGAATCTCCAGCCAACCGTCAACCACCCAATCGACCGCAAACCCGCTCTACACCTGCTTCTCCACCACTCAACACCACCACCGTCACTTGCGTTTCGGCGCTGTGTTTTGCAGCGAGGGGCGAATACTAATGTGCGGAAGCGCGGCTGGCAAGCACTTTTGTGAGTCACTCGCAAAAATCTTGTTGATCGCCTGCTCGCTTCGCCGTGGGCCGCTTGCGTTATGGCAGGTTGAGAGGCCACCGAACGCCGCGCCCGACCAACCTGCGACACGGATTGGGCCTGGCCATCGCCCGCCGCTTCGTTACTCATAGAGATGCAGTTGGCATCAATGCTTGCCCGGCGCTTGGCGCAGCATCTGGTTGTAGAGAATCGCCTTGCTGGTCGACACGTAATTGTCGGCGTCGCACGGCGGCAGGATCAGCGATGCGTCCCTCTGCGCTGTGATCGCAGTCGTCTCGAACAGCACAGCGAGGCACTGGGCGTTGTCGCCACGATGGTATTCAGTCACGGCCAAGTCGCTGCGAGCCTTGTCGCGCTCGATCCAGTCCATGAAGGGATCGCAATCGGCGAGCAGCGAACGCAGCGTTGTACGTGCTGCGTCGTAATCCTTGGCGGCATATTCCTTGTGGGCGTGGCCGATGCGGGCTTGCCGCTGGCGGTCAGTGCAGGCGGCGGGTGCGCGGCGGTAGTCGCCATCAAACATAGCGCGCATGCCACAGAATTCTCGGCAGGCTTCGGCGGTCGCAGATGAATCCAGCTTGAGCCCATCCTTATTACCTGACACGGCGATGTGGCACTCGCCCTCATCCTTGTCGACGCCAACGCGCCCCCCCAAACGTGCCTTCGATCGCGCACGTGTGGCAGTTGCCGCCAATTGTCGTGATGTTGAAGCTACCGCCCTTGACCGTCATCGTGCCGCTTGCGCTGCCACCCAGAATGTAGACATACTCGCCCGGCTCGACGGCAGGGCCGGGCGCCATGACGCACGCGCTAGCCAACAAGCCGGCCATCATCCATGTGCGCAACATCCCCATTCGAAGTGTCATAGTGTTCATTCCGGATTCCTGGAGGACGGTGCCTCCTGCGCGAGCGCCATTCTGGCTATCCGGCATGTCGGCACGCAACTTATCGGACGAAGAGCGCGCCCGAGGCTGTCAGATGTGAAGCAGCGCCAGCACAGCCACGACACCACCGACAGCGGCCACGCCGTACGACAGCACCTGCATCCAGCGCCGGCGGGAAAGCAACGTGATAGCCGCCAGCGCGATCGACACCTGAATGGCGACCACCGCTTGCGCCCACCGATGATGATGGTGCACGGCGAGCTCGCTGGCGTCGTCGGCCTCTTTGGCCAAGCGCTCCTGGTCTTCAGCCTGGCGACGGATGTCTTCCTTTTCGGCGGCGTAGCGCTGGGCTTCGCGCCTGGCGGCGGCCTGATCGGTGCCGGGCAGTTGGGCGGTCAGCTCGGCAATCGCCTGCTTCTGACCTTTGGCCTGGTAGTAGGCCCAGCGGTTTGCGGCCTCGGTCTTGTGGATGGCGGCTTCATTCTTGGCCAGTAGCGCGGCGTTTTGCGTGGCACCGCCCTGGTAACCGAAGATAGCGCCGGCCGTCGAGAGAATCGCCGTCATGACGGCAATCCGCCCGGCAAAGCTGTCGGCGTGGCCGCTTTCTGCTGCGTGCTCAAGCGCGTGATCGTGCGCGCCGTGCACGTGAAATTCCTCTGACATGGTTGCTCCCCTTTTTATCTGGTCTTGTACCGTCGTGCGCCCGTCAGGCACGGGCCTCACAATGCATGGCCTTGCACGGAAAGGCAACGCCCTGCGGTGCGCCGCCAACGCTGCAGACGCGATTTCCCGACATTGACGCACACGGGAAAAAAGTGCAGCAATCGCAAATCATTTGTACGCAGAAGAATAGCGCCGTTGAATACGCAAAACTGGTCCGTATAATCGCGCAGCAGTGCGAATGAGGGCCAATATTCGATTGGCAATCTCATTGTTAATAAAACAAAACAATACTGCGAGTCAGATCCATGGATGCGTCCCAAAAGCCTTTGGCGCCATTGCCCGAAGAGCATCACCACCCTGCCATCGTTCGCGTGGCCGACGCGACGATCCGCGATGCCAATGCGCTGCTCCATGCCAACGGCGGCCTGAAGTTTGGCCGGGGCATGATCGGAACCATCCTGGCGCTGGTGCTGGGCTTTCTGTGCTTGCTGGGCGTGCTGGCGTTTCACTTCCCGCAGTATCTGACGACGCCGGAATTACGTCGCGCTTATTCGGTGGATGTGATTCGGCAAATCCTGTTTGTCTCGCTGTTGATTTCCGGCGGGTTATCGCTGGCGAATATCGTGCTGGATAACCGCCGTCGCCTGAATGGCATGGCGTTCCTGTTTGTGGTGATTGCCGTGGCACTGGGCGGCTCGCGCGTGCCGGTAGGCGATTTTCCGGATCACACACCGTACATCGGCATGGATTGGTTCATTCTCGACCTGCTCGGTTCGACGGCGATTTTCGTGCTGCTTGAGAAGCTGTTCCCGCTCTACAAGAAGCAGCCGGTGTTCCGCGCCGAATGGCAGACCGACATGGTGCACTTCGCGGTGAACCACTTCATCGTGGGGCTGGTGCTGCTGGTGGTGAATTTCCTGATTCACCGGGTGTTCGGATGGATGGTGCATGCGGATTTCCAGCAGATGGTGCAGCACATCTGGTTCATTCCGCAGTTGCTGCTGTGCATGTTGGTGGCCGACCTGATGGAGTACGTCACGCACCGCGCGTATCACGAGGTGCCGTTCCTCTGGCGCTTCCACGCCGTTCATCACAGCGTGAAGACGATGGACTGGCTGGCAGGTTCGCGTCAGCACATTCTTGAACTGATTGTCACGCGGGTAGCCGTGCTGGGCCCGCTGTTCGTGCTGGGATTCGACAAGGCCGTTGTCGATGTCTACATCATCATCGTGGGCTTCCAGGCGGTGTTCAATCACGCCAACGTGCATTTGCCGTGGGGGCCATTGAAGTACATCTTTGTGACGCCGGATTTTCACCACTGGCACCACTCGTCGGAAGACGAAGCGATCGACAAAAACTACGCCGCGCATTTCGCCTTCATCGATTACCTGTTCGGTACCGCGGTGAAATCGAAAAAGGCCTTCCCCGAGAAGTACGGCGTCGTGGGCGACTACATGCCCGACGGCTTCGTCAACCAGCAGCGCTTTCCGTTCCGCCGTCAGCAGAACTGAGTCGAAGGTTTCCCATCATGCCGCTCGCCCTCGCCGCCCAGAACCTCATCGCCCGCCTCGGTCTCGAACCGCACCCGGAAGGCGGCTTCTATCGCGAAACCTATCGCAGTGAGGAACGCATCCAGCGAGGCATCCCGCCCATCGGGCGTGCGGCTGCCACCGCTATCTATTACCTGTTGGCGGATGATGCATATTCCGCCTGGCATCGGATCCAGTCGGACGAGTTGTGGCACTTCCATGCGGGGGACTCACTCAATGTGCATGTGTTGGAGGAAGACGGTACGGTGAGCACGCATCGCCTGGGCCACGCGGCCGACGATGCGATGGCGGTGTACCAGGCGGTGGTCCCGGCTGGCCGCTGGTTTGCAGCCGAGCGCGTGCCGGGTGAACATGGGTATGCGCTGGTCGGCTGCACCGTCGCTCCGGGGTTCGAGTTCAGCGAGTTCGAACTGGCTGACGGCGATGCGCTGCTGGCGAAGTATTCGGCACATGGCGATCTCGTCCGCAGGTTGCTGCCCAAGCCCCACGGCGCTTGATCAGCACCACACCACGCTTTCATAGCCCACCGTGCGGCGGTAGACGCTCATGCCCCGCCATGTGCTGTACTCCATGTAGGCACATGTCAGGACGACGATCCAGTTGGCTGCTGTGGTGGACATATTCCCTCCCATCTCGGCGTGCCCGATCACTTCTTATCGGCACGTTTTCAGTCTATGAGAGGGGGCTTCAAAGTCATTGCACGAGCAATGACGCTTCTTGCCCGCTATTTCGAGACCTCGCTTTCTCAAGGGCATCGCGCGTCGCAAACGCCCGCCGGGCGCCGCTCTCATGCATCCCGAAGCGCACAAGATGGCGAGCCGCCTAGCTTTCATTGATGTTGCTGATCTACGCTTGTGACAAGCGCTGCGGCGTGACGCACCCTCCTCATTCACATCCACCTAGACGCTTGCGGAAGAACATCATGGCAACCATCGGATTCATCGGCCTGGGCATCATGGGCGCCCACATGGCTCGCAACCTGCTCAAGGGCGACCACACCCTGATCGTCAGCGGCAAACATTCCGTGCCGGAAGATCTGCGTTCCCGCGCTACCGTTGTCGCGAATTCGGCGGCGGTTGCGCAAGCAGCAGACATCGTCATCGCCATGGTGCCGGACACGCCGGACGTGGCCAATGTGCTGTTTGGCGAAGACGGTGTCGCGCAGGGCTTGGCTGCAGACAAGCTCTTCATCGACATGAGCTCGATCTCGCCGATTGAAACGCAGGCCTTTGCCAAGCGCGTCGAAGCGCTGGGGGCGGATTACCTCGATGCGCCCGTTTCAGGCGGTGAAGTCGGCGCGCGCGATGCAACGCTCACGATCATGGTCGGCGGCAAGGAAGCGGCATTCGAGCGTGCCAAGCCGCTGTTTGCGCTGATGGGTAAGAACATCACGCACGTGGGCGACTCCGGTGCCGGGCAGACCTGCAAGGTGGCCAACCAGATCATCGTGGCGCTGACCATCGAGGCCGTGGGCGAGGCGCTGCTGTTCGCATCGAAGGCCGGGGCCGATCCGGCACGTGTGCGCCAAGCGTTGATGGGCGGTTTTGCTTCGTCGCGGATTCTCGAAGTGCATGGCGAACGCATGATCAAGCGGACGTTTGACCCGGGCTTCCGCATCGAGCTGCACCAGAAAGATCTGAACCTGGCGTTGGAGGGCGCCCGCAAGCTCGGCATCGCCCTGCCGAACACGGCCGCTGCACAGCAGCTCTTCAATGTGTGTGCGGCCAATGGCGGCAAGGCGTGGGACCACTCCGCCATGGTGCGCGCGCTGGAACTGATGGCGGATCACACGATTGCTTGAAGCAAAACGGGACGGCGCACGCAACTGAGCGCCGCCCCTCCGTTTTACGACCTTCAACCGCCTCCGGCTTACAGCTCAAGCTGCTCCAGCACTTTCCCCTTGGTTTCGATGCCGAGGAAGTGGATAGTGACTGCCGCCAGGATGGGCACCAAAGCCAACAGCAAGAACGCATTGCTGATGTTGCCCGAGCCGATGGTCGATCCGATCAGCATGGGTGAAAAGATGGCCGCAATCTTCAGCCACGCGCCGCCCATGCCGCAGCCGATCGCCCGGATATTGGTCGGGTACAGCTCCGGCGTATAGACATAGGCAGTGATGAAGCCGCACGCCATCAACCCCAGCGCCAACGAGCACAACCCCGCCACCACATAGAGCGACTGCTCGTGCAGCAGCCCAGCCAGCGCCAGCGAGACGCCGCAGAGTACGAACGACACGACCATCACGGGTTTGCGGCCTACCTTGTCGACGATCATCGCGCAGACCAACGAGCCGACCACACCCAGCACCGACGCCAGCGCGGCCAAATTCAGCGCCAGTTGCAGCGGCGCGTGATAGATCGTCTTGTAGACCGTCGGCAGCCACGTCGACAGACCGTACTGGATAAAACCGCACGTCGCCCACAGCATGGCCACGACCACCGTGCGCTTGATGTACACGGGGCCGAACAGATCGCGCATGCCGCGCTTCGGGTGGCGGTGCGACATCTGCTCGAAGGCCGAGGTATCGCCCAGCGGAGGCAGCGGCCCCTTCGCCTTGGCTTCAAAGCGTGCCTGCGCGGCATCGGCCTCGGCCATGCGTCCATTGGTCGCCAGCCAGCGCGGGGACTCCGGCACGGCCTTGGGCAGCGTGAAGAACAGCACGAGCGGAATGCCACCGAGAAAGTACATCACCTCCCAGCCGAAATGCGGTACAAGCCAGGCCCCAAGCGCGTTGGACACCAGCAAACCAATCGGGAACACCACCTCGTAGAGCAGCACGAAGCGCCCGCGGCCATGGGCACGCGTGACTTCGTTGATGTATGTGGCCGCTACGGGCAGCTCGCCACCCAAGCCGATGCCCTGCACGATACGCAGCGCTGCAAACACGGCAAAACTGGGCGCCACGCCGCACAGCAGGCTCATCAAACCGATGATGCCCGCGCTATAGCCGATCATGCGCACGCGGCCGAATCGCTCCGCAAACATCGGGAACACCAGCGCACCGATCAACTGACCGATGCCGGGGGCACCGATCACAAAAGCAATCTGCGCCGGGGTCAGATGCCATTGCGCGATCAGCAGCGGCAGCGTAGCGGCAATGACGATCACGTCAAAGCCGTCGAAGAACGTCGCCAGCCCGATCAGCAGACGCGCACGCACGTGCATGCCGTTGCTCTTGAGCCGCTCGATGCGGGCAACGATCTTGCCCAGGCTCATCGCGCCCAGCGACGCATCGTGGTCAATTCCGCTATCAATCAAAACACCTGGCTTCATGTGAAGCTCCTTCCGGAGGAAGTTGATGCGCCACTGGGTCGCTGCCCAGCGGCGCGCGTTGGGTCAGGACGTCAGAACGAGTGGTGCACCCCGGTGCTGACAACCATCTGGTTGCGCTGCGCCGCCACACCTACGCCGTTGATGGCAGCAGACTGCGCATCGCCGGACGCACGCTGATACGTACCTTGCACGTACACCTGCGTGCGCTTGGAAAACGCGTACACGTTGCCGAGGCTGAACTGGTTCCAGCGGGCGCCCTCGTACTTGCTGAAGGTATAGCCCACGTTGAGCGTATTGGCGGCGCTGTAATGCCACGCGGTGCCGAGGTCGACGTTTTGCGCGCGGGCGTTGGCGCCACTCAGCGTGATGCGGGTCTGCGTATAGACCGCGTTGATCTGGACCGGCAGGTTGCTGAACTGATACAGCGTGCCGGCACCGAACGACTTGACCGAACTCATCGGCGTCATCACGCCGGGCACGAGCGTCGTGCCGAGCGTGTTCGTGATACCCAGGCGACCGGCGATGTCCAGCGCGCGGTCATTGGACGCGGTATAAGCCGCGGCTGCACGGAACCCGCCGTTGGTGTAGTACGCACCGAGGCTGTAACTGCGGCTTTTCGACGGCGAACCGGGTACCTCGCCAAAGCCGTACATGCCGCCCAGTTGCAGGCCGCCGAAGATGGGCGAGACGTAGCGCACGGCGTTGTCGATCTGGAACTGGTTGGCCAGGTTGTCGAAGTTGCCGGGGTGGAACAGGTAGAAATTGGTGAGCTGGAACCCGTTGCTCAGGCGGCCGAGGTAGTCGAACATGAAGTCCGCTTGGTGGCCAAGCTGGATATTGCCCAAGCGATCGTTCGTCAGGCCCACCCACGCCGTGCGGTTGAACAGCTTGCCGGCGACCACGCTGCTGCCGGTGTCGCCCAGAAACCCCGATTCCAACTGGAAGATGGCCTGCGTACCGCCGCCGAGATCTTCCGAGCCGCGCAGGCCGAAACGGTCCGGCTGCATGGTGCCGGGGTCCATGCGCAGCGCCGAGCCGCTAGACGCGCTGCTCTTGAGGCTGTTGATGTAGGCCACGCCTTCATCAATGCTGCCGTACAGCGTCACGTTGCTCTGGGCCGCAGCGGTGCCAGCCAGGCTCATCGCCGCAATGGCGAACAAGGTTGTCTTCATTTGCAGTCTCCTCCACTGGACAAGGTGTCCGCCCCGCCAGTTGTTATCGCCGTCTTGGTGGACGAGCTGGTTGTGGTTCTTGCTTTGTTTCGTATGCGAAACGTCGTTTAAAAGAAAAACAGGGCGCAAAAAAAGACGGCGCGGCTGGTCAGGCCGGCGCCTAAACCATCCTGCGCTTACAGATCGATCACCAGGCGCTTGCCCTTACAGCCGGATACGCAAACCATCATCGTCTGGTTGGATGCACGCTCGCTCTTGGAAAGCACGCTGTCACGGTGGTCGGGCTCGCCTTCGAGCACGCGCGTTTCGCACGAGCCGCACACGCCTTCCTTGCAGCTGTGTTCCACCTCGACGCCAATCTCCAACAGCGCGTCGAGCAGCGACTTGCCCGCCGGTACACACAACTCGGCACCGTTGCGCGCGAGCTTGACCTGGTATTCGCCCTCCTGCACCGATTCCACACCGGGGTCGGCCGCAAAGCGTTCAATATGGACGTTGGTGTAGCCCAGCGCCTCACAGGCCGCCTCGAATGCCCGCAGCATCGGGCCGGGGCCGCAGCAATAGAAATGCGTATCGGCCGGATGCCCTGCAAGCAGCGCTTTCAGATCGGGGGCGCCACCGGCTTCTGCGTCCAGGTGAAAACGCACCGCTTCGCCATGGGCGGCAAGCTCATCGGCAAAGGCCGCTTCGGCACGCGAGCGGGCGCAATACAGCATCGAGAACGCCTTGCCTTGCTCGGCCAGGCGACGCGCCATGCAGACGATGGGCGTCACGCCGATGCCACCTGCAACCAGCACGGTACGCGGCGCGGTTTCGTCCAGCTCGAAGTGATTGCGCGGGCCGCCGATCTTGAGCGTCGAACCGACGCGCAATTGCTCGTGCACATAGCGCGATCCGCCGCGGCTGTTGCGGTCGAGCAGCACGCCGACCACATAACGGTCACGCACCTCTGGCGCGCCGCACAGCGAATAGCTGCGCACCAGCCCGTTGCCGAGATGCAGTTCGATATGCGCGCCGGGTGCGTACTCGGGCAGCGTTTTGCCGTCGACATCGCGCAGCTCCACGCTCACGATGCCTTGGGCTTCGTAGCGCATGGCGTGCACGCGCAGGTTGAGGGGGGAATTCATAGCACGTCTCTCTGCAACGTTTCAGCGCTTTTCCGTGAGGAACTTGCCTTCCGGGCCGGCGACGTTTTTCTGCCGGCGTGTGTTGCCGTCAATGCCGCCGTCGATGGCCCATTCGGCGAACACGGTCGGGCCGGGCTCGAAATCGCGCGGCTGCCAGTCGGCGTCAAGCTGGTCTTCATCGGCGTAGTACTCGATCAAGCCACCGGCAGGGTTCTTGAAGTACCAGAAGTACGCCGACGAAATCGGGTGACGACCCGGGCCTAGTTGCGTTTCCCAGCCGCAGCGCGACACATGCATGCCACCGCCGAACACTTCGTGGATGTCGCGCACGGTGAAGGCGACGTGGTTGAGCCCGCTCTTCGCCTGCGGCGTTTGCAGCAGGAACAGATCGTGATGGCCGCCTTCCGGCTCACAGCGCAGGAACGCCCCGCGGCCCGGGTAGTGGTCGGACGGCACAAAGCCGAGCTTGTCGATGTAAAAGCGCTCCGTGGCCGCCACGTCCTTCACGAAGAAGACCACGTGGCCCACTTCGATGGGCGTGGCACGCGCGTAGATCGGGCTCGGTTGATTGCGGCGCGGTTTGTCCGTCCATGTGTTCATGGCTGCGCATTGCACGTCGACATCGCGCTTGGTGGTCAGTTGCACGCGCACTGCCAGGCCGTTCGGGTCGGTGCAGCCGACGCGGCCGTCGGCGTGCACATAACCGGGCTGGTCAGCCAGTTTGTCGACCAGGCGATCGAGCACAGCCTGCGAATCGGTGCCCCAGATCACCTCGCACAGCGTCGGGCCGGCTTCCATGGCGGCCGGCAGCGTGGCATCGTCCCTGCGCTTGACGCGCACGCGGCAGCCGTTGAGCGTTTCGAACAGCAGGCCGCTGGCGTCTTCCGATTGCAGGGCAAGGCCCCAATCCAGGAAGAACTGCTTGCAGGCGGCGAGGTCGTCGGCACCGTAGACGATTTCGTCGATGCCTCGAATCGTGTTCATCTTGATCTCCTGTGGTCTGGGTGTTTTGTTTCAGCTTCAGTTGGCGTTGGCCCAGGCCAGCGGCTGTTCATTCAAGCCCCAGTAAAGGCTCTTCTGCTCCATGTATTGCAGGATGCCGAGTCGGCCCTTCTCGCGGCCGAGGCCGCTGTCGCGCCAGCCGCCAAACGGCGTCGAGATCGAGAACTGCTTGTATGTGTTGATCCACACGTTGCCGGCCTGCACCGCGCGGCCGATGCGCCATGCGCGCTTGTAGTCGCGCGTCCAGATCCCGGCGGCCAATGCGTAGACGCTGTCGTTGGCCTGTTCGATCAATTCGTCTTCATCGTCGAACGGCATGGCGACGAGCACCGGGCCAAAGATTTCTTCCTGGCAAATGCGCGCGCTGTTGGTGAGCCCTTCGATGATGGTCGGCGTGTAGAAGTAACCCGACTCACAGCCCACGATTGCTGGGCGCAAGCCGCCCGTGCGCAGGTGGCCGCCCTCTCCCACGCCCATCGCAACGTACGACTCGATGGTCTCGCGGTGACGATCGGTGATCAGCGGGCCCATCTGCGTCGATTCATCGGCCGGATTGCCGACACGCAGGCGTGCCGCGGCAGCGGCCAGACGATCCATGAACGGCTCGTAGAGCGAGCGCGCCACAAACAGGCGCGAACCTGCGATGCACGATTCGCCCGATGAACTGAAGATGCCGTACAGCACGCCATTCACGGCGTGGTCGAGGTCGGCATCTTCAAACACCATCGTCGGCGATTTACCGCCGAGTTCGAGCGACACCGGCATCATCTTGTCGGCCGCAATGTGCGCGATATGGCGGCCCGTGTTCGTGCCTCCCGTGAACGACACGCGACGCACCAGCGGATGCTTGGTGATCGCATCGCCAATCACGGAGCCCTTGCCGGGCAGCACGCTGATCATGCCCTTCGGCACGCCCGCCTCTTCACAGATGGCGGCAAGTTCCAGTGCCATCAGCGGTGTGACTTCAGCCGGTTTGACGACGACGGCGTTGCCCGCGGCCAGCGCAGGCGCCATCTTTTGCGCTTCGCTGGCAATCGGCGAATTCCATGGCGTGATGGCCGCCACCACGCCCATGGGCTCATGCACGCTCATCGTCAGGCAATCGCCGCGCATGGGCGTGAGCGACTCTTCCAGTGTCTCGCATGCGGCGCCGAAGAACTGGAACGTGGCCGCAGCGCTTGCCACCAGGGCGCGCGTTTCGTTGATCGGCTTGCCGTTATCCAGCCGCTGGCGTTGCGCAAGTGCTTCGCTGCGCGAGCGGATCAGCTCGGCGATGCGGTACAGGACGGCGGCGCGTTCGTGCGGCTTGCGCTGCGCCCAGCCGCTGGAGAGGAAGGCGCGATAGGCACCGGCCACAGCTTCTTCCACGTCGGCGACGCTGGCAGCGTTGAGTTCCGCCACCACTTCGCCCGTGGCGGGGTAGCGCGTGACATAGCGCTCGCCGGTGCCGAGGCGCCATTCGCCTGCGATGCAGATCGGCAGCAACGAGGTCGCAGTTGCGTTCAGGGTAGAGACAGTCATGGCGCAATGGCCTCGCTTAAATCGAAACGGCGTGTGCGCGGTTGCCCAGCGCACGCACCACGCTGAACACCGTCAGCGCAGAAGTCTTGGGATTGGCCGCCAGCGGCTTGCCGCGCATCGTCAGTTCGAAACCGCCAAAGGCCCCGCGTGCCTCGACGTGATGGATGTTCTCGTCCACCGTCGGATCGGCCAGCAGCTTGACGTGCGTGTGCTCAAGCCCCAGGCCCGCCAATGACAGCGTGGCGGCCACATTGGCGTTCTTCGGGAATAGACGCGCAGCTTCGCGGGCGTTGCCTTCGAAGATCACGGTCGGCTCGCGCAGCGCATCGAGGTCGAACTGCTGTTCGGCCGGCGTGTCCTTCCAGGCGCGCGGTGGCTTGCGGCCCGTGTAGATCACAGCGTCGAGCCCGCCGACGCGCGCAGCGGCCAGTGCGTCGATGGCGCCGATGGCGCCCGACAGCAGCTGCACCTGCGCGTTGCCACGGCGGGCCGCTGCCTCCAGCCGCTCGGCCACGCCGGGTTGAGACAGCGCACCGACCGATACCACGAGGCAATCAATGCCCTGCTCCAACGCCGGCAACACATGTTCTTCAAGCGCGTCATGGCCAGCGCACTCGACCAGCAGATCCGTATGCGCGTCGGCCGACAGATGCGTCGTGACACGCGCATTTGGTGCGAACGGGGCGATGGCCTCGCGCGCCTTGTCCATCGCGTGCTCGGGCACGATTACGGCATCAAAGCACACATCCGGATCGCTCTTGAGCAGTTCCAGTACGCCCTGCCCGATCGCTCCGCACCCGACCATCGATACATGCAGCATGTCCGGCTCCTTCAGTTGGCTCGGTTGCAGGTTCACGCCACCACCGTCGTGCCGTCCGTGGCGCATGCAGCAGCGCGCTCGCCCTGACCGTCCTTGGCCTGCTGGTTGACCGGCGGGCCTGCAAAGATCGTCTTGAAGCTGCCGATGGAGAGCATGTCGATCTCCATCAGGAACGGGCCTTCGCCGCTGGTGGCTTCCTTCAACACGCTGCCCACATCGGCCAGATCCGACACGCGGCGATGGCGCAACTGCAGCGACTGCGCAAGCGCCGCGTAGTCCGGCGTGTGCAGATCCACGTAATGGCGGCGGCCGCCGTACTGCGCGTCCTGAATGTTCTTGATGACGCCGTAGCCCTTGTCGTTCATCAGCACGATGACGAGGTTGGCGCGCTCCTGCACCGCAGTCGCCAATTCGCCGAGGTTCAGGATGAAGCCGCCGTCGCCGGCCAGGCAGAACGTCGTCTTGCCGGATTCGATCGCGGCCGCACCGATGGCCGCACCAATGCCCATCGCCAAACCTTGGCCGATACCGCCACCCAGCGCATGCACGCCGGCGCGCGAATCAAAGATACGGAGCTGGCGATTGCCCCACGTGCTGTTCGACACGGTCACGTCGCGCACCCAGTTGAACTCACGTCCCACGGCGGCTTGCAACGCCTCCACAAGCTTTGCGTACGGGCCGAGGCCATCGATCAGTCCGCGCACGGCCGCATCGTGTGCAGCGCGCAGGTCGGCGGCGAATGTCGCGTCGATCTGCATCTTCTTTTCCAGCCGATCCGCCAAGCCTTCCAGCGCGAGGGCCGAATCGCCGCACACGAAATAGTCGCTGGCGTAGCAACGGCCTTCCGCCGAGGCATCCGCATCGACGCGGTACAGCGGACGCGGCAGTTTCAGTTCGTACTTGAGCGTTTCATTGCCACGCAGGCGCGAGCCGACCACGACCATCGCGTCGCACGTCTGGTAGAACGCCTCGACCGGCTTGTGCAGGTTGAATGCGCCCAGCGAGCGCGGATCATCTTCCGGCACGATGCCGCGGCCCTGCGTGCTGGTGACCACGCCAAAGCCAAGGTCCATCAGGCGCTTGACCTGCTTCGCGGCGTGGCGGGCACCACCGCCCAGCCACAGCATCGGACGGCGCGCGCGCGACAGGCGTTCAGCCAGTTCGTCCAGCGCGTGGGCCGACGGCACATGCTGAGGCACCTGCAGCGGGCGCAGGTCATCCGGCATCGGGATCAGCGCGGCCTGGATGTCGATGGGAATCTCCACGCTCACCGGGCCGGCCGGTGCCGTCAGCGCAGTCTGCACCGCCAGCTTCATCGTGCTGATCGCCGTGTCGGCACTGCGCACGCGGAAGGCAGCCTTGGAGACGGCCTTGAGCATCGTGAGCTGGTCCGGCGCTTCGTGGATGTAGGCAAGGCTCTGGTCCAGGTACGGCGTTTCGATCTGGCCCGTGATGTGCAGCAGCGGCGTGCCGGCGGTCAGGGCTTCGACCATTGCGCCCGCCGCATTCCCGGCAGCGGTGCCGGTGCTGGTCAGGCACACACCGAGGCCGCCCGTGGTCCGGGCATAGGCGTCGGCCATGTTGGCGCCGCCGGCTTCACCGCGCGCCATGACGAAGCGGATCTTGCCGCGCTCGCCCATCGCATCGAGGATGGGCATGTTGTGGATCGAGATGACGCCAAAGGCGGCCTTGACCTCGCAGGCCTCCAGGAAGGCTGCAATCGCGTGGCCCACCGTGACCAGCTGTTGTTCCTGTTGTTGTCTGTTAAGCATGACGGGAGTGTCCTCCGGAGATATCGATGTGGCTGCCCGTGGTGTACGAAGACAACGGCGAGGCAAGGAACAGAATGGCGCGGGCAGCCTCTTCGGGCAGGCCCAGGCGTCCAAGGGGAATATGTTTTTGCGTGGCCAGGCGGCGCGTCCATGCGGCCCAGTCGAGATGGCGGTCTTCTTCAGGTCGTGCCTCGAAGCGGCGGCGCCATTGGCCGGACTCCACCAGGCCGATCAGGATGCCGTTGACGCGCACGCCCTTCGGTGCAAATTCGGTCGCCATCGAACGCACAAGATTGAGCACACCCGCACGCGCAGCCGAGGTGGCGACCATGTGCGGCTCGGGCTGCTGCGCGAGCAGCGAATTCACGCAGACGATCGCGCCGTGCTCCGAGCGCTCGAGTTGCGGCAGGAAAGCGCGCGTGGGATGGATCACGGAGAAGAACTTGAGATGCAGCTCCTGCGTCCACGCGGCATCGTCGGTATCGGCAAACGTCGAGACACGGCCTTGGCCCGCGTTGTTGACCAGCATGTCGACGGGGCCGAGGGCTTGCTCCACGGCGTCGGCAAACGCTGCCATCTGCGCGGCGTCGAGCACGTCGCACGTTGCGGCAAACAGCCGGGCGTTTGGGAAGCGGCTGCGCAGACCTTGTTCGGCTTGCGCGAGGCGTTCGGCATTGCGCCCGCACAGCGCCACGACAGCGCCGGCTTCCAGCAGCAGTTCAACGGTGGCCAGGCCGATGCCGGAGGAGCCACCCGTCACGACAGCCGTCTTGCCAGTCAGGTCGATCATCGGCATGGTCATTCGCGGAACAGGTTGACGACCTTGCCGCCTGCGGGGCGGTAGTCCAGCAGGTAAGACAGCTCGCCGGCAGCGGCGCGCACCTTGTCGATCATCAGATCGAGCTGTGCGGCTTCAATGCGCGGCGACGGAATCGTCGTGCCGAGGGCTGCTACCACCTTGCCGGCGCGGTCGAGCACCGGCGCAGCAATCGTCGAGATGTTGGCTTCGAAGAAACCTTCCTGCAGCACGTAGCCGTGTTCGCGGTCGCGCTGGACCATCTCGAACAGCTCTTCGACCGTGCGCGGGGTATTGGCGGAAAACACTTCCAGCTGCGGCTCCGGATAGAGCTGGCGCAGCTCAGCCAGCGACAGATCGGCCAGCAGCACACGACCCAGCACCGTGGCGTGCGCCGGCAGGCGCGTGCCGACATTCACCGAGCTGGTGAACGGCGTGGGCGCCACGGATTTCGCCACGTAGACGATCGAGCGGCCATCGCGCACGACGAGGTTGCACGGATAGTGAATCTCGTCGCGCAGACGATCGAGCAGCGGGCGGCCCAGCTCGGTCAATTCCAGCGACGCGAGATATTCAAAGCCCAGGCGCAGCACCGCCATGCCGAGGCGAAAATCGCGGCCGCCGTCGACGCGTTCGATAAAACCCATCACTTCAAGTGTGGTCAGCAGGCGGAACACCGTGGAGCGCGGCACCTTCAGGCGGCGCGCCAGTTCCGGCGCCGACAGCACACGGTCTTTGTGGCTGAACTCGCACAGCAGGCGCAGGCCGCGTTCGAGCCCCGGCACGATGTACTTTTCTTGCACGTCTTCTGGGATGAGGTCGTTGCTCATACGTCTTGGCGCTTAGGCGTTTTGGGATTGGGAGAGAACAGCGTGTTCGATCCAGCCTGCAACAGCGTCAGGCGCATCGATATAAGAGGCATGCCCGGCCGACGGCACAAGCGCAAACGGCAGATCAAACATCTTTGCCAGCGCTTCGCAACCTTCCGGTGGTGTAATGCCGTCGACATCGCCGCAAGCGATCTGCGCTAGCGTCGATTCGGGGCGTTTTTTCAGATAGGCGCCGATGTCGTCGCCGCTGAGCATCGCCACAGCCTGGCGATAACCACCGTCGTTGAGGCGCTTCATGTTCCAGCGCACCCAGGCGCGTTCTTCGTCGGTGGCATCTGGGCGCAGCAGGTGTGCGTGGCGCGACTCCGCCATGCCGTCGATGCCAAGCTGGTCGAGCGTTGCAAGCCGCTGGGCCTGCACGCTGCGGGACTTGTCCTCCTGCCCCGCTTGGCCGTAGCCCTGCGCGGGGTTCAGAAGCAGCAGGCACTTCGGCTGCATCGCGGCTGGCGCGGCGGCCACATACGCCGATGCCATCAGCGCGCCCAGCGAATGACCGACGATCGCATCGGGCGTCACATCCAACGCGGCAACCCATGCCTGCAACCGCACCGCGTAATCGGCAGCGCGCGGTGCACCCTCTGCAAGCGGCGTGGAATTGCCGTAGCCCGGCGCATCCCATGCCAGCACGCGCATGTTGTGCGAAAGAACCTGCGCGCAAGGCAGCCATGACGCGGCGCTGGAGCTGATGCCGTGCAACAGCACCACCACCGGCCCGCGCTCGCCCCATTGCCGATAGCCGATGCGATCGCCGTGCGCGTTGATGGCGACGGTGCGTTCGGCAAACCCGGCGCCCAGCGCGGCAAGCGCGTCGGCAACACGGAACGGGTGGGAAGACATGACAGCCTGCACGCTCATGGCATCAACGCTTGATTTTGGCGAGCGGATGCTCGGGCGGATACGTCGGCGTGATCGGTTTTTTGGCGCCGAGCATCACGCACATCAGCGCGTCTTCATCGCCGATGTTGATTTCTTCGCGGTACACGCCGGGCGGCACCGAGACGAGATCGCGATCGGTCAGGATGGTTTCGTAGCGCTCGCCGTCCTTCTCCAGCACCAGCTTGAGCTTGCCGCGAATGATGAAGAACACCTCTTCCACATCGGTGTGCAGATGCGACGGGCCTTCGTGGCCGGCCGGAATGACCATCGTCGAAAACGTGAAGTGCTCCGCCGGCACCGTGTTGGTGTCTGCGGCCACGCCCGTGCCGCCCGTGCCGAGGTAGCGCATTTGCGCACGGCGGTATTTCGGGTCGAAGTCGGCCTGGAACTTGAGGGCGTCCCAGTCGTAGCGGCGGGTGGAGAAACGCGCCACGCGGCTGTTCATCCAGTCTTCAAACGACGCGCCTTCCGGGCGGTCCCACGTGCGTTGCACTTGCTGTTGTTCGGAGAGATCGCTCATTGAATACCTCTTCTGAATGGTGTGTGGATGCATTACTGCATGACAAAACCGCCGTTGACGGCCAGCGTCTGGCCCGTCACGAATCGGGAAAGGTCGGACAGCGCGAACAGCACGGCGCCGCACACGTCGTCCGGCAGTTGATCGCGCGAAATGGCGCGCTGGTCGCGGTACAGCGCATGGCGGTGCGCCGGCACGTATTCGGTGGCTTCCACCAGCGTCAGGCCCGGCGCGATGGCGTTGACGGTGATGCCGTCTGCGCCGCATTCGCGCGCCAGAGACTTCGTCATGCCGATGACAGCGCTCTTGCTGGCCACGTAAGCCAACAGGTTCGGCGCGCCCCACAGCGGTGTGTCCGACGACAAATTGACGATGGCGCCGCGGCCCGATGCCTTGAGTGCCGGCAGGCAAGCCGTCGTCATCAACCATGTGCCGCGCACGTTGACGTTCATCACGCGGTCCCAGGTCTCGATGTCGATCGACGATGCGTCGCGCCCGCCCGAGTTGGTAATGGCCGCGTTGTTGACAAGACCGTCGAGCCCGCCCAATGCCTGCGCCGCTGCCGCAGCGCACGCCTGAATCGAAGCCGGATCGCCAAGATCAAGCGTGAAGCCATGCGCATCGAAACCTGCCGCACGCAGCGCCGCCGCCTCTTCCTGCACGCGCTCGCCAAGAATGTCGGCCAGCGCGACAGCGCCACCGGCTTCGGCGATCGACTTGGCAAAGGCCAGCCCCAGACCGCGCGCGGCGCCCGTCACGAGCACCTTGCGGCCAGCCAGCAGCCCGGCGGTTGAATTGCGCTCAGGCATGTTGGGCTTCCGTGGGAACGGGCTTGATCATGGCAACCGGCGCATCGGCCAACTCAGCGGCGGCGCGGCGTGCAAGCACACGGCGGATACGCGTGATGCCGATGTCGTGCTGATACAGCGTCTCGTGCTCGCGCGCCTCGGGTGCCATCGACTCCAGCACCACACGGTCCTGCTCGAGCACATCCCAGTGCAGGCCTTCCAGGCGGTTGCGATACAGGAATCGCCACACATCGCGCTGCCAGCCTTGCACGTGGCGCGTGCGCCAGAAGTAGACGATGCAGTGCTCTTCATCCACTGGCGTCACGATGCCGATGATCGTGAACGGGCCGCCGGGGCCGACCTTCGGCTGATACGGAATCGAGAGGCGCAGCCACATCGTGCCGGTCTCGCCAAACTCGGTCCAATCGAAGTTCACGCCGCGCTGGCCGGTCTTCTGGAACATGATCCCGTGGTCGGTTTCAACCACTTCCATCACGGCCTTTTTCTCGCCGCTGGCCATCGAGTGCGACACGGCGTGCAGGTAGGCGCCGTGCATGGGGTCCATGACGTTGTCGATGGCATAGCGGTAGTTGACGTTCCAATGCGCGAAGCAGAGGAAGTGGCTGTGCTCGTCACTGGTCAGTTCTTCGGGCAGGCGCAGCGTGCCGACCGCGTCGTCGAACTCTGACGGGGCCTTGTCGCCAAACCACAGGAAGATGGCACCGGCACGCTCCTGCACCGGGTAGCTGCGCACGCAGGTCTTGCCCTCCATGGGGCAAGCGTCGACCGCCGGCACGCTCGTTACCGTACCCTGGCCGTTCACTTCAACGCCGTGGTACCAGCAGGCCACGTGGTCGCCCAGGTTCCAGCCCATCGACAGGCGCGCACCGCGATGCGGGCAGCGGTCTTCCAGCGCATGCACCTGGCCGGCAGTGTCACGCCACAGCACGATGTTCTGGCTCAAACGCGTGATGCCCACCGGCGCGTTTTTCACATTCCACGACGCCGCCACCGGATACCAGTAGTTGCGCAGACCGGTGTTGATGCGCGCTTCCTTCTGCGCTTCCTTGTTGCCTTCCATTGCTTGCCTCTTCTGATGGGGTTGAGCCGTGCGCCTCTGCGGGCGATGCGGCGTCGAATCGTGTTGGATCCAGCCGGCGCTCAGGCGCCCAAGCGGCGCATCTCGGCCAGGAACGTGTCTTCCGTCCAGGTCTCGCCGCCGGCGGCGTTGCGCGGGCCGCGCTCGTTCAGTACGGCCACGATGTCGGCCGGCGTTTGCGCGCCACCCAGGAATGCCGCTTCCAGCGAATCGGCCAATTGATTCTCATAGGCTGTCGGCTCGGTCGCGCGCGTTTGCCACACCAGATTGGCGGCGTAACCCGGGCGCTCGACCCGGCCCTTGCCAGCGACGTTGTTTGGAGAAATCGGCTCCCACGGAGCGAGGTCGGGGTTGTATTGCGGTTGCATATCTGTCGACTCCATCACGTTTCGCTTGTTTTACCTATGAAACGTCTGTTAATATCTGGAACACAGGTGCAACTATAGACCGCGTCTTCGAAATCGCAGATGCGGGATTACCCTATGGTTTGCGGGAAATTGCGTCCACCGTGGGCGACCCGTCCGCCGGATCGCGCAATGGACAAAGGTCTTGGCACCGCGCTAGCGGTACGGAGCCGAAGGCGGTAGCGATTGGAAGCACTTCGACGTGCCGAAACTCGATTGTTGAGGCCAGAACGGCTCAGAACAATTTGCGATACACCACGAAGCCCGACTTGTCCGCCAGCGTGTCATACAACCGCATGGCGGTCGCGTTGGTTTCGTGTGTCTGCCAATAGACGCGCGGCAAGCCGTCGGCCTGCGCGCGACGGTAGACCGCTTCGATCAAGGCCCGCCCCACGCCCTGCCCGCGCGCGGCCTGCGCAGTGAACAGATCCTGCAAATAGCAGCTCATGCCGATTTGCGTGGTGCTGCGGTGGTAGAGGAAATGCACGATGCCGAGCAGCTCGCCTCCACGCTCGGCCACCAGCGCGTGCACCGGCTCCGTTTCGTCGAAGAAGCGCTGCCATGTCGTCTGCGTGACGATGTCGGGCAAGCCCGTCTCGCCCGCACGGCCGTAAAAGGCGTTGTAGTCATCCCAGAGCGGTTTCCACGCAGCGAAGTCGTCTTGGTGAACAGAGCGGATGTGGAGGTCGGCAGGTGCGGACATGGTGGGCTGGACGGGTGGCAACGCTCCGGCATTCTGCCAGCCGGCCGCCCTGCATGCAGCCGGCTTTCCTACCGATGGCTTAGCCCCTTAGCGTTGAGAATCGGACCTGCCCAACAGCACGGCGCGTTGATGTTGACTACGCCTACTCGTGCTGCTTCGCCCCGGCAGCGGCCATGTGCCGCGCACGACATCGGCAACGCCCGTGCCATGCCCGAACCTAGGGATTGTCCGTAGAAGGCCGGCCGACGGAAGAAAGTTTGCTGAAAGCATCGGCGCTCTACAGTGCGCTCCATGGCCCGGTCATGACCCGATATCGGGCCGTGCGATCTCCACGCACATCAGCGTCACTACGATAAGGGTCGGGTGTTGTACCAGCCATATCGCCGGACCCAACGGGATGTCGGTCCGGCGTCCGCTTCAATCGGTCTTTCCTGCTGTCAACCTTGCGGCCCACCGTCCTCCCGGTGGGCTGTTTTCTTTTCAGGGCTGCATCGGACTGGGCACCACGAGGCGCTGTGTCAGCCGCTGCACCAGCGGCGCCGCAATCAGCACGATGGTGAAGGCGGCCGGCCACGCCAGTACGAAGGCATGCGCCCAGCGGGCGAGAAAGTCGGAGCTGATACCGGCGTTGACCCAGCCGATCCAGCCCGTCATCAACAACGACATCAGGCCCGACATCATCCAGGCAAAGATGATGCGAAGACGTGTGGCGGTGGAAACGGGCATCGACATGGCGGTTCTCCTTGCAAGCCATCAAATGTGATTGACGGCATGCTAGACAACCGCGTTTATAGAAACTATAGACGTTTACTGAAACTTAAATTCCGAAAATGGAATCATGCTCGACGATCTGGCTCTCTTTGTTTCCATCGTGGACCACGGCAGCCTGCAGGCAGCGGCCCGTCACGCCAACCTGCCGCCCGCCACGCTGACGCGGCGCCTGCAGAAGCTCGAGACCTCGCTCGGCTGCCAGCTTCTGCTGCGCAGCGCCCGCAGCCTGAAACCGACGCCGGAGGGCCAGCTGTACTACGAGCAATGCCGCCCGCTGTTGACCGCGCTTGCGCAAACCACGGCCACGCTCGACGACGATCTCAATCAGGTGAAGGGCACCCTGCGTGTTCTTGCGCCGTTGAACCTGTCGCGCGGGCTCCTCGCACCCGCGTATGCGAGCTTCATGGCGACGTGGCCGGAGATCCGCCTCGAGCTATCGCTCAGCAACCGCAATGAAGACGTGTGGCGGCATGGCGCCGATCTTGCCATCCGCGTCGGCCAGCAGGACGACCCGAAGCTGCGGCAGCGGCGGCTCGGTGTCATCGGGATGGTGCTGGTGGCGTCGCCTGCGTACGTGGCCGAGCAGGGCGCGCCGACCCATCCACATGAATTGCAAGCGCATCGGCTGTTGGTGTCATCGCCGCTCTCGACATGGCGCTTCACCTCACCCGATGGCGAGGAGACCATCGAACTGCAGCCTCATGGACGCTGCGACCTGAACGACATCGAACTGGGCGTGACGTTGGCGGAAACGGGCCTCGGCCTGCTGTACTGCCCTCGCACGCTCTGCCATCAAGCGCTGGAGGCTGGCCGGCTGGTGCGCCTGCTGCCCGATTGGCGTACGCCGCAGCGACCCATCTACGCGGTGTGGCCGCAACAACAGTTGCCGCGCAAAGTGCGTACGTTGCTGGAGCATCTGGCAGCTTTCACCGCAGCCACGCCGTTGTTGCAGGCAGACCCTCCAGCGAGTGCGTCAGGCACTGCTTGAAACGGGTAAAAACACGCGTTGTCGCATCGCCCCGTTACTTCGTAGGCTGCAGAGATTGCACCGCATCCCTTTTCCAGGAGTCCTCTCGATGCACAGCAGCCACGTGGTGCGCTCCGGCGACATTCGCCTGCATGCCCGCATGACACAGCCCGCCGACCATTCCGCGCGGGAGCGCCCTGCCATCGTTCTCGTGCATGGCTATCCGGACGACAGCTCCGTCTGGGACGGCGTGCGCGACACGCTGGCGCACGAGCGCCGTGTGCTCACCTTCGACGTGCGGGGTGCCGGCCTGTCAGACGCCCCCGCAGATACCACCGGTTACCGCATCCCCCAGTTTGTCGACGACCTTGCCGCCGTGGCCGACGCGTTGCTGCCCGGCGAGCGCTTCCATCTGGTCGGTCACGACTGGGGCTCCATCCATAGCTGGGAATCGGTGACGACCGACCGGTTGCGTGGGCGCATCGCGTCTTACACGTCGATCTCGGGGCCGTGCCTGGACCACGTCGGCCACTGGATGCGCACGCAGCTCGACGCCGGCACATGGGCCGCCAAACGAGCGGTGTGGAAGCAGCGGCTGCAATCGTGGTACGTCGGCTATTTCAACCTGCCGCTGGTGCCCGAATGGTCGTGGCGACTGTGGGTGGCAGGTGCTTGGCCGTGGTGGCTGCGCAAGACGGAGGGCATTCGCATCGAAGCGCAGCGGCCGACGCTTGTGCGCGATGCTTGCAACGGCGTGCGAATGTATCGCGCAAATTTTCGTGAGCGCCTCGCGCGCCCCCAGGCACGCGCACCGCATGCACCCGTGCAACTGGTCGTGCCAACGCGCGACCGCTACGTCAGCCCCGCGGTTACGCGCGCTGTGGAAGCTTGGGTGTCGCACTACTGGCGCCATGAGGTGGACGCGGGTCACTGGCTGCCCCTGCGCCGCCCTGACTGGGTGGCAGACTGCATCCGCTGCTTTGCCGACTACGTCGACTCAGGGAACGAGCCCCCCGAACTGCGGCAGGCGCGCGTAGCAGGCACGCTGGCACCGGCCTGACGCCACTAGAGCATTGCGCCCAACGCAAACGTTGACGCGCGTGTAACTCACTGTAATCATCGTCCGCCACAAAGCTGACGGCGCGCCATGACCTGGCGCCCGGACGGCCCGAGCCGCCGCTGCGCGCAAACCGCGTTGTCGGCCATCGATACAAGAAACAGGGACAAGACGATGAAAAGCAAGGTCGTGGTGTACGGCCCGCTCTACGGGAAGTGGTACGCAATCCTGGTCAACGACGGTGTGGCCGCCGAATCCAACCAGTTCGGCTCGTACGAAGCCGCCATGGGCTTCGCCTCACGCCGTTATCCAGAGCTTGAACAGGAACGGCAGCCTTACGCGCGCGGCCGAGAAGACAGCGAGAGCGGAAGCGACAGCCGGGAAGCCGCGCCCATCTGAACGGGAACGCGCCGGGCGGCATTTATGCCGCCCATGCCGCCCCCAGCGTTAGTGGCCCGCGCCGCAAAAGCGCCCGGCGATCCATTCGAACACGCTGCCTTCGCGCAGCGAGCGGCTTTGCGCCTCGTCGCCGTAATGGATCTGGTAAAGCGGCTTGCCGGTGGCGTTGCGCGCGCGATAGAGCGTTTGCGCAATTACCGTATAGCTATGTCGCGCGCAGTCCAGCACGACCTGCTTGACCGACGAACGGATCGGCTGCCCATCTGCTGTCTTGATCGTGAAGTCGGGCAGCACGTTGCGCAGCAACCTGAAATGCACGGTGTGCGTGTCGGCGCCTGCCTCGGCGCTTGGCTGGGGCTTGACCGATTGCCGGTCGATATACGACACGATGCCGTTGATGCTCTCGAACCGGCGCCAGCGGGAATCGGCGCCGGCTGATTCGAGGGCGGGTGTCGCATCGGCCGAAACGGCTTGCGCGGCCCCCGTCGGCACAGTAGCCGACGCAGAGATGGTTTGTGCGGATACGGGCATCGCTGCGCACTGCGCGGCAACCAGAGCGGTCACCGCGATGGCGCTTTGCCAGCGCCAGCCTCCTGTTTTCATGGGATGTCTCGCCTTGCTGCAAAAAACTCAGCGGGCGATTCTACCGCGCAGGCGCAACCGCTTGCGTCACATCTGGTCGACGGGCTCGGCAACGTCCACGCCGGCAAAACGCAGATACAGCGTGCGAAGTGCCTGGGTGAGCGGACCGGGCTGGCCGTTGCCAATTTGCACGCCGTCGATGGACACCACCGGCATCACGAACGTCGACGCGCTGGTGTAGAACGCCTCGGCGGCTTGCTGGGCTTCGGCCACGGTAAAGATGCGTTCTTCCAGCGTCAGGCCATGTTCACGCGCCAGCGCCAGGATCGACACACGCGTGATGCCCGGCAGCACAGCGTTCGACAGCGGACGCGTGATCAGGCGCCTATCGGGGGTGATGATGAACGCGGTGGAAGACGCGCCTTCGGTCACACGGTCACCGTCGGTCATCCAGGCTTCATGCGCGCCGGCGCGCGCGGCGATCTGCTTGGCCATCACCTGCGGCAGCAAGCCGACGCTCTTGATGTCGCAACGCTTCCAGCGCAGGTCGGGCACCGTCACCACGGTTGCGCCCTTCTTGGCCAGCGGGCTGTTGACGATGGACTTGACCTGCGTGAACGCCACGGCCGTCGGCGTGATGTCGGCCGGGATGCCGAAATCGCGCTCGGCGACGCCGCGTGTGACCTGCATGTAGACCACGCCTTCTTCCAGCCCGTTGCGCGCCACCAGCTCTTCGCACACACGCGTCCATTCGGCAGCGGTGTACGGGTTGTCGATGCCGATCTCGGACAGCGACCGCGTCAAGCGGGCGAGGTGCGCGTCGTTGTCGACGAGCTTGCCGCGCGCCACGGCGGTCACTTCATAGATGCCATCGGCAAAGGTGAAGCCACGGTCCATGACGGAGACGGTGGCGTCGGCGGCCGGCACGTATTGGCCGTTGAGGAAGATGATTCGCGACATGCTGAGAGAGGGATTCAAGTGCGGGCGGGACTGCCCTGCCAATGAATCTACAGGATACGGGCACCATGCCGCGAATACCGATGCGTGCCCACGTTATGCGAAAACAGCATGATGCAGACAACCCCTCCGGTAGACTCCCCCGTTTTCGGCCAAACGCACCTCATGTCCGAACTCACCATCCGCCCGATCGCTGCAAACGACTTGCCCGGCATCCTGGCCGTGCAACAGGCGTGCTACGGCGACGGCTTTCTGGAACCGGGCGACGCGCTTGCCAGCCGCTGGGCGCGCAGTCCGGCCATGTGCCTGGTTGCCGTGCGCTGCGGCGAGGTGGTCGGCTACCTGCTTTCGCATGCGTGGCATGCATGGACACCGCCCAAATTGCACGTGCCGCTACCCATTGCGGATGCAGCCAATGTGCTCTGGTTCGTGCACGACATGGCCATCGCTCCTGCCGGCCGCGGGCAGCGTTTGGGCGAGCAGCTTTACGCCATGGCATCCGCCAGCGCCCATGCGCAGGGGCTGCGCCAATCCCGGTTGGTAGCGGTGCAAGGCGCGGATGTGTTCTGGCGGCGCCTTGGTTATCAGCCCGCCGACGTGGATGGTGCCGCGTTGGCCGCTCTGCGCGCGGTGTACGGAGAGGACGCAGAACTGATGGAGCGCGCGTTGCCGTGAGCGGCCATGGCGTCACTCCGTTACAATTTGTAACACCCGTATCGCTTCTGTAAGACTGCGCGCGCCCGCTTCTACTACAGTGCAGCGTCTTGAGGAATTCCCACATGCATAAGAACTTCGCGCTGTACGTGCTGGCAGCCGCTGCAGCGCTGTCGTCGCAGGCGGCCCTGGCCCGTGTCAATGTCGATATTGGAATCGGTGTGCCCGTCGCACCGGTTTATGTCGAGCCCGCGCCGGTGTACGCCGCGCCTCCGCCGCCGGCCTACTATGCGCCGGCCCCCGTCTATGTCGCGCCGCAGCCGGTCATCGTTGCCCCCGGCTACTACGACGATGGGCGCGGCCGCGAATGGCAGGAACGCCAATGGCGCGAACAACGCTGGCGTGAGCGTGAATGGCGCCGGCACCATCGTCATGACGACGACGATTGATCCGGCTCCCCGCAGCGCTCAGGCGGCCTTCTTCGCCAAGCCCAGGTAGGTTTCGATCACGCGGGGGTTGACGGCCAATTCCTGCGCCGGGCCTTCGAGCGTCATATCGCCCGTTTCCAATACGTAGCCGTAGTCGGCGACCTGCAGCGCGGCGCGTGCGTTCTGTTCGATCAGCAGCGTTGCCACGCCGGTTTTGCGCAGGTCGCTGATGATGTGGAAGATCTCTTTGACGATGAGCGGCGCAAGGCCGAGGCTCGGCTCATCCAGCATCAGTAACTGGGGCTTGGCCATCAACGCGCGGCCCACGGCGAGCATCTGGCGCTCGCCGCCCGAGAGCGTGCCGGCTTCCTGCACGCGACGCTCTTTCAGTCGCGGAAACAAGTCGTACACCACCTCCATCTGGTCGAGGTAGCTGCGTTCACCCGCCCGCTTGCGGCGGTACGCGCCGAGCACGAGGTTGTCTTCCACGCTCATGGTGGCAAACAGCTCGCGCTTTTCCGGCACGAGGCACATGCCGCGTGCCACGCGCTTTTCCACGGGCAGACCGGTCAGGTTGTGGCCGAGATACGAGACCACGCCGTTGGCCGAACCGGTGGTTGGCAGCGCGCCCATGATGGCGCCAAGCATGGTCGATTTACCGGCGCCGTTCGGGCCGATGACGGTCACGATCTGGCCCGCCCCCACCTTCAGGTTGGCGCCATGCAGCGCTTCCACCTTGCCATAGCGGACGTGCAGGTCCTTCACTTCCAGGATGACTGACATGCGCGTTCTCCTTATTCCACGCCGCCCAGGTAGGCTTCCAGCACCGCCGGGTTCTGCTGCACTTCCTGCGGCAGCCCCTCGGCGATCTTGGTGCCGAATTCCATGACGACCAGCCGATCGGTGAGGTTCATGACGAAGTCCATGTCGTGCTCCACCAGCAGCACGCTCATGCCTTCGGCTTTGAGCTTGGTAAGCAGCGCAGCCAGCGCCTGCTTTTCCTTGTAGCGCAGGCCAGCGGCGGGTTCATCGAGCAGCAGCAGCGCCGGGTCGCAGCACAGCGCGCGGGCGATTTCCAGAATGCGTTGCTGGCCCAGCGCGAGGCTGCCGGCTTCCAGATACATGCAATCGGCCAGGCCTACGCGCTCCAGTTGGCGGCGCGCTTCGAACAGCAGCTTCTGCTCTTCGGCCTGGTTCATGCGCACCACGCTGGCGAGCACGCCGCCCTGCGCCGCAAAATCGCCGCGCAGGTGGGCGCCAAGCGCCACGTTCTCCAAAACGGTCATGCCCGACAGCAATTGCACATGCTGGAAGGTGCGGCCGATGCCGCGCTTGACGATCTCGCGCGAAGGCTTGCCGCTGATGTGCTCGCCACGGTAGAGCACCTCGCCACGCGTGACCGGCAGCACGCCCGTCACTAGGTTGAAGGTGGTGGACTTGCCCGCGCCATTGGGGCCGATCAGGCCGATGATCTCGCCGGCCTTCACCTGGAAGCTGACGTCGTTCACGGCAACCAGGCCGCCAAACTCCTTGCGTGCGGCGCGTACATCTAGGATCAGCTCACCGGCTTGGGGCTTCTCGCGCTGCTTGAGAGCCGGTGCATCGTCGGGCGCGCGAGCCGTCGGTGCCGGTGGAAACAGCTTGCGGATGAACGGCCATACGCCATCGCGCGCGTACTGCAGCAACAGCACGAGCAGCACGCCGAACACGATGATTTCGAAGTTGCCGTTGGAGCCGAGCAGCTTCGGCAGAATGCTTTGCAGGCTGTCTTTCAGGATGGTCAGCAGACCCGCGCCAAGCACCGCGCCCCACACGTGGCCCACGCCACCGACCACCGCCATGAACAGGTATTCGATACCGTAGTTCAGGCCGAACGGCGTCGGGTTCACCGCGCGCTGCAGATGCGCATAGAGAAAGCCCGAAATACACGCCAGCACCGCCGCAAACACGAAGATCACCACCTTCATCCACGCGGTGTTCACCCCCATCGCCTCGGCCATGGTGCCGCCGCCCTTGAGTGCGCGGATGGCGCGGCCTGGGCGCGAGTTCAGCAGGTTCTGCACCGCCAGCACCGCCACCACAACGACAGCCCAGATCAGGTAGAACATCTCGCGGCCGGTCTGCAGCGATTTACCGAGTACGTTCAGCACCGGAATGCCGTTCAGCCCGTCGTACTTGCCCAGGAATTCCAGGTTGCCGAACAGGAAGAACAACGACAGGCCCCACGCAATCGTCGCCAGCGGCAGGTAGTGGCCCGACATGCGCATCGTGATCAGGCCGATCACGTAGGCGCTGATAACCGTGATCACCAGCCCGGCCAGCAGGCCGATCCACGGCGAGACCCCGTACTGCGTTGTCAGATAGGCGGTGCTGTATGCACCGAGGCCAACGAACGCCGCTTGCCCGAACGAGGTCAGTCCGCCCACCCCCGTGAGCAGCACCAGCCCAAGCGCGACGAGGCTATAGAGCCCGATGTAGTTGAGCAGCGTGATCCAGAATTCGGGCGTTGGCACGATGGGGATCAACGCAAGCACAACCACGAACAACGCAATCAGCACGCGGTTGCGCGAAACCCAGCTGCGCTGCGCAGTGCCGGCGGAAGATTTGGTCAGCGTGTTCATCGGCTTACTCCTCTTCCTCGACATGCTTGGTGGTGAGCGATCGCCACAGCAGCACGGGAATGATGAGCGTGAACACGATCACCTCCTTGAACGCCGACGCCCAGAACGATGAATACGACTCCAGCAGCCCCACGAGCAGCGCACCCAGTGCCGCCACCGGATAGCTCACGAGCCCGCCCACGATGGCCCCAACGAACCCCTTCAGGCCGATCAGGAAGCCGGACTCGTAGTAGACCGTGGTGAGCGGCGCAATCAGGACGCCGCACAGCGCGCCAAGCGCCGCTGCCAGCGTAAAAGCCAGCCGCCCCGCCTGCGTGGTGCCGATGCCGACCAGCCGCGCACCCAGCCGGTTCACTGCCGTCGCGCGCAGCGCCTTGCCCGACACCGTGCGGCCAAAATAGAAGTACAGCGCCACGATCATCAGCACCGACACGGCCACCACCCACAGGCTCTGGCCAGACACGCTGAGCGCGCCCAGATCAAAGCGCGCATCGGAAAATGCATCCGTGCGCGAGCCTTCCGCGCCGAACATCACGAGGCCGAGACCCACCAGCGCAAAGTGCACGCCCACCGAGACGATCAGCAGCACCAGCGTGCTGGCTTCGGCCAACGGCTCGTAGGCCAGGCGGTAGATCATTGGCCCCATGGGAATGACGATCAGCAATGTCAACGCGACCTGCGCAAGCATCGGCAGCGTCATCGGAGTGAACATTCGGGCCGCCAGGTAGACGGCCACCGGAAAGAGCAGGTATTTGCCGGCATAGATGGCGCCTGTGCGAAGCGCATGCAGGCGCAGTTCAGGTTGCAGCAGCGTGCGGCCCATCTCAACGAGAAACGTCAGCACGCCCAGCACAACGAGCATGCTGGCAGAGAGCGGCGCCTTGTTGGCCTGGATGGCCGCCAGCGTGAGCGCGCCATACGCCACGAATTCGCCCTGCGGGATGAAGATCACGCGCGTGACGGAGAACACCAGCACGAGCGCCAGTGCCAGCAGCGCGTAGATCGCGCCCGATGTCACGCCGTCTTGCGCCAGGATGGCGGCAATCGACAAGTCCATGAAGCTCCTCGTTCTTGTAGTCGTGGAGTTCGCGCCGGCTGTGGACCGGGCAAGGGGGCGCCACGAGTTACGAGATAGTAAATTTCTTACGACAGGATGAAATTGGCGACAACCCTAACGCGCCGCCCTGCTTCGCCGCGCGCCGGCCTTTGCAGGGCGTTCCGCGGGTGCCTGCAGCATGGCAGACAGGCGCATCACGAACGTGCGCAGCGTGTGCTCCAGCTCGCCGCCGCGCTGCGCGTGAAACAGCGGTTGCACGTTCAGCGCGATCAGCACCAGCACAAGTTGCCCGCGCGCACCGAACACCGGCAGCGACAACGCATTCACGCCCGGCAGCAAGCTACCCGTGACCCACGACGCGCCTTCGGTGCGGACGTCTTCGCACAGACGGTAATAGTCGGTCAGCGAACGCGGCAGGCCGGGGAGATCGTCGCTGGCACGCTCGTGCAGTTCGCGCTCCACCAGAGGCAGCGTCTGTTCCATCGGCTGATAGGCACCGAACAGGCGGCCGGTGGCGGAATTGAGCATTGGCAGGACGTCGCCGATGCGCAGGTTCACGCCGGGCGCGCCACCGGCCTTTTCCCAATGCACGACGGTCGGGCCACGATCGCTCCACACCGCAATGCCGATGGTATGGCCGGTCTGATCTCGCAGCCCTGCAAGCAACGGCCGCGTGCGGACAATGGCATCGGAGCGATTGAGGCTGGCAAGCCCCAGGCGCAGTGCAAAGGGCCCAAGTTCGTAACGGCCGGTCAGCGGGTCTTGTGACACCGCGCCCACGCGCTGCAAGCTCACCAGATAGCGGTGCGCCTTGGACGGATGCATGCGCGCCGCGCGTGCCAGGTCGCCGAGCGCCATCGCCCGCATGGCACGCGTGAGCGCCACGAGTAATTGAGAGCCAACTTCGATGGATTGGATGCCCGAACGGTCGCGGCTGGCGCGCGCGTCTTCTGCATCGCCATCGGGTGGCGGGTCGTCTTCGACTTCCGTGGTCTCCATGTCTCGGGGCGTATTGGCTGGGCGGGGCCGACAAAGTGCTGCGAGCGTAGCACGCGGCTACGCGTAGACGGCCGATTTTGATTTTTATGCATTGTATAAACAATGCTTCTAACCATAATCAACGTATACCCTAGGCGCGTCTCCCGACCGTGCGGTCTATGATTGCCAGCGTTCGGCATGGCTTGCCCTCAGCCCAACCCAACGCAGGTTTCCCGAGCCATGCATGTTGAAAAGAAATTCCCCCAACCGTAATCCACTACACCAGGAGTGACAGAATGGCCAAAGCCTTCGCCTCGCAAGCCGACCTCGAGGCCAAACAAGTCACCTTCACGCAGCTCTCCCCCAACGCTTACGCCTACACCGCCGAGGGCGACCCAAACTCCGGCGTCATCATCGGCGACGACTCGGTGCTGATCGTCGACACCACCGCCACGCCGGCGATGGCGCAAGACCTGATCGCACGCATCCGGGCCATCACCGACAAGCCGATCAAGCACGTGGTGCTGTCGCACTATCACGCGGTGCGCGTGCTGGGTGCATCGGCCTACTTTGCCGAGGGCGCGCAGAACATCATTGCCAGCCGCGGCACGTACGAAATGATCGTCGAGCGCGGCGAGGCCGATATGAAGTCCGAAATCGAGCGCTTCCCGCGCCTGTTTGCCGGCGTGGAAACCGTGCCGGGCCTGACGTGGCCGACGCTGGTGTTCGAGCGCGAGCTGACACTGTTTCTGGGCAAGTTGGAAGTGAAGATCCTGCACCTCGGCCCCGGCCACACGAAGGGCGATACGGTGGTGTGGATTCCGTCGCAGAAGGTGCTCTTCTCCGGTGACCTCGTCGAATACGACGCCGCCTGCTACTGCGGCGACGCCCAACTCGAAGAATGGCCCGCCACGCTCGATGCGTTGCGCGCGCTCGGCGCCGACAAGCTCGTGCCAGGTCGCGGCCCCGCGTTGCTCAATCCGGCCGAGGTCGACAAGGGTCTCGCCTATACGCGGGATTTCGTGTCCACGCTGCTGCAACGTGGCAAGGAAGCCGTCGCGCAGAAGATGGACCTGAAGGCCGCCATGGCGCACACCCGCGCGGCCATGGACCCGAAATTCGGCAGCGTCTTCATCTACGAGCACTGCCTGCCGTTTGACGTGACGCGCGCCTTTGACGAGGCCAGCGGCATCAAGCACCCGCGCATCTGGACCGCCGAGCGCGACAAGGAAATGTGGGCCGCCCTGCAAGGCTGAACATGAACCCCGACTTCCAGAACCGCGTCTTCGCGTATGCGCCGTGCGCCGAGCAGCAGCGCGGCGCCGCACCTGCGGCCCGCCCCGTCGTCATCGTCGGCGCGGGGCCGGTGGGGTTGGCCACGGCCATCGATCTGGCGCAGCAAGGTGTGGCCGTGGTCGTCGTCGACGATGATTGCACGCTGTCGACCGGCTCGCGCGCGATCTGCTTCTCCAAGCGGTCATTGGAGATTTTCGATCGGCTCGGCTGCGGCGACTGCATGGTCGACAAGGGCGTGAGCTGGAACGTCGGCAAGGTCTACCTGAAGAACGAACTGCTCTACAGCTTTGACCTGCTGCCCGAAACCGGCCACCGCCGGCCAGCGTTCATCAACCTGCAGCAGTATTACGTAGAAGGCTTTCTCGTTGAACGCGCGCAAGCCTTGCCGAACATCGAGCTGCGCTGGAAGAACAAGGTGACGGCCCTCATACAGGATGCCGATGGTGTAACGCTCAACATCGAGACGCCCGACGGCACGTACGAGCAGCGCGCGCAATACGTGGTCGCCGCCGACGGCTCGCGCAGCCCGGTCCGCAACATGATGGGCCTCGAAGCCCACGGCCAGACGTTCAAAGACCGCTTCCTGATCGCCGACGTGCGTATGGATGCGCCCTTCCCGAGCGAACGCTGGTTCTGGTTTGATCCGCCGTTCCACCCGAATCAATCGGTGCTGCTGCACCACCAGCCCGACAACGTCTGGCGCATCGATTTCCAGCTTGGCTGGGACGCCGACCCCGTCGCCGAGAAGCAACCCGAGCGCGTCATTCCACGCGTGCGCGCGCTGCTGGGGGAAAACGTCGATTTCGAGCTGGAATGGGTCAGCGTCTATACGTTTTCGTGCGAACGCATGGACCGCTTCCGCCACGGCCGCGTGCTCTTCATCGGTGATGCAGCGCATCGGGTGTCGCCGTTCGGCGCGCGCGGCGCCAACAGCGGCTTGCAGGATGCCGAGAACCTCGCGTGGAAGTTGCGCATGGTGCTTGCCGGCGATGCGCCCGACGCGCTGCTCGACACGTACGCGAGCGAGCGCGAGTTTGCCGCCGACGACAACATCCGCCACTCCACCCGCTCGACGGATTTCATCACGCCCAAGAGCGCGGTCAGTCGGATCTTTCGCGATGCCACACTGCGCTTGGCCAAGCACTATCCGTTTGCGCGGACGCTGGTCAACAGCGGTCGGCTCTCGATGCCAACGGTGCTTGAAGGTTCTCCGTTGCAGACAGCGGATGAAGCGCCTTTCGCCTGCACGCTCGTGCCCGGCGCTGTCGCACTTGATGCGCCGGTACGCCATGCCGATGGCCGCGCCGACTGGCTGCTCAGCCATCTGCGCGACAGCTTCACCGTGCTGCGCTTCTGCGGTGCGGGAGAACACGTCGATGCGCTGCCGTTGCCGACGCTAGCGATCTTTCCGGCCGGCGGCATGGGCACAGTCTCAGCCAACGTGACGGCGCTGGAAGACATCGACGGGCTGGTCGCGCAACGCTATGACGCGCGCCCCGGCACGACTTACCTGATCCGCCCCGATCAGCACGTCTGCGCACGCTGGCGCGCACTCGATCCTGCCAAGCTGGCCGCCGCGTTGCTTCGTGCCACCGGCCAGACCGCGCCTGCCGCGACCTCGCGCGCTACCGTGTCCGCCTGAGCTGAATACCGATCACCATGCCGCTGAACACACAAGCGAACCTGCCGCGTCCGGATGATTTCTACGAGGCGCTGATCGACGCGCACCGCAACCTTAGCGACGAGCACAGTGCGATGCTCAACGCGCAGCTCATCCTGCTGCTCGCGAACCATATCGGCGACACGGCGGTATTGCGTGAAGCGCTGGCGGCGGCGCGGCTGGCATTGCCGGCAGCAACTGCAACCTGAGCGCCATCCCGTTTCAACAATCCAACACTTACGCTTGATCGCACTTGCGACTGGGGTTGGCGCGATGTGCAGCGCGCTCCCCCAAAACGCTACCGTTCGTCCGGGCCCGGTGGCCCGCATGTCAACAAGACGGGAGCGGCCGTGCTGCTGCTCGCAGACAAGCTGGCGGACCACGACGCGGCAGCCGACGCGGCGGAGCGTGCGCAGCGGCGGCCGCACCATCATCGGGTGGAGCGCGACAACCCGCGCCGCGTGTTCAAAGGCGAACGATTTGAGCCGGCAGACTAACGCCCGGCCAGCCGCGTTCCGGCAAGCTGGCCCCGTCGGTATTCGCCTTGCCGCTCGAGCATCCAGCCCGGGTACTCGGCCGGGAGTTTGCTCAGTTCGTCGAGCTGCGCCAGTTCCTGCGCCGTCAGCTCGACCTTGGTAGCAGCGATGTTGTCGTCGAGCTGCTCAATCTTCTTGGCACCAACAATCACGGTGGTCACTGCCTGCTGATGCAGCAGCCACGCGAGCGCAATCTGCGCGACCGACACGCTGCGCGCATTGGCCATGACGCGCATGGCATCCACACACGTGTAGGCACGCGCGCGGTCCACCGGCGGGAAATCGAACTTGTTGCGGCGGCTGTCGTGCTCGCCGTGCTGCTCGCGCGTGTATTTTCCGCTGAGCAGCCCGCCAGCCAGCGGGCTCCATACCATCAGGCCCAGGCCTTCGCTCTTGAGCATCGGCACCAGCTCGCGCTCCAAGTCACGGCCGGCAACTGTGTAATACGCCTGCAGGCTTTCGAAGCGTGCGCAGCCCAGCCGCTCGGCAATTCCCAACGCCTTGACGATCTGCCACGCCGCCCAGTTCGATACACCCACATAGCGAACGTGGCCATGCTGGACCAGCGTGTCGAGCGCACGCACGGTTTCTTCGATCGGCGTGGCGGGATCGAAACCATGGATCTGATAAAGATCGATATGGTCGAGCTGCATGCGCTTCAGGCTCGCCTTGATGCCGTCCATGATGTGGAACCGCGAGGCGCCGCGCGCATTCACGCTGTCGCCGGTCTGCCCGAACACCTTGGTGGCGACGACCACGCTGTCGCGCGACACCTTCAGGTTCTTGAGCGCCTGCCCCGTCATCTGTTCAGCGACGCCGTTGGCGTATACATCGGCCGTGTCGATGAAGTTGATCCCGGCGTCGAGCGCGCGCCCGATCAGGCGCTCGGCATCGGCCTGCTGCAAATCGCCGATATGCTGCCAGATGCCGTCGTTGCCGCCGAAGGTCATCGTGCCCAGGCACAGCTCCGATACGAACAGGCCCGTCCGGCCCAGCTGGTTGTAACGCATGTGATCGACTCCAATACGGTGGAAATGGAATGCTGAGCGCACAGGCTCAGATGCGAGAGACAACGCAGAGGATAAGACGGACTGGCTGATCCTGCAGAGCGCTCAGTCGGATGCAGGGTGATGCCCACGCCGCGACGAGATAGCCGCCCCCGCCTGCTGCAGCAGCGCAACGTAGAGCGCCTTGGTATCGGCGCCGTAACGCATGGTCGGCAACGCGATCGACAGCCCCGCAATCACGCGGTCAAAGCGGCCGAATACCGGTACGGCAATACACAGCAACCCGTCTTCGTGCTTTTCGTTGTCTTGTCGGCTTGCACGAACAATTGCAGCGCACGGTCTCGGCCGGCTGACGCCTAGCCTTCCAGTTCGGCAAAGCGCTGCGCGACGAGGTTGCGCAGCCACTGGTTGCCGGCGTCCTGATGGAAACGCCGGTGCCAGAACACATTCGTCTGCAACGCCGGCAGCTTGAGCGGCGGCGCCACGAATTCCAGCCCGAACGGTGGCGCCGCACGCTCGGCCAGCTTGCGCGGCACCGTCACCACCAGGTCGGTCGTGCTGACGATGTACGGCACCGCCACGAAGTGCGGCACCGAAAAGCGCGCCGACTGCGTGATCCCCGCCTTGTCGAGCAGCGGCCCGATGGCGTTGTAGGGGCTGGCCGAACTTGCCACCACGAGGTGCGACGCTGCGCGAAAGCGCTCCAGCGTCAGCTTGCCCTCCGACAGCGCATGGCCGCGCCGGAACATCGTCACGTAATCCTGCTGAAACAGGCGGCGCTGGAAGAGGCTCTCGCCGGAAAGATCATCGAACGCGCCAATGGCAAGGTCGATGGCACCGGCCTCCATTTCGGCCTTCATGTCGAACCCGCCCGCACGCAGCGTGTCGAGCCGCACGCCTGGCGCCTGCTCGGCACATAACTGCGCCAGCACCGGCATGAAATACACCTCGCCGACGTCGCTCATGGCAATCGTGAAGGTGCGCGTGGAAGTGGCCGCATCAAAATGCGTGCGCTGGCCGAAGGCGCGTTGCAGCGTGTCAAGCGCCATCGCCACCGGTTCGGCCAATTGCTCGGCAAGTGCGGTCGGCATCATGCCGCGCGGGGTGCGAACAAAGAGTTCGTCGTCAAAGGTCTGGCGCAGGCGCGACAACGCGTTGCTTACCGCAGGCTGCGACAGGCCCAGCCGCTCGGCCACGACGGAGATGCGCTTTTCGCGCAGGATTTCCTGAAACAGCACCAGCAGGTTCAGGTCCACATCCCGCAGATTCAGCATGGCGACGCCTCAACATTCACAATATCAATAGCATGCATTCTCGCATTGATATTTCAAATTCTCATCCGATCCGGACAATACGCGCATACCAAGAATCCAGAACAGAGCGGCAACGCCGCCACCGGAGACCACCATGCGCCCTGCCCCCGCCGCTCATGAAGCGCCATCCACGCCCATCGACCTCGCCCGCCTGATCGACCAGGGCAAGGTTGGCGGCTTCCAGATCCTGTTGCTCGCCATCTGCGGGCTGTGCCTGATCATCGACGGCTTTGACGTGCAGGCCATGGGCTATGTGGCGCCCGCCATCATCAAGGACTGGAATATCACCAAGGCAAGCCTCGGGCCGGTATTTGGCGCGGGGTTGTTCGGCATGCTGGTCGGCTCGCTGGTGTTTGGCGTGCTGGGCGACCGCTTCGGGCGGCGGCCGGTGCTGATCGTCGCCACGTTCTTCTTTGCAGCGTGCATGCTGGCCACCACGCAGGTCGAAACGGTGAGCGCCCTGCTTATCCTGCGCTTTGTCACGGGCCTGGGGCGGGGCTGCATCATGCCCAACGCGATGGCGCTAGCCGGCGAGTTCAGCCCTGCACGCACGCGCGTGACCTGGATGATGCTGGTGTCGTGCGGCTTTACCGTGGGCGCGGCGCTTGGCGGCTTTGTGAGCGCAGCGCTGCTGTCGCGCTTTGGGTGGCATGCGGTCTTTCTGGTGGGCGGCCTGGTGCCTCTTGTCATTGGCGTGATGATGGTGCTGTGGCTGCCGGAATCCCTGCAATACCTGGTGCTCAAGGGTCATGGGCAAATGCGGCAGACGCGCCATCAGCGTCTGGCTCGCTGGCTGGGCAAGCTCGCGCCGCAACTGCAGGTGAACGCGCAGACGCAATTCGTGGTGCCCGAGGCGCCCGCGGGTGGCATGCCGGTCTCCGCGCTCTTCACGGAAGGCCGCGCCAAGGTCACGCTCGTGCTGTGGGTCATCAACTTCATGAACCTGATCGACCTGTACTTCCTGTCGAACTGGCTGCCGACGCTGATTCGCGATGCCGGATATCCGACGGATACCGCTGTGCTGGTCGCCACCGCGCTGCAGGTGGGCGGTGTGATCGGCACGCTCACGCTGGGCCGGTTGATCGATCGCCTCGGCTTTGTGCGGGTGCTGGCCGTGTGCTTCCTGATCGCCTGCGTCACCGTTGGGCTGATCGGCCATGTGGCGGCTGCGCTGCCCGTGCTGGTGGCGGTGGTGTTCGTGGCCGGCTTCTGCATCGTCGGCGGACAGCCTGCGGTGAATGCACTGGCCGCCACGTATTACCCCACCACGCTGCGCGCCACCGGCATCGGCTGGAGCCTTGGCGTGGGCCGCATCGGCTCCGTCATCGGCCCGGTGATCGGCGGGCAACTGATTGCCCTGCAGTGGAGCGGCCCGGCGTTGTTCTCGGCCGCGGCGGTGCCGGCGATGGTGTCGTTCGGCATGGTGCTGGTGCTTACGCTGGCCGCCAGTGGCGCGGACGCCGCACGCTTTGCCTCCGGCCGCACAACCGGCAAGCCCGCCTGATGGTCTGGTAACGACTACGCTTTCCCTGAAGACGCTCCTGATTTTTTCTCCAAGGACTTCACCATGAACATGCTCGCCCCGACGGCCAAGAACGCATTCACCCCCGCGTCGCTGGACCGGCCCGCTTACCAAAGCGGCTTCGGCAACGAGTTCGCCACCGAAGCACTGCCCGGCGCGCTGCCCCACGGCCAGAACTCGCCGCAGAAGGCGCCGTATGGCTTGTATGCGGAACAGATTTCCGGCACGGCATTCACCGCCCCGCGTGCGCACAACCGCCGCTCGTGGCTGTATCGCATTCGCCCGGGTGCGGTGCATCTGCCGTTCGAGGCCATGGCGCAAGGCCGCTTCCACAGCAACTTCAACGAGGTGCCGCCCTCGCCCAACCAGCTGCGTTGGGACCCGCTGCCCGCACCGGCGGCCGGCACCGATTTCATCGACGGCATCGTCACCTTCGCCGGCAACGGCGGGCCGGACGCGCAAACGGGCTGCGGCATCCACCTGTACGCCGCCAACGCGTCAATGACGGAGCGCTTCTTCTACAACGCCGACGGCGAGCTGCTGATCGTCCCGCAGCAAGGCCGCCTGCGCCTGCTGACGGAGATGGGCGTGGTCGATGTCGAACCGCTGGAGATTGTGGTCGTCCCGCGCGGCGTGCGCTTCCGCGTCGAGCTGCCGGACGGTGACGCACGCGGCTACATCTGCGAGAACTTCGGCGCGCTCTTCCGCTTGCCGGACCTGGGTGTGATCGGCTCGAACGGCCTGGCCAACCCGCGCGACTTCCTCACCCCGCACGCGTGGTACGAAGACCGCGAGGGCAACTTCGAACTCGTCGCAAAATTCCAAGGCAGCCTGTGGACCGCGAAGATCGGCCACTCGCCGCTGGACGTCGTTGCCTGGCACGGCAACCTCGCGCCGTACAAATACGACCTGCGCCTGTTCAACACCATCGGCTCGATCAGCTACGACCATCCGGACCCGTCGATCTTCCTGGTGCTGCAAAGCCCCTCCGACACGCCGGGCGTGGACACCATCGACTTCGTGATCTTCCCGCCGCGCTGGCTCGCCGCTGAAAACACATTCCGCCCGCCCTGGTTCCACCGCAACGTCGCAAGCGAATTCATGGGCCTGATCCAGGGCGTGTACGACGCCAAGGCCGAAGGCTTCGTGCCGGGCGGTGCCAGCCTGCACAACTGCATGAGCGGTCACGGCCCCGATGCCGACACGTTCGAGAAAGCCAGCAACGGCGACACCACCAAGCCGCATAAAGTCGACGCAACGATGGCCTTCATGTTCGAGACGCCAGCAGTCATTCGCCCGACGCGCTTCGCGGCGGAATCGGCGCAACTGCAAGCCAAGTACTTCGAATGCTGGCAAGGCCTGAAGAAGCATTTCGACCCGACCAAGCCCTAAGAACACCGCCTTGGCGCCAAGGCGAGCATCCAGAAGGTGTGGCCGTACCCTGCCCTAGATGGCGCCTTGAATTTCTGTTGCAGGGAGGAAAAAGGAAGGGAAACTGTCTGAGCGAAGCGAGTTTTTCCCTTCCCCTCCCTGCGACATAAATTCAAGGGGAAGTCGCCATCTCGGGCGCGCCGTTCTTTGCTGACTTTCTTTGGCAAGACAAAGAAAGTGAGTCGCCCCCGGCAGGGGGTGAAACACCAGATGCACCGGCAGCGTCAAGAAACGAAATAACCGCCCCAAATAAATCACCGCCCCATCATGACCACCCGACAACTAAGCTGGCTGGAATCCGCCAACACCCCCGACACCCACTTCCCCCTGGAAAACCTGCCCTTCGGCATCTTCTCCACCAAGGAAAACCCGTCGCCACGCGCAGGCGTGGCCCTGGGCGATCAGGTCATCGATCTCGGCGTGCTGGATGACGCCGGGCTGCTGCCCGCAGCAACACGCGGCACGTTCCGCACCGGCAAACTCAACACCTTCATCGCCCTCGGCAAGCCCATCAGGGCGGAAACGCGCAAGAAGCTGCAAGCGCTGTTCAGCGTGGCCGACACGCACGTACGCGACAACGCCACGCTGCACGCTCGCGCGCTGGTGCCGCAGGCACATGCCGTGATGCACCTGCCGATCGACATCCCCGGCTACACGGATTTCTATTCATCGAAAGAACACGCCACCAACGTCGGCCGCATGTTCCGAGATCCCGAGAACGCGCTGCTGCCCAACTGGCTGGAAATCCCGATCGGCTACAACGGCCGCGCAAGCTCCGTGGTGGTGAGCGGCACACCGCTGCATCGCCCGATGGGCCAGATCAAGCTGCCCGACCAGCCGCGCCCGATCTTCACGGCCTGCCGCAAGCTGGACTACGAGCTGGAGATGGCCTTTGTGGTCGGCAAGCCCAGTGCGCTGGGTGAGCCGGTTTCCGTGGACGCAGCGCCGGACCACATGTTCGGCGTCGTGCTGCTCAACGACTGGAGCGCGCGCGACATCCAGCAATGGGAATACGTGCCGCTCGGCCCGTTCAACTCGAAGGGCTTTGGTACATCGATCTCGCCGTGGATCGTGACGATGGAGGCGCTGGAGCCGTTCCGCGTGGCCAACCCGGCGCAGTCGCCCGAGCCGCTGGAGTACCTGCGCCAGAGCCGGCCGAACGCTTACGACATCGCCCTCGAAACCGCGCTGCGCCCACACGGCGGCGCGCGCACGACGATCGCTCGCACGAATTTCCGCGCGATGTACTGGACGATGGCGCAGCAGCTTGCGCACCACACCGTGTCCGGCTGCAACGTGCGCGTGGGTGACCTGATGGGCTCGGGCACCATTAGCGGAACGACGCCGGATTCTTACGGCAGCCTGCTGGAGCTGACCGTCAACGGCAAGCAGCCGCTGGACCTCGGCAATGGCACCACGCGCACCTTCCTGGAAGACGGCGACGAAGTCACCCTGACCGGCTGGTGCCAGGGCGATGGCTATCGCGTGGGCTTCGGGGAAGTGCGCGGCGAGATTCTGCCGGCACGCAGTGTGAAGTAAGGCAGTGCGGAGCGACGGATTAACAGTCCGTCGCTCCGCCTTTTATTCTGTCTTGGCAGCAGCGCAGGCCAGCATCGCGTGGCTGATCACACGCTCGCCGCTAGCCCTGAGCGCCTCACCGGCGCCAACGATATCTCGCGTCTCTTTGTTCTGACTCAGCTTGAGCTTGCCTTCGATGCGCGTGATCTCGATCTCGATGCCGACGATCATCTTGAGCAGCGCGTCGGTGTAGTCCGTTGGGGCGTCGGACATCTTCCACGGCGCAGGTTGTGATGCCTCATGCGTGCGCGTCAGGCGTGCCACCACGCCGCGCACAAAACGCTCGTCGTCACGCACGGTGATCCGGCCATGCGCATGCGCGACGCGGTAGTTCCATGTCGGCACCTGCCGGTGGGCTTCGTGCTTGCTCGGATACCACGTCGGTGAAATGTACGCATCGCCCGCGCGGAAGATGACGAGCACCTCATCGCCGTTCGCCACGTCTTTCCAGACCGGGTTGGCACGCGCCACATGGGCATGCAGCACGCCAAGCTTTCCCTCTTCCGGCAGCAGCAAGAACGGGATGTGGTTCGCATCCAACCCATGCTCGCCATGCGTGACAAGCGTCCCGAACGGATTCTGCGCGATCAGGTCGTGCAGCGCGTCAGGGCGCGATTCTTCAAAGTGGGCGGGAATGTACATGGCGACTCCGGCAGCAACCGTGCAATCTGACAGGAAGCACCTATTCTGAACCCGAACGTGGCTCCAACATAGAGCCAGATTCCGGCGGATTATTAGAGCCAGCCTAATCGCGCAGCAGGTTCTTGGCGATGATGAGCTGCTGGATCTGCGTGGTGCCTTCGTACAAACGCAACAGGCGCACATCGCGATAGAAGCGCTCGGCCTTGTATTCGGCGATGTAACCTGCGCCACCGTGAATCTGCACCGCGCGATCCGCCACGCGACCGACCATCTCGGTGCAGAACATCTTGGTGCACGAGGCCAGCATGCTGACTTCGTGATCCTGTTTGCCGACGGGCTTTGCGTCGTAGCGGCGCGCACAATCCCGCACCATCGACATGCCGGCGTACAGCTCTGCCTGGCTATCGGCGAGCATGGCCTGAATCAACTGAAAGTCTGCGATGGGCTGACCGAACTGTTTGCGCTCCTTGGCGTAGGCCACCGCGTCGGTGATGAGCCGATGCGCCATGCCGCAGGCCAGCGCCGAGATATGCAGACGGCCCCGATCCAGCACCTTCATCGCCGTCTTGAAACCCTGCCCCGCCACGCCGCCGATGATGTTGGCGGCGGGCACCCGCACGTTGTCGAGCATCACATCGCACGTCTTGGTGCCCCGCTGGCCCATCTTCTTGTCAGGCTTGCCCAACGTGATGCCCGGCGTGTCGGCCGGCACGATGAAGGCGGAGATGCCGCCCGCGCCTTCGCCGCCTGTGCGCGCCATCAGCGTGAATGCCCCGGCGCGCGGCGCGTTGGTGATGTAGCGCTTGCTGCCGTTGATGACGTAGTGATCGCCATCCAGCGTGGCGCGCGTCTGCAGCGACGCCGCATCCGACCCGGCATTCGGCTCCGTCAGCGCAAACGAGATGATCAGTTCGCCGCTGGCAATGCGTGGCAAGTAGTCAGCTTTCTGCGCATCGGTACCGTCCATCAGGATGCCCTGTGAGCCGATGCCGACGTTGGTGCCGAACACCGAGCGAAACGCCAGCGCCGTGTGCCCGAGGTCGTACGCCACCTCGCATTCCTGCACCATCGCCAGGCCAATGCCACCGTACTCTTCCGGAATCGACAGGCCGAAGAGGCCCATCTCTTTCATGTCGGCAACGATGTCGGCGGGCACGTCGTCCTCTTCCTCGAGGATGTTCTCCGCCGGCACGAGCCGTTCCTGGATGAAGCGCTGCACCGATTGCTGCAGCAAGCCGAAGGATTCGTCGTCGAGCGCCATGTCACCTGCTCCTATGGGATATGCCGGGGGATGTTACCGGGTTGGCACACTTTGACAATCCGCGCCGGCATCAACAGAATGTCGAATTCGATTCACCAATCTGACGGGCGGTCATGGATCTCAATGCGCTCAAGCTGTTCGTGGAAATTGTCGATGCGGGCAACCTGTCGGCGGCGGCGCGCCGGCTGCAAACCACACGTTCCAACGTGAGCCACCGCTTGAAGGCGTTCGAGCGCGCACTGGGCGTGCAACTGCTGCGCCGGACCACGCGCCGCGTGGAGCCTACGGAGGTCGGCGCCGGCATCTATGTACACGGCCGAAGCATCCTGCGCGAAATGGCGGCCGCCGACGCGCTGGTCTCGTCGCTCGGCAAATCGCTGCAAGGCAGCGTGCGGCTGTCGGTGCCGACGGGGCTGGGGCATCTGCTGGTGTCGCCGCTGCTGGTGGCCTTCAAGCGCGCGTATCCGGATATCCGCCTGGATGTGCGGTTCGACAACCGCGTGTCCGACCTGATTGGCGAGGATGTAGACGTGGCACTGCGCATTGTCTCGAAACCGCCGGAAACGCTGGTCGCCACGCTGCTTGATGAAGTGGACTGGGTGCTGTGCGCCGCGCCGGACTACCTGGCCGTGCATGGCGTGCCGAAAACGCTCGACGCGCTCGCAGCCCACACCATCGTCAGCGCGCCGGCCGTCGGACAACCGTTGCGGCTGTCGGCGCAACTGGGCGATGAGCGGACACTCGTGACGCTGGACCCGGGCGTCTCTTCCGACAACTACCTGTTCCTGCAAGCCGCCGTGCGTTCGGGCAATGGCCTCGGAATCCTGCCCTATTACGCCGCAGCCGATGATCTGCACGAGGGTCACGTCAAACGCGTGCTGCCCGGATATCGGTTCAGCGTGTTTGGCAGCCGCCTTTACATGCTGGCGATGCCGAGTCGATACCGGACGCTCGCGACGCGACACTTGCTGGACTTCCTCAAGGACGGGCTGCAAGGCAAGCTGCCGCGCCTGCCGCAGAAGGAACGCGCCTGATCACGCCTCCAGCGGCATCAGCCCAGGCAGCTGCGCAAAGCAAATCGACTTGGCCGTCTCGATAAAGTCCTGGGCAAAAGGTGCCTGCGCATAGTCGCGCGTCATGGCGGCGTAGAGATCGCTCCAAAGGCCCTCCTTGCCGACACGCTTGGCCACCACGTATTCGTAATCGACGTAATTCTTGATGCCCCAGCTCGGCAGCGCGGCCAGCCCGCGGCGGCTGGCAACGAGTTGCAGCACGGCAATGGTCAGCTCTGCCGTGCGGCGGTTGAATGCGATTCCGGCCGGTGTCAGCACCTGGCGGATCAGATCGATGCGCTCTTCGGGTACGGGGTAGGTGATGAGCGTCTGGTCCGTAAAGTCCTTCGCTTCCAGCCACTTCTTGTTGCGCAGCGCGTGGTCGACCGGCAGCACGGCGAGGATCTCGAAGCGGAACAGCGGCGCGAACACCACGCCCCGCCGCACCTTGGCGTCGGAGCCGATGATGACGTCGGCGCGGCCGTCCTTAAGCAGCGCGAGCGGATCCGTGTGGAAACCCGACACGAGGTCCATTTCGACTTCGGGCCAGCGCTGGCGGAAGGCGTCCATCACGGGCATCAGCCAGTCAAAGCAGGTATGGCATTCCAGCGCGATGCGCAGCGTGCCCGCCGCGCGGCCCTTGATGCGTTCAAGGTCGCGCTCGGCGGTCTGGATGTCGGCGACGACCTTTTGCGCGAGTTCCAGCATGCGCTCCCCGGCTTCGGTCAATTCCACCGTCTGCCCCTTGCGGCGCACGACGGCCAGCCCGTAATGCGACTCCAGTGCGCGCAGTTGATGCGACAGCGCCGATTGCGTCAGGTGCAGCCGCTCGGCGGCGCGCGACACGGAGCCGCCGTCGGCCAGGGCAATCAGCGTGCGTAGATGGCGGATTTCAAGCATGGTCCTGCGATATCCAATATATGAATCTCATTCAACATTATCGAAAATAATATCATTTGATTCATGACAACGGGTCGCAGATCATCGCTGGACTGAAAAACGAATCGCTTGTCCTGCGAAGACTATGACGACCATCCACACCCTCGGCTACCCGCGCATCGGCGCGCAACGCGAGCTGAAGTTCGCGCTCGAATCATTCTGGAAGGGCGCCTCGTCCGAAGACGACCTGCGCGCCACCGGTCGTGCCCTGCGCGAGCGCCACTGGACTGCCCAGCGCGAGGCCGGCCTCGACTTCGTGACCGTGGGCGATTTCGCCTGGTACGACCAGGTGTTGCAGACTGCCGCCCTGCTCGGCGCCATTCCCACGCGCTACGGCTTTGACGCCGCGCAGCTGACGCTGGCGCAATCGTTCGTCCTTGCGCGCGGCAATGCCGACCACGCCGCCATGGAAATGACGAAGTGGTTCGACACGAATTACCACTACCTCGTGCCTGAACTCACGCCGGACCTCCTCGATCGGCAATGGGGCCCCGGCACCGAATGGCTGTTCGACGAAGTGCGCGAGGCACAGGCCTCGGGGCACCGCGTGAAGGTGGCGCTCATCGGGCCGGTGACGTTCCTGCATCTGGCCAAGGCGCGCAACGGCTTGACCGACAAGCTCGCGCTGCTGCCGCAAGTGCTTCAGGCTTACGCGGCTGTGCTGCAACGCCTGGCCGCGCTGAATGTGGAATGGGTGCAGATCGACGAACCGGCGCTGGTGCTGGATCTGCCGCAAGCCTGGGTGGACGCATTCGGCCCCGCTTTCCAGGCGCTGGCCGCTGCCAACGGCCCGAAGCTGCTGCTGGCGACGTACTTCGAAGCCGCGTCCCACCACGCTGCACTGATCAAATCCCTGCCGGTCGATGGCGTGCACCTGGATCTCGTGCGTGCGCCGGAACAGCTTGGCGCCTTCGCGCCGTGGCCCGCAGACAAGGTGCTCTCCGCTGGCGTGGTCGACGGCCGCAACATCTGGCGCTCCGATCTCGCGCGCGTGCTGGAGCGCGTGGCGCCGCTGGCCGACGCCTTTGGCGATCGCCTGTGGGTGGCGCCGAGCTGCTCGCTGCTGCATGTGCCGGTTGACCTGTCCGCAGAGACAAAGCTCGACGACGAACTGAAGGGGTGGCTCGCCTTCGCGCGCCAGAAGCTGGACGAACTGGCGATCCTCAAGCTCGCGCTGGTCGAAGGTCCCGCTGCCGTGCAGCAGGCGCTCGATGACAACCGCGCCGCCATCGCCTCGCGTGCCGAATCGCGCCGCGTGCACAACGCGAGCGTCAAGAAGCGCGTGGCCGCGATCCGCGCAGAAGATGCCGAGCGCGCCGCGCCCTACGTTGCCCGGGCTGAAGCGCAGCAAGCCCGCCTGAACCTGCCGTTGCTGCCGACCACCACCATCGGTTCGTTCCCGCAAACAGCGGAAATTCGTCAGGCGCGCGCACAGCACAAGCGCGGCGAACTGCCCGCATTGGATTACCTGCAACGCATGCGCGCCGAGATTACGGACGTCGTGCGCCGTCAGGAAGCCCTCGGCCTCGACATGCTCGTGCACGGAGAAGCCGAGCGCAACGACATGGTCGAATACTTCGGCGAGTTGCTGTGGGGCTACGCCTTCACCGCCAACGGCTGGGTGCAGAGCTACGGCTCGCGCTGCGTAAAGCCGCCCGTGATCTACGGCGACGTGTACCGCCCGGAAGCGATGACGGTCGAGTGGTCCAAGTACGCACAAAGCCTGACCGCCAAGCCGATGAAGGGCATGCTGACCGGCCCCGTGACGATGTTGCAATGGTCGTTCGTGCGCGACGACCAGCCGCGCGAGCAGACCGCGCTGCAGATCGCCCTGGCCCTGCGTGACGAAGTGTGCGATCTGGAAGCCGCCGGCATTGCCGCCATCCAGATCGACGAGCCGGCTTTCCGCGAAGGCCTGCCGTTGCGCGCATCCGATGTGCCGGGCTACCTGGAGTGGGCGGCGCGTGCGTTCCGCGTGTCGGCCTCCGGCGTGCGTAACGACACGCAGATCCACACTCACATGTGCTATTCGGAGTTCAACGACATCCTGCCGGCCATCGCATCGATGGATGCCGACGTGATCACCATCGAGACCTCGCGTTCGAACATGGAACTGCTGGACGCGTTTGGGGAGTTTGCATACCCGAACGAGATTGGGCCGGGCGTGTACGACATCCATTCGCCGCGAGTGCCACGTGTGGAAGAGATGGAAGCGTTGCTCGACAAGGCCGCCCAGGTTCTGCCGGTGCAACGCCTGTGGGTCAACCCCGACTGCGGCCTGAAGACGCGCGGCTGGCCGGAAGTGGAAGCGGCACTGCAAGGCATGGTGGAAGCCACGCGCCGCTTGCGCGCCAAGCATGCCAATGCGCTGCATGCGGGAAGCAAGGCGACGCAGGACGAAGGTGCGACGGCTTAAAAGTCGATAGCACCAAAGAAAAACGCCAACCGGCTTGCGCTGGTTGGCGTTTTTTCTTGCGGCAGACGGCAGCTTAGTCCGTGCCGTACTTCGGCGAGCGCGGACCATACAGCAACCCGCCCGGTTGCCCGGCCGACAGCAGGCGCGCGCTGGTCGTACCGGCCACCTTGTAGCCCTGGTCGGTCACGTTGGCGATGATCTGGTTGACGGCCGCCGACACCAGCATGCCGATCAGGCCGCCGCCCGAGTTGTTTCCGCCTTCGTTGTTGGACGCGCTGGCGCGGCCCGTCCAGAGCGTCTGCCCGCTCTTCAGGTCGACCAGCTTGGCATCGGCCGACACAACGGTGGAGCTGCTCACCACCATGTACTTGCTGCCGTACTGCGTGACCGTGATGTACAGCGCCGCATCTGCACCGAAGATGTCATGCAGTTTGGCCACCGGCACGCCGTGGATGTCGCCTGCGGTGTTCAGGCCGTTCTGGCGGAAGGTTTCATCCACCAGCGCGACAGGCAGTACGTAATAACCCGCCTCTGCCAGCGGCACCGTCACTTGCGACAGCATGCCGTAGGTGGCGCCCACGTCGGGCGATTCATTCAGCGGCGGCAGCACCACGATCGAACGCGGCTTGCTGGCCTTGAAGGCTGCATAGTCGACGTTCTTGGTCGGCACAGCACAACCCGCCATCTGGGTCACCACGCCGGCCGCGGCAAACAGTTTCAGAAAGCGCTTGGCCATCAGTTGGTCCCCTTCTTCACGTTCTTCATCAGGAAATCGATGTACGTTGCCGACTCCGGAAACAGTGCCTTCTCGGTATTGAACTCCTGGACCATCTGGTCGTCCTTGCCGAGGCCCGAATACAGCATGCCCAGTTGGGCGTGATAGCCCGGCGGCACGGCGCCATTCGTCGCCTTGATCTTCTCCAGGCCGCGCTCCAGCTCAGCCACCTGGGCTTCCTTCGCTTCACCCTTGAAGTACTGATACACCTGCGGTTGGTAGCCTTCCCATTGGTACAGCGGCTTCGGACCAGCGCAACCGGCCAGCATTGCACTCCCGACGGCCACACCGGCCGCCACGCGCCACATCGCAAACACCTTGCTCATGACTGTTGTTACCCCTTATTTCGTGTTTTTGTTTTGACTGCGTCTGCGCTTATTGCGCGCCCGGCTTCCAGGCACCGCTTTCGATGCCGTTGACCAGGTTGTTCACCGCTTCGCGCATGGCCAGGTCCAGCACCTTGCCGTTGAGCGTCGAGTCGTAGCTGGCTGTTCCGCCAAAGCCGATCACTTCACGGTTCGACAGCTTGTACTCACCCGCGCCGCCCACCGAATACACGACTTCCGACGTCGAGATGTTCACCACGTTCAGCGCGACCTTGGCGTAGGCCACCTGCTCCTTGCCGCGGCCGAGGATGCCGAACAGTTGCTGATCGCCGGTTTCCTTGCGGCCGAACTCGGTCACGTCGCCGGTGATGACGTAGTCAGCGCCCTTGAGTTTCTGTGCGGTGTTCTTGATGGCGGCTTCCTGCTTGATCTCGGCCATGTTGTCGCGGTCGAGCACCGAGAAACGGTTCGTCTGCTGCAGATGCGTGATCAGGATGGTCTTGGCCTGGCCGCCCAAGCGGTCCACGCCATCCGAGAACACGCCGCGCATGTACGCCGAGCGGTTATCGAATTTGCCCACCGCAATCGGGGCCCGCACGCCGGCGTATGGACGGCTTGCGCTTTCCACCTTGGCAACCGGCAGCGCCTGCGACGATTCGGTCGCGCAGCCGCCGAGCATGCCGAGTGCCACCGCGGCGGCGCCGGCAATCATCAATTTCGAGGTTTGCTTCATTCGACTTCTCCCTTAAAAATACTTAAATCTGATTTTCTAAAATGTTATTTCGAGCACTCACGCAAAGCGCCCGGGCACTATCGGCACGGGATGACCCGCGCTTGATTGAAAACAGAGGAAATTTTGGATCGGCCCGCAACGCTCCGCGCGAGAGGCAAAACCGTCGCGGATGCACGCGCCGACAGCGTTGGCAACGCTGTATGTCGCGACGAAACTCCCACACCACCCTTACATTATCTGGACGTCATTGCGTCCATTATTTTCAGGAAAGCGAGAATTTTAACGGCTGATGCCATTGATGAAAGCAGCAATCGGTCAACTCAAAGCCCCCTCGGATTTCGGGTTGACTTTTTAGAGGCAAAAACCCGCTCGGCGCGCAATTCGGTTATTCGCCATGCCGCCCGGCGCCGCCCACGAATCGCGCGGCGCCTTCCACCCCCTCGGCAAACACGATCGGCGTACCTCGAGCGCCCTCCTGCTGCAGCGCTGCCGCCAATGGCAAATCCCACTGTGCATACGCCGATGCCCGATCGGCCAGCATGCATTGCTGCGGAAAAGCGGCGATGTCTCGGGCAAGCTTCTGTGCCGCGGCCAGCGCTTCGCCGGTGCCGACCACGCGATTGGCAAGCCCCATGTCGAGCGCCTCGTCAGCTGGCACGGCACGGCCGGTCAGGATCATGTCCAGTGCGCGACCCATGCCGATGATGCGCGGCAAGCGCACCGTACCGCCGTCGATAAGCGGCACGCCCCAGCGGCGGCAGAACACGCCGAACACGGCATCGCGCTCCATCACGCGCAGGTCGGCCAACAGCGCAAGTTCCAGCCCGCCCGCCACGGCATAGCCGCTGACCGCAGCGATGAGCGGCTTGGAGAGCGCCATGCGGGATGGGCCCATCGGGCCAGGCATACCGCCATCGGGATCGAGATGATTGCGTCTGGAAGGATCGCCCACGGCCGTCAGATCGGCGCCGGCACAGAAGTGGCCGCCGGTGCCGCCCAGCACGGCAACGCGTAGCGCGCTATCGGCTTCGAAACGCTCGAACGCGTTGAGCAGCGCCGCGGCGGTCGGCCCGTCCACCGCATTGCGGCACTCGGGCCGATTGAGCAGGATGGTGCAGACCGGGCCATCGGACTGGAACAGCACGGCATCGGGCATGGGCGGTCTCCACAGCGCGGTACGTTGACGGTCCGCCCGATGCTACACCTAGCGCAGGCCGTGCTCCGACGCGGCTTCTGCCCGATGCCCGTGATGGCGCGCACCGCGGAACTTGCGTAGCGCCCACTCCTTGAAGTCGTCGACCTTCTCGAACACCACCGGCACCACGAGCAGGCTCAGCAGCGTGGAAGTCAGCAGACCGCCGATCACCGCCACCGCCATCGGCGCGCGGAAACCTGCATCGCCCTCCAGGCCGAGCGCCATCGGCACCATGCCGGCAGTCATGGCTACCGTGGTCATGACGATGGGGCGGGCGCGCTTGTGGCAGGCATCGATGATGGCCTCGGTGCGCGACATGCCGAGATCGCGTCGCGCAACGATGGCGTATTCGACCAGCAGGATCGAGTTCTTGGTGACGATGCCCATCAGCATCAGCAAGCCAATCAACGCCGGCAGCGACAAGCTGAAGCCGAACAGCGCCAAGAGCCCGAACGCGCCACCCACCGACAGCGGCAGCGCCGCCAGAATCGTCACCGGCTGCGTGAAGTCGTGGAACAGCAGCACGAGCACTGCGTACACGCACAGCACGCCAGCAAACATGGCGAGGAAGAAGCTACTGAACAGCTCCTGCATGCCCTCCACATCGCCCGAGGCAATGCGGCGAACACCTTGCGGCAGGTTCTTGATGGACGGCAGCGCCTCCACGGCCATGTTGGTATCGCCCAGCGCGCGCCCCTCCAGCCCGACGCTGATGGTGACGTTGCGGCTGCGGTCATACCGGTCGATCTGCGCGGGGCCGCTGCCGATGGAAATATCGGCGATGTTTTCCAGCGGCACCGCCCCGTTGCGGCCCGGCACGCGCAACTGCCGGATCGTGTCGATCTGGTTACGTGCCTTTGGATCGAGTTCAACGCGGATGTACACCTGCCGCTCGGGCAGGTTCAGCTTGGGTAGGTTGACGTCGTAGTCGCCGGCGGTGGCCACGCGCACGGCCTGGCCGATGGCGGCAGCGGTTACGCCTTGCTGCGCCGCGCGCGCAAAGTCCGGGCGGATGACGATTTCGGGCCGCAGCAGACTCGCTGACGACGTGACCGCACCTAGCCCCGGCACGGTACGCAGGTCCCGCATCACATCGCGCGCGGCCTGCTGAAGCGTGGCGGGGTCGTCGCCGGCAAGCACCACCTGGAGTTGCTCGCCGGAGCCCACCGCGCCAAACGAGATCCGCACGCCCGGCACGCCTTCCAGCATTTCGCGCAACTGCCGTTGAACGCCCTGCTGCTTGATGTGACGGTCATGCCGGTCGGTGAGCGAGATCGTGAGCGTGCCGGTGCGCACCTCTCCCCCGCTGGAGCCCGGCACACCGGCCATCACGCCCGAGCCGATGGCCGTATAGACGTGACGGACTTCCTTGTGCTGCATCACGATCTTGCGCACGCGCTCGGTGTTGTCACGCGTTTGCGCGATCGTGCTGCCGGGCGGGCTTTCCACCGTCATCTGCAACTGCGCCCAGTCTTCGGGTGGCAGGAACGTTGCAGGAATCAGCCCGATGATGCCAACCGACACGACGAAGAACGCTGCGGCCATGCCGCCTGTCTTCCACGGATGCTCGAGACACCAGCGTGCCGCCTGCAGATAGCGCGTCATGACCCAGCCGTCACGGTTGGGCTCGTCCTGCGGCTTCAGCATATATGCCGCCATCATTGGCGTGAGCAGCCGCGCCACCAGCAGCGAGGCCAGCACCGCCAGCGAGGCTGTCCATCCGAACTGTTTGAAGAACTTGCCCGAGATACCGCCCATGAACGCCGTCGGCAGAAACACCGCCACCAGCGTGAGCGATGTCGCCACCACGGCCAGACCAATTTCCTGCGCCGCTTCCATCGCCGCCTCCAGCGGCTTCTTGCCGTTGCGCAGGTGGCGCACGATGTTCTCGACCTCCACGATCGCGTCGTCGACCAGAATCCCGACCACCAGCGTGAGCGCCAGCAGTGTGATCCCGTTGAGCGTGAAGTCGAGCAACTGCATGGCCGCGAACGTCGGGATGATCGACAGCGGCAATGCCACGGCGGACACGAACGTGGCACGCCAATCGCGCAGGAACAGCCACACCACGATCACGGCGAGGATGGCGCCTTCGTACAGCGCGTGCATCGACGCGGTGTACGCGTCCGACACCGGCTTGACCATGTTGTAGACCTCGGTCACATGCACGTTGGGCCGCTCGGCCTGCAGCGCGGCCAGCGCTTCGCGTACGCCCTTGGCCACCGAGATTTCGCTTGCGCCGCGCGAGCGGAACACCTGGAAGCTCACGACAGCCTTGCCGTCGAACAGCGCCATCTGGCGTGGCTCGGCCGCGGTATCGCGCACGTCGGCCACATCCGACAGGCGAATGCGCCGGCCATCGGACAACGGGATGTCCATCTGCGCCAGTTCGCGCGCGCTCTTCACCGTGCCGAGCGTGCGCACGGCCTGCTCCTGCCCGCCGATATTGCCGCGCCCACCCGGCGCTTCCTGCTGCATGCCGCGCACTTGCGCGCTGATGTCCGCCGCCGACACGTTCAACGCCTGCAGGCGCACGGGGTCAAGCTGCACGCGCACTTCGCGGTCCACACCGCCCTGGCGCGTCACCTTGGCCACGCCATGCACCGACAGCAGCCGCTTGTTGACCGTGTTATCGACGAACCAGGAGAGATCCTCCGCATCCATGTCGGACGCTTCCACGGCGTACGTCAGCACGGGCATGCTCGCGAACGTCACACGCGAGATGACGGGTTCCTGCACGTCGGACGGCAGCTGCGCGCGGATGCGGCTGACGGCATCGCGCACGTCGTTCACGGCTTCCTGCACATCCTTCTCGAGCTGGAACTCGACCATCGTCGTCGAGCTGCCGTCGTTGATGGTGGACGTGATGTGCTTGATCGCGCCGATGCTCGCTATGCTGTCTTCGATCTTGCGCGTGACTTCGGTTTCCATCTGCGTGGGCGTGGCGCCCGGCAGGCTGGCCGTCACGGAAACCGCCGGAAAGTCGATGTCCGGAAAATTCTGGATCGACAGCATCTTGAACGACACCAACCCCGCCACCGTGATCAGGATGAACAGCAGGATCGACGGAATCGGCTTGCGGATCGCCCAGGAGGAGAAGTTCATGGCTTGGCTCCGGCTGCGGGCGCCGACGCAGCGGGCATGGAGGCTGCACCGAGGGCCGCCACACGCACCACATCGCCATCGGTCAGGAAGGCGGCGCCTGCAGCCACAATGCCGTCCTTCGCGCCAATGCCCTGCACGATTTCGACTTGCCCATCCCGGCGGCGGCCAACCGTCACTTTGGTCTGCCGCACGCGGCCCTGCTCGCCAATCACCATCACGTAGTCGTAACCATCGCGCGAGAACACGGCGGTCTCCGGCAACGTCGCGGCCGGCGCATCGCCCAGCAGCACATCGCCCGAGAGATACATGCCTGCCTTCACGCCGGACGTTGCAGCTTCCGGCGGCAGATCAACGTAGACGAGACCATTGCGCGTGTTGGCGTCGACCGTGGGAGCGACCTGGCGCACACGGCCGTTCACCACGCCGCCATCCATGCGGCGCAGGCGTGCGGCCTGACCGAGCTGAATGCGGGGCAGGACGTCGCCGTGCATTTCGGCGCGCCATTCCAGGCGGTTCTTCCGGATGAGTTTGAAGAGTTCGGTGCCTGAGGACACCACGGCGCCCACGGTGGCCGTGCGGGCGCTGATGACGCCGTCGTCGGGTGCGACCACACGCGTGTAGCGCAAGCGCAATTGCTGGCTCTCGAACTGCGCGCGTGCTGCGGCCAGCTTGGCAGCCGCTGTCTTGGCCTGCGTGTCGTACTGGATCAGATCCTGTTGGCTGATCGCACCGCTCTTGTCGAGTTCGTGCGCGCGGTGCGCCTCGCCGGCGGCTTGCGCGGCCGATGCCTCGGCTTCGGCCTGGCTGGCGCGTTGCGCAGCCACATCGGCGCGCACGGTTTCATCCGACAGACGGGCAAGCAGTTGGCCTTGCTTGACCACATCGCCCACGTTGACGAGCACTTCCGCCAGCTTCAGCCCGCTCACCTCGGCGCCGATGCTGGCTTCCTGCCACGGCTGCACGGCACCGCTGGCCGTGGCGATGCGCGGCCACACATGCTGCGCCAGGTGCGCGACGTTGACGGCCAGCGCCGGCTTGGCTGGCAGCTGCTCCTTTTTCTTGTTCTCGGGCGCAGATTTGCCGCACGCCGCCAGCGCGCCGGCAAGCAACACCGCCAGCACGGCCATCCAAACGCGTTGTCCTGTCATGAAGCGTTTCCGGTATGCGCCCCGCCCTGTGCGGTCGGCGCAGTAATCTTGGTATCGGGATCAGGGTTGGGGGCATCGTCGCGCCAGCCGCCGCCCACGGCCTTGTAGAGCGCAACCCAGGCCTGCGCGCGTTCGAGCTTGACTGCCGCCAGGGACTGCGAAGCCTGCAACGCTGTGCGCCGCACATCCTCGAGCTGCAGCAGGCTGCCGGCACCGAGGCGGTAGCGCGCATTCGACGCTTCCAGCACCTTCGCATATTGCGCATCGGCCATCGTGGCAGCATCGACGCGACGATCGGAAGCATCCAGACGCACCAGCGCGTCTTCCACTTCCTGCACGGCCTGGCGCACTTTGCCGCGATAGCTGGCCAGCGCTTGGTCGTAACGCGCACGCGCTGTTTCCACGCGCGCCGCGCCCGTGCCGCCGTCAAAGATCGGCAACGACACCGACGGCCCGAACGACCAGGATTTGCTCGTCAACGATTGGCCGCCAAGGCGGTACGAATTGATGCCGATGGAGCCCGCCAGCGTGATCGATGGCAAGCGGCTTGCCACCGCCACACCGATATCCGCGCTGGCACCCGCCACCGCGCGCTCGGCCGACGACACATCCGGCCGTTGCGACAGCACCTGCGCCGGCACATCGGGCACGCCGGCATTGGGTGGCACCGGAATCTGCGCGCTGTCCTTGGACAGCAGCCCGTTCAGCGCATCATGGTCGATGCCGGTGAGCGTGACGAGCTTGTCGATGCCCTGCGCACATTGCGCACGCTGGCCTTCCAGCGCATTGACGGCATCGCCCACCGTGGCTTGCGCTTGCGCAAAATCAGCCGGCGCGACAAAGCCCGCGTGGAATTTACGCTCGGTCAGTTGCAGCGTTTCTTGCCGGGACGACAGCGTTGCCGCGCCGATATTCACCAGCGCCTCGCACTCGCGTTGCTGCAAGTAGGTGTTGGCGACCTCGGCGGCGAGCGATACGCGCGCGTCGTGCCAATCGGCTTCGCTGGCCGTCAGCCGCGCATCGGCGCCTTCCAGGCTGCGGCGTTTGCCGCCGAAGAGGTCGATCTCCCACGAGGCGTCGACCTGCGCCGCCAAAGTGGTAATCGTTCCCAGCCCCAGCGTCGGATTCAGCGCGCCAGCAGAAAGCCCGCCCACGCCGCCAAACTGGCTACCACCAAACCCGCCCTGCCGCGTCGCGGAGCCGGAACCTTTCAGTTGCGGAAACAGTGCAGCCTGGCTGGTGGAAACGCTCGCACGCGCCTCACGCACGCGGCCGACGGCCTGCGCGATCGTCGGGCTGGTCGCATCCGCGTGCTCCACCAGTTGGGACAGCACTGGGTCGTGGAACTGCTCCCACCAGCGCGCCAGCGCCATGCGGCTGCCGTGATGCGGCAGCGTGGCGTGCCAGCCTTGCGGGGCTTCGGTGCCGCTCAGTGGCGGCGTGTGGTAATCGGGCCCGACCGCGCAGCCGGCCAGCAGCAGGGCCAGCACCAGCGGCGTAAATCGGGCGCGACCGCCGGGCGCGCGGCTGCCGGCGTGTCGACCTGTCTTCATGGGAGGTGTCCTTCGGGAACGCAGCTGGGATTATGCCCAGTCAAGCGTCGGCAAGACACTCGCCCCGCCACGGAGCTCAGCCAACCCCCGACAACCGGTCAGGCGATGCTCAGGACCCTGCGCACATCGGCGCCGGCCCGGGTGTCAGATATAGCCCAGCAGCACAAGAATGACCACGATCACCACGATCAGTCCGAGCCCACCCGTCGGCCCGTAGCCCCACCCCCGGCTGTACGGCCACGACGGCAGCGCGCCGATCAGCAGCAAGATGAGAACGATGATGAGAATGGTGCTCAACATGATGCCTCCTGTTTCTGCGTTGGTATGCCGCCGTTCCGTCGTGGCGCAGCGGCTTACCCGGCATCTAGCACGCCCCGTTCCCGTGCTGGCTCCATCTGCGGTTTTCTTGAATGCTTGGCAGTTAATTGCGGAATATCGGGGGCATTCAAGGCCCCCGTGTGGCCTTTCTTGCGTCAGGCGGAGGACTTCGACGAAGACAACGCCCTTGCGCGGCCACCGCGCGTAGCAAGCCAGCACAGGATCGACCCGGCAACCACCATCGATGCGCCCTTCCAGAACGCAAACGACAGCGGTGTATGCAACAGCGCCGCTGCGAGGGCCGCAGAAAATACGGGGATGAAATACGACGCGCCCGCCAGCACGGTGACGTTGCCGTGCAGGATGCCGACGTTCCACGCCGCGTAGCCAAACCCCATTGCGGACGCGGCCAGCGCAAGGTAGATCACCGCTGACACGTTGAAATGCAGTGCACCGCCGCCCGTGGCGAAGAACTTGATCCACAGGGCCAGCGCGGTCAGGATGAAAAACAGCGTTGCGCCGTTCTTGCCGTCGGCAATCCGGCTGGTGACCGTACAGTACGCCGCCCAGATCACCGCGCCTGCAAAGGCCAAGCCGTAACTGAGCGGGTTGTCCTTGACGTTCCCGGCCATGCCGGCGATATCCAGTCCCTGATCGCCGCCCAGCACGAAGCAGATCCCGAGGATGGACACGAGCACGCCCGGCACGATCAGCGCATTCGCCCGCTGATTGTTGAAGGCGATGGCGGACAGCATCGTGAACGTCGGCCACAGGTAATTGACCATCCCGACTTCAATCGCCTGCCGCGCGCTGCTGGCATAGCCGATCGACAGCGAGAGGCACAGCTCGTAAGACACAAACAGCAGGCTGCCCCACAGCAGGTAGCGCCGCGGAAACGTCCTCAGATGATTGAAACCGACCGTGAATACCAACAGCACCGACGCGACGGTGTAGATCATGGCGGCGCCGCCCACAGCCCCCAGATGCTGGCTCACACCGCGGATCAACCCGACGATCGAACTCCACAGAAGCACCGCGATGAGTCCGATGAGTGTTGCCCTACTTTTGCTTTGCATACCACCTGCTTGCACTGACATGTCCGCCTGAGGAAAACCGCCTGCTCACACCCGGCCCAACGCTGCCGGTAAAGCCGTGCAGTTTACCGGCCGCAGTGGCAGAGCGCGTAATAGCCGCATCTCAGTCTACGGACGATGCTTCGCTATAAGATGCTGACGATAAAAATTCGAGGTTTGCTATGACGTCTTTTGCAATCGAAGCGCCCGTTTCCGTGGGCTGGATTGGCACGGGGCGGCTGGCGCGGGCATTGGCCACGCGGGCACACGATGCAGGCGTGCGCACCGTGGCGGTTGCAAACCGGTCGGCCGCGCCCGCCGCGTGGCTCGCACAAGCCACGGGAGCAAAGACCGTCGATGCACAAGGCGTGGCGGACGCCGCCGATTGGGTATTCGTGACCGTGCCGGATGACGCCATCCCGGGCGTCGTCGGCAACGTGCGCTGGCGACCGGGCCAGCTCGTACTCCACTGCAGCGGCGCCGGCGAACGCGACTTGCTCGATGCCGCCCGCCAAGCCGGCGCGGCGACCGCCAGCTTCCACCCGCTATTTCTGTTTGCCGGTTTGCCGGATGACGCTGAGCGTCTGGGCGGCGCCTCCATCGCCATTGACGCCGACGCCCCCCACGATGCGGCGCTGTCCAGCTTTGCATGGCGGCTCGGCTGCACGCCGCTGAAGGTGCGTGCCGGGCAACGCGCCCTGTATCACGCCGGCGCCAACTACGCGGCCAGCTTCCTGCTGTGCGCACTGCATGAAGCCGCCACTTTGTGGGAAGCCGCGGGCATCGACCGTGACGCCGCTGTCGCGGCCATGTGGCCGCTCGTGGATGGCACGCTGGCCGCAGCGCGCGCACGCGGTCTGGCTGGCGCACTGGCGGGCCCCGTTTCACGCGGAGACGGCGGCGTGATCGACAAACATCTGCAAGCGCTCGATGCGCTCGGCGCCGATCACGCTGCGCTGTACACCGCACTCACACGGCGTGCGCTGGCGTTGGCCGCCGAGCGCGGCGCACCCTCCGAAGATGTGCTGGCCGACCTGGCTGCGCGACTCAACCCTACGTAATTTCGGAGTCGGCATCCTCGGGGTTGGACGACGCGCATGCACCAATTCGGCGCGCGCCCTACAATCGGCAGCTTGCCCACACGCCTGTTCTGCCATGTCCCACACACCGCACTCGCCGCCATCTCCTGCTGCACATGACGCCGCTGCACCCCGTTCATCCGGCGCCCTGATCCTGCTCGTGGTGGGGTTGGTGCTGGTGGGTGTGAATCTGCGACCAGCCTTGTCGAGCCTGTCGCCCGTGCTTAAACAGGTGACAGCGGGCACCGGGCTGTCTGGCGCCACGGCGGGCTTGTTGACGACCCTGCCGGTGCTGTGCCTCGGCCTGTTTGCGCCGGCTGCCGCGGTGCTGGCTCGCCGGTTTGGCGCAGAACGCGCCGTGGGCGGCTTGCTGATTGCGTTGGCGGCAGGCATTGCGTTGCGCAGTGCGGGTGGCGTTGCACCGCTCTTCATCGGCACGCTGGCGGCGGGCGCCTGCATTGGCGTAACGGGCATTCTGTTGCCGGGCATCGTCAAGCGTGATTTCGGCCGGCAGGCAGACCTGATGACCGGCGTCTACACCATGGCGCTGTGCTTTGGTGCGGCAGTGGCGGCCGGCGCAAGCGCGCCGCTTTCAGCATGGCTGGGCGGCTGGCAACCCGCGCTGGCATTCTGGGCCCTGCCCGCTCTGCTGGCCTTTGTCGGCTGGTGGCCGCATATGCGGCATGCGCACGGTAAGGGCGCGGCCACGCGGCTGCAGCGTGTGTCGCTGTGGAACAAGCCGATTGCCTGGCAGGTGACGCTCCATATGGGGCTGCAATCGTCGCTGGCGTATTGCGTGTTCGGCTGGCTGCCTGTGATCTTGCAGGACCGCGGGCTATCCGCCGTGCAGTCCGGCGTGGTGGTGGCGGTGTCGATTCTCGTGCAGCTCATCACCGCGCTGGGCGGGCCGTTTGTAGCGCGGCTCGGGCGCGATCAACGCCCCGCCGTGGTCCTGATGATGCTGATGTGCTGGGCAGGCCTGATCGGCTGCCTGTACGCACCGCTGTCAACGCTGTGGTGGTGGGCGGTCTTGTTGGGACTCGGCCAGGGCGGCAATTTCAGCGTGGCGCTGTCGCTCATCGTGCTGCGCTCGGCCGATGCGCGCGTGGCGGCAAGCCTGTCGGCCATGACGCAGGGCATTGGCTACACCATGGCCGCTGCGGGGCCGTATCTCATGGGTGTGCTGCACGATCTGACGGGCAGCTGGGCCGTGATGGGATGGCTGTTCAGCGCGATTGCGCTGGCCTCGCTCGTGGCCGGCTCACTCGCCGGGCGCAACCGTACGCTGCACGCCGGCGAATAATTCATCTACCGCAAGGCTTCATTCAAGCCTTGTGCTTCAGCGTCCAGTTGGCCAGCGCCTGCATCTGCTCGGTGATCAGGCCGGCGATGCGCTCGTCCGTCAGATCGCCATCGGCGGTGAAGCCGCCGGCAAACGCGTTGGCAAACACTTCCGGCTTGTTCAACGGATGCAGGTCCAGATACACGCACACCTGACGCAGGTGGTACTGCGCGCGCGACGTGCCCATGCCGCCGCCCGCGCCCAGGATCGCGACCGGCTTGCCTGCCAGCAACGCGTTGTTGGGCTCGCGCGAGGCCCAGTCCAGAATGTTCTTCAGCGCCGGCGCCAGCGAGTAGTTGTATTCGGGGCAGGCCAGCACCAGCGCATCGGCGCGCCCGATCTGTTCGAGCACGCGCACCACCGAGGCTGGCTTGTCCGTGATGTCGGCGTTGTAGAACGAAATATCCGTCAGGTCGGCCAGGTCCATTTCAACGCCAGCGGGCAGGCGGGTGGATGCCGCACGCAGCAGGCCCTGGTTGGTGGACTTGCGGCGCAGGCTACCGGCAATGCCAAGGAAATTCAGCGACATGAAGAACGACTCCGTCAGTGTTGGGACTGGCGAGAATAACGGACATTGGCCGGATCAAGAAGAGGCCTCGAGGACTAGGCCTTGCCAGCGCGAAAGCACCCCGCTTCATGGTCGTCGACCATGCCGGTGGCCTGCATGAAGGCGTAGCAGATGGTCGGGCCGACAAACTTGAAGCCGCGCTTGACCAGCGCCTTGCTCATCGCCTTGGACGCATCGGTCGCAGCGGGTGCATCGCGGTAGCTGTCCCAGCGGTTGACGATGGTCTTGCCACCGACAAACGCCCACAGGAATGCGTCAAGCGAACCCATTTCTTCCTGAAGCTCCAACACCTTGCGCGCGTTGATGACAGCGCCCTCGACCTTGGCCCGATTGCGCACGATGCCCGGATCGGCCAGCAGCTTTTCGATGCGTGCCGGCGTAAAGCCCGCCACGCGTGCCGCATCAAACCCCTCGAATACTTCCTGATAGCGCGCCCGCTTGCGCAGGATGGTTTGCCATGACAGCCCTGCCTGCGCCCCTTCCAGGATCAGCATCTCGTAGAGGTGACGATCATCGTGCGAGGGCACGCCCCACTCGGTGTCGTGGTACGCGATCATCAGCGGGTCTTCCCCCGCCCAGCAGCAGCGCGCCATCTCTTGTCTCCTAGATCCAGCCCGATTTGCGCAGCTTGCGATACAGCCACACGCAAGCGGTGGCCGTGCATGCCAGCACGATGGGATACCCCGCCGGATGCTCCAGCTCCGGCATGCCCTTGAAGTTCATTCCGTAGTTGCTGAACACCACGGTCGGAATTGCCAGAATAGCGCCCCACCCCGCCAGGCGCTTCACGATGTCGTTCTGCGTGACCGACACCAGCGCCACGTTTACGGAGATGGCCGTGGTCAACATTTCCCGAATCACATCGAGTGCTCCCACCGCGCGATGCGCATGGTCGGCAATATCCCGAAAATACGCGCGCAGTTCTTTGGGGACCACGTCTTCATGCAGGCGCACAAGCTGACCGGCGATGTCTTCCACGGGCAGCGCGGCGTTGCGCAAGCGCAGAAGCTGGCGCTTGAGCGTATAGAGCCGCTCAATGGCCGCGCGATCGAACGTGTCGCCAAAGATCTGGCTTTCGATCTGCTCGAACTCTTCCTGCAGGCGTTCGAGCACTGGCTGATAGTTGTCGACCACAAAGTCCATCACCGCGTACAGCGCAAACGGCGCGCCCTTGGCCAGCAGTTGCGGCGTGCGCTCGCAACGCTCACGCACCGGCGAATACGACGCCGACGGCCCATGCCGCACCGAGACAAGAAAGTCCCGGCCGACAAACAGGTGCGTCTCGCCAAAAACGACGTTACCGTTTTCCATCTGCGCGGTGTTCAGCACGATGAAGAGCACATCGCCGTACACCTCCAGCTTGGGCCGCTGGTGCGCGTTGCGCGCGTCTTCAATGGCGAGATCGTGCAGGCCGAATTCCTCCTGCACGCGGTCGAGCATCGCGTTGTCGGGCTCATGCAAACCGAGCCAGACAAACGAGCCCGGCGTGTGCAGCACGTCGCTGATGGCCTCGACGGACAGGTCGCGCTCACGCTTGCCGTTGCGGTACAGCGCGCTGTTGATCACCATGGACATGGTTGTCTCCGGAACGCATTCAGCGCGCATTAGCGGTCTGCGGGCTGATCTGCGGATTTGCTATCGGATGCGGTAGAGGCCGCGGTGGCCAGCGCCGGCACTTCAGCCAGGCGTGTTTCAATTTGCGCCAGCGCTTCGGACAACGCGTGGACGAGATCGTCCGGCAGCCCATCGAGCGTGGCATTGATGAAGGCGATGCGGCGCGGCATGCAGTCAAGCACGACGGCCAAGCCGGCGTCTGACAGCGACACGTTGGTCAGACGGTTGTCGCGCGCATCGGTTGCGCGTTCGATCCAGCCGAGCTGCTCCAGCACCTTGAGCTGGCGGGTGAGCGCGCCAGGGTCCATCTGCAGGCGCTCGGCGAGCTGTTTCTGAGCCATGCCGCCGCCGGTGTTGTCGTGCAGCGCCAGCAGGATGCGCCAGCGCGGCATCGGCTGGCCGACATGCGCCTCGAAGGCGGACATGAACGCACGATAGGTGCGGCCGAACTGGTGCATGACGGCGAAGCGTTCGCGTTCAGAGGTCATCGATCAGGGCTGAGATTGCTGGGAAACCGCGCATGCTAACCGCTCCGGCGTGTCCCGCCTATTCCGTATGTTGCACGGGCTCGACATGGTGCAGCACCACGGGCGGCACCCGGCGCACATGCCAGAGGCCCATCAGCGCCGCCACCGTCGCCACGATGAGGCCGATATGGATAGCACTCACCAGGACATGGCGCGCAGCTTCGAGCAGCGCCGCACCGTCGTGGCCGGCAGCATGCAACTGCGAGAGCAAGGCGGCTTGCGCGTCATGATCGATGAGAATTTCGGGATCGGCAAGCTGATGCAGCCACTGCGTCGCGCTGTCGGCGCTCAGTGCATTGGCAACGCCCGAGGCATAGCGCTCGCTCACCAGCGTGCCGACCAGCGCCGTGCCCACCATGCCGCCCACCATGCGCAGCGATTGCAGCAGCGCCGTGGCAATGCCCAGATGCGTACGGCCGGCCGTCTGCTGCGCAAACACGGTCAGATTGGGCAGCACGAAACCGAGGCCCAGGCCGGCCAGCAGCATCAGCAACGTCAGCACCGCATGCGGCATGTTGTTGGACGAAACCGACATGCCCGCCACCGCCACCGTCAGCAGCGCAAAACCGGCATACAGCATGGCGTTGGGGTTGGGAATGCGCGTGACGAGACGCCCGTTGATGATGCTGCCCAGCGTGATGCAAACCACCAGCGGCGTAATCACCAAGCCGGCTTCCTGCGGCGACATGCCAAACCCACCCTGGAACAGCAACGGTGCGTAGAACAACACCGCAAACATCGAAAAACCCGACAGCAACGCCAGCATGAACAGCGCAGCCAGTGCGGGGTTGCGTAGCATGTCGAACGGCAGCAGCGGCTGCTCCGCACGCTGCTCCCACCACCACAGCGCCACAAACGCCGCAGCCGACAGCACCAGCGAGCCGAACAGCGGCAGCGACAGGCCGTGCCGCGGCAGCCATTCGACAAACAACTGCAACGCGCCCAGCGCCACCGTGATCAGAACTGCACCCTGCCAGTCCAGCCGGATACGTCCGGTGTGCACGTTTTGACGCAGATGCGGCAGGAAGCGCCAGGCAAACCACAGCCCCAGCACGCCGAACGGGATGTTCACGTAGAACACCGACCGCCACCCGAACGCCTGCGTCATCCACCCGCCCAGCGTCGGGCCGATTGCGTTGGCGATACCGAAAGAGGCGCTCAGCATCACCTGCCAGCGCAAGCGCACACGCGCATCGGGAAAGAGATCGGGAATGCATGCGTATGCCGTGCCGACCAGCATGCCGCCGCCGACACCCTGCAGCGCCCGCGACCACACCAGGAACGTCATGCTGCCTGCCATGCCGCACATGACCGACGCCAGCGTGAAGACCACGATGGACGCAATCACGAACGGCTTGCGCCCGTAAAAGTCGCCCAGGCGGCCAAAGATCGGCACCGTCACCACGGAGGTCAGCAGATACGACGTCGCCACCCAGGCATACAGCTCAAAGCCTTTGAGTTCGGCCACCACCGTCGGCAAGGCGGTACCGACCACGGTCTGGTCGAACGCCACCAGAACGACGACAAAGCAAATGCCGATCATCGCCAAAAGCGATTCCTTGAACGGCAAGACCTGGGTATGGGAATGTGGGAGCGCGGTGTGGACGGCCATGACGGGGAGCGGCAATATAAATGCTGCATCAACGATTGATTCGTCAATTAATAGTGTAGCGAAATCCTGGAAGGCTTGCTGCGCGTGATGTGGAAAGACACGCTGCTGCGCGGCGAAGACCCCATAAAGCTCGGCAACCACTGGGCCGCCTTCCTCAAGGACGAGCTAGCAGTTGCTGACCAGGCAAAGACGCACCAGGCATCACTCCCGCCGGGTAAGAGCCGAGACCTCATCGCGGAATTTTGAACGGCTCACCTCGCCATGGGCGTGGGGTACTGCAAGGGCCACGATATGTTCGTGGCCGCTTCCTTCGACCCCACCGTAGGCAACAAGGTGGTCGCGGGCGTGGATCGCGAGCCTGCGCGTCTGCTAGACGAAGCAGCGCGGTAAATCGCCAGGGAGAGCACAGCGGTCTCCGCGAAAACTGCCGACTGAGATTTCGTCAGCCTCCACCGAGCAGAGCACCGGCATCGAGCAGGTCGACATCGCAGTGGGCCAGATCGAAGAAGTCACGCAGCAGAACGCGGCGTTGGTGGAAGAGGCCTCTGCGGCGGCAAACGCGGTGGCCGAGCAGGCCGGTGCACCGCGCCGCGCCGTCTCCATCTTCAAGTTGGACGACGGCGCGATTGGCGTCTGAGCAAGCACGCGGCCGCTAGAACCGGTACCCCACCGACAGAAAACTCGCCAACGGGTTGATCCGCACCTTCGTCGTCGTTGTCACGCTGCCCACTGGCGCCTGCGTCGTCAGCGTTGCCTTGGTGGACAACCACATATACGACACCGATGCGCCGATCGACCAATGGGCGTCGAGGTTGTAAGTCAAGCCGGCATTGACGATGGGGGCGAACGATTTGCTGAGCGATGCCGTAGTCGGGCCGACCAACATGGAGCCCGTGGTTGGCGAGGCGAGAATCTGCCCGGTTGCCAACGGCCGGCTCAACTCGATATCCCGATACCAGACATAGCCAAGCCCCACGCCGAGGTACGGCCTCACGCGCGCATTCGGTTCACCAAAGTGGTATTGCACTTGCGCAGCCGGGCTCCATGCCCGGGCGGTGCCCAACTCACCAACCGGTGCGAGTGATCCGGTTCCGCTCAGGTGCAGCTTGGGCGGGACGCCCAGCACCGTTTCCAGGGCCACATGATCCGTGACGAAATACCGTGTGGTGAGCGCGAAGGTATTGGCGTTGGCCAGCGTCGACCCGCTGCCGGGCACCTCGGCCGATTGCCCGAGTGCATGCACCGTCAGCGGTTGGCTGGAATCTTGAGGGGCGAGATGCATCCAGCCAGCATTGACGACCCACTGCCCTGCCGATTGCGCATGGGCGAGCGAGGTCGCCGCGAGCGACAAGAGCATTGCCGCGCGTGTGTGCTTCATGTTGTCTCCGATTTTTCTAATGTGGGTACTGCAACTGCAGGAATGCGCCACCATGCGGCGCGGGGCACTTCGCCTGCTCACGCGACAGTGCGCAGGCGAGGAATTCCTCCTTCAGCCGGATCAGCCAGGACGCTGCTTCACCGGCACTTCAATCAATTGACGGAAAAGGGAAATGGAAAGCGGCCGAGTACTTCACGCGCGGCGGCAATCGATGCGCTGGCGTCGAGCCTGACCGTCGCCACAAGCCCTCTGGATTTGTCTTCCGCCACTTCCAGAGCCTCAAAGGCGATACCCGCATCCTTGAGGGCTGCGGACAGGGCTTCACGCGTTTCACGGTGCCTGAGTGCGGGCTTGAAGATCTTGCCCACGGCGGTCAAAGGCATCGTTTCAATGATGTTGACCTGCCGGGGCAACGCCGCACGTTCGGCAATTTCCGCCTTCAGGAAGGCCAGCAGATCGGCTTCCGTGGCGGACGCACCGGCACGCAGTTGCACGTAGGCAACCGGCAGCTCGCCCGCATGCACATCCGGGCGCCCGACGGCGGCGGCAATCTGCACCGCAGGGTGGCGATGCAGCGGCGCTTCGATGGTGAGCGGATCGATGTTGTGACCGCCGCGGATAATCAGTTCCTTCTTGCGGCCCGTGAGCCAGAAGTAGCCCTGTTCATCCTGCCGCGCCAGGTCGCCGGTATTGAGCCACCGCCATCCATCGCCCGTATCGACCCAGAGCCCCTCGTTCTGCCCGGCCTGGCGGTAGCCCGAAAAGACGTTGGGGCCAGACACCACCAACACGCCCACCTCGTCTACAACGCAATCACGCAGATATGCCCCGCCCTCGTCCAGCACGACGGTCTTCATCTGCTGCATGGGCACGCGCAGGCCGATGGAGCCAAGGCGGCGCTCGCCCATCGGCGGGTTGACGCTGCTCACGCAGGTCGCTTCCGTCAGCCCATAGCCTTCGAGAATCTTGATGCCCGTCTGCTCCTGGAAGCGGCGAAAGACTTCGACCGGCATGGGCGCGGCGCCGCAGAGGCCGTATTCGAGCGATCGCACATCCCGCTCCCCAACGGGCACCTGCAGCAGCGAAGCGTAGAGCGTCGGCACGCCGCTGAAGAAATTCACACGATGGTGCTCCACGATCTCCCAGAAGCGCTGGATCACGCCATCGCCGCGATAGCCCTGCGGCGTGCCAAGCACGACATGCGCGCCTCTGGAAAACGGCAGCAGCCCGGTCACCAGAACGCCATTGACGTGGAACAACGGCAAGCCGCAAAACACCACCTTGCCGGGGCCGATGCCCTCGCCCAGCACCTGCGCCGTGCTCCACGCGTTTGCGACTTCATTACCGTGGGTACGCATCGCAATCTTCGGCAAGCCGGTGGTGCCACCCGTACAGAAGTACGAAGACGCATCCTGTGCGGCAATGTGCCGCCGGCTGTTCAGGCCATCACCACGCTGCGCCTGGATGGCGCTGTTGAAATCGTGGATGCGCACCGACACCGGGACTGCGCCATGCACGCCTTGCGGACCCAGCAATCGCAGCGCTTCGTTCTTTTGTATCTGCACGGCACATTGCGCCGCGGCATGCACACGGTCGGCCAGGTTGACCAGCACCAGGTGCCGCAGGCTCTTGATGGCGGGCAAGTGCGGCTGCAGCTTGACCCAGGTATCGGTGCCGGGAAACGGTGCCAACGTGACCAGCACCGACGCACCGGCGGCGTTGAGCAGTTCGGCCAGCGCGGGCCCTTCAAGCAGCGGATTGAACGCCGCGACGATGCCGGCCGCCTGCCCGCCCCAGATCACGAAATGTGTTTCCGGCAGGTTGGGCAACACAAATGCAATCACGCTGTCTTTCTTGACACCGATGCTGTCGAAGAAATTGGCCGTCTGCGTGATGCGTTCAAGAAGCGCTGCGTAGCTCCACGTCTGCGGGGTGCGGTGGTCATTGACGCTCAGAAAGAAGCTCAATGCCGGCGCCTCTGGATTCACGCTGGCGCCGCGACGGATCATTTCGTATGTGCTCTGCGGAAGATCGGGCGGAAGACCCTGCCCTTCCACGGCTTCCACGTCTTGCAGGCTGGAAAAACCGGACATGGCGCTTACTCCTCGGCAACGATGCGATTGCGCTGCGTGCCCAGATCGATCCGTCCGTCCAACGAGTGGATGCGTGCTTCCACCACGTCGCCCGGCTTCAGGTATTGAGGGCGCGCCGCCTGCACTTTCAGGAACATCTCCCACTTCGCCTTCTCGGGCAGCATCGCGGCCATCTTCTGCTTGGTTGGTGACGGCACGGACAGCGCGCAGCCTGCGGGTGTGCCGGTGGCCAGCAAATCGCCCGCTTCCAGGTCGTGCACGCGGGACAGCTCGGTCAGCGTCTCGGCCGGGCCGTAGACGAGGTTGGCTGTCGTGTCGTTCTGCCGCAGCTTGTCGTTGACGGTCAGCTTGAGCTGCAGGCTCCTGAGCGCAGAGATCTCGCGCGGTTCCAGCAGCGTGAGCCACGGGCCCACCGGCCCGAACGTACGGAACGACTTGCCCTTGTAGAACTGCATCTGGGGGATCTGGACGTCGCGCGCGGAATAGTCGTTCACGATCACGGCGCCCGCCACGTATTCGTGCAGGTTGTCGTCTGTCACGTCGACTGGCCCGTGAATCGATTGGCGCATCACGAGGCCAAGCTCGATCTCGTAATCGAGAAACTGCACGCGCTTCGGTTTGATCACGTCGCTGTCGGCCGCAACGATACAGCTCGAAGCCTTGGTGAAGATCATGTTGTACGTCTTCACGTCGGGGTCCATGCCGGACTCGATCATGTGCTGGCGGTAGTTCGCGCCCTGGCAGATGAACTGCTGATTGCGCGTGACCGGAGACAGGAGCTTCACGGCAGACACCGCGATCGCTTCACCATCCAGCGAGGCAAGCTGGGCCAAGGTTGTATTGCGAACGAAGTCACCGGTCGTGGCATAGGTGCCAGGCACGGGCGTAATGCGTGTATCGCGGATCACGCCCCATTGGGTCTGATCCTGGTATTCAAAGCGAACGATATTGATGGACATAACAAAAGATGCGTTGGATGGGTGACGGCGGAGGGCGCTTGCGCTGCCTCAGGCAAAGATCCGGGCGAGCGTGACCAGCTTGCGCAGCGTCAGGTCGGGGCTGCGCCGCAGGTTACGGATGAGGGCCGCAATGGCCGCCGGTGTCAGCTTCGGCTTGGTGAAGCTGGCAGGCATCGACTGCCCCCACTGCGACATGGCCTCGCGGCTGACCGGGTGAATGCCGGTCGGCTGATCTGCGGTGAACAAGTCACCGTCGCAGTAGTGCTCGTGCTTGTCGCCCCACGGGTCTTGCCAGTAGTCGAAAATCTGGCTTCCGAGAATGTGCCGCCCCAACCCCCAGGCGTGCTTCCACCCCTGCTCGCGCAGCATGCGGTGCCCCATGCCGACGGCATCGGCGTCGATCAGTTCGAAGGCGCTGTGGCTGTACTTCGACACAAAACCCTGAGCCAGCGCGAGCGTGTGGTGGTCGGCCGGCGTGTCGCCCAAATCCAGCCGCATGAATGCGATCGCAGGCGAGCCGTCCGGCAACACCTGCACGTCGCTCGGTATGAAACCGAAGTGCTGCGTGTACCAGGCGCAGGTGGCCTGAAAGTCGGCAAGCTCCAGAACGACATGCCCCAGGCGAATCACCTCGGGTGTACCCACGGGCGGCCGCTGCGTTTCGTTGATGCGCAAAGGGGCGTCCACCGAGTTGAGCGACAACGCTGAACGGTGCGGCAACTCGGTTGTCGGTGCCTGATCCGCAATGGCATCGACGCGGAAGCCGGACGGATCAACGAGTCGCACGCGATAGCCACCACCCGGCCAATCCAACGGCTCCACGGTCGAGGCTCCGGGCAGCTTTGACAGGGCATCCAGGGCTGCGCGTCCGGCGACCTGCAACCCGAAGCCGGCAAACGCGGCCTTTGGCGCCTTGCGCACGACATAGCAGAACGGCGCCGGGCCGGTGCCGCGCAAGAGCAATGTCGCCTCGCCGCGCTGCACCGTCACGAGACCAAAGTCATTGAGGAATCGCTCGGCGCGCTCGAGATCGGGCCGATCGAACATCAGGTAGGCGAGCGCCAACGCCTTGGTCGTCGGCTGCGGATGGCGCGCAGGCTGTGCTGTGGTGAGTTTCATGGCAAGACACTCAGGCGGATTGAACGGCGGCGGCAGTGGCGGGCACGGGCTCAGCTCGGCCGCCGAGCAGCGCCAGGCTCTCGTGAACGAGGCGGTCTACCTCGGCGGCTGGCCCGTCATGGACGACCGTGCGATCCGGGCGCACAACGGCCGCCCAGCCCACGGGCACCGCGTCGGGAAGGAACGTGCCGTTGAGGTCCTCCCAAACGCCGGGCACCTCACGGTGCAGAGGCTGCCCCCGATGCGCGATCCGAACGAACGTACCGCCCAGGCGGTCGAATGCCGCTGCCATTGCGGGCTCCAGCGCGGCGCGGGCGTCGCAGCCGAAACTGACGAGCGTGTATCCATGGCCGAGCACGTCGTCGCTCAGGCACATGTGGCCCTCCGCGTTCCTGACCCAGCCCTGCGGGATCACTCCACCGCGCATCAGCTTGGTGGACGAGCATCCTTTGACGAACAGTCCGGTCTTGAACGCGTTCTTCGGCTTGATGCGCAACTCCTCGAATTGCGAACGCAGGCCCGGCACCAGCCGGGTCAAGCGCATCAAGCCGTGCGTCAACAGCGCGATGGGCGCACTGCGCGGCATCACCAGCTTGCCCATGAACCGCGCGAGATTGATCATGGCTTTCGCGTGCGGGCGGCGCTCCTCGTCGTAGGTGTCGAGAATCTGCGCATCCGCCCGCCCTTGGAGCACCCAGGCCAGCTTCCAGCTCAGGTTGGCGGCGTCCCGCAGTCCGGCGACCAGCCCCTGGCCAACAAATGGCGGGGTGATGTGCGCCGCATCACCAACGAGAAACACCCGGCCAACGCTGAACCGGTCGACGGTTCTGGCATGAAAGCGATAGACCGCCTTGCGTTCGATCGTGATGCTGTCAACGTCCGTCCACGGCGCCAGCAGCTCGCGAATACGGCTGTCCGATTCCATGTCGTCGCGGCTCTCGCCTGGCTGGAGCATGAACTCCCAACGCTCGCGCGCGCCTGGGGCGACCATGTGCGGCGTGGGGCGCCGGTGGTCGCAGAGAAATTCAACATGGTCGATCGGCTTGGGGACATGACGCGCATCGACAATGAGCCAATCCTCCGCGTACGTCGTGCCCCGGAATTCCTGCCCGATCAGGTGGCGCACGAGCGAACTCGCCCCGTCTGCACCCACCAGGTAGCGAGCGCGGACCCGGTGTACCTGCCCGCACCCGATATCCAGCGAAGCCAGTACGCCATCCGGCTGATTCGTGATGCTGAGCAGCGTGGTGCCGAGCGCGACATGCACATCACCGTGCGCTGCCAGGCGTGCGCGCAGACAGCGCTCCAGATCGGGCTGATAGAACGTGACGAGCTTCGGATGGCCATCCAGGCTGCCCAGCGTGTTGACACGCCCGAATTCGCCCAGCCAGGGCGAATGCATCCGGACGTGGGGAATGGCCACCGTTTCGAAATCACCTTCGCTGATGCCTGCCTGTTGCAGGATCCGCAAGGCTTCGTTATCCAGCGCAATGGCACGCGGGGCCATATAGATGTCGGGGGCCTTGTCGATCGCCAACACGCTCACGCCATGACGCGCCAGCAGATTGGCCACCATGGCCCCGACGGGGCCAAGCCCCACGACAAGGATGTCTATCTGAGATGGCAACTCACCTGCCCCCTGAGGGCATGCGCCATCCGCGACGCGTGAACTGGCACGCGCATGTGCTTTTGTCTCCACCGCTACTCCGTTTCTTTGTCTACGCCTCAGTCAGGCTTCTTCCGCCTTTTTTTGACATTAAAGTCATGCCTGATGATTTTGTCAATATCGACATTCGAATCTATAATTCCGGCCACGACAAGGACCACCAGACCATCATGGCCACCACCGAGACTCGCCGAACTCCGAAGCGCTCCGTTGCGAAGACGCCTACCCCTGCGGCGCCGGCCGCCGACGAGCGGGAGCCCCGTGGCGCACGGCGTAAGCGGGAAACGCGCGCGCGCTTGCTGGATGCCGCGCTTCGGCTCATGGCTGACCGGGGCATGGAGGGCGTTGCCATCAACGAGATCACCGAGGCGGCGGACGTTGGTTTCGGGTCGTTCTACAACCACTTCGAATCGAAGGAAGCCATCTACGCCGCGCTGGTGAGCGCAGTGTTTGAAGAGTTCGCCGATTCCCTCGACAAGCTGACGGAAGGGCTGTCCGACCCGGCCGAAATCATTTCCGTGTCGGTGCGGCATACGTTGGTCCGGGCGAGGCGCGAGCCTGTGTGGGGACGCTTCCTCATTCGGGAGGGCTTCTCGGCGCGCGTGCTGACGCACGGCCTCGGCCAGCGCCTGCTGCGCGATATCGAGCGCGGCATCGCGGCAAAGCGGTTTGTCGTGGCGGATCCGTTTATCGGATTCCTGTCGGTCGGCGGCACTGTGCTAACCGCCGTCTCGGCTGAACTCAACTTTCTGGCGCCCGATGCGCCGGCCGCGAATATCGTCAAGGAGCTGGGTTTCTCGGGGGAGCATTTCCCCGAACGCACGGCAGCGGCGCTGCTCCAGACGCTGGGGCTCAAGCGCGCTGAAGCCGAAAAAGTGGCCGCCCGGCCGCTGCCCGTTGTGGAGACAGCCGACAGCACAAGCTGACCTGAGCGCCCGCGTTGCAGCGCGGGCGTCTAGGCGAACAACCCTACTTGCCGACGGTACTGGTCGCCGAATCCAGGCAACCTGGCATCGGTCGCACCACCTCTGCCGGTGCGGCAGCGTATGCCAGCAGCGCCTCGGCCATCTGCGAAGCCAGCGCCTTCAGCGCGCGCCGATGGCCCTCTACCACGCCGTCAATACCGGCGGATACGACCTCCTGGACGACGCTGCGGCACGTCAGCAGTTGACGATCTTCCGCGGTGCGCATCGTCCAGACCGCATCGATCAGGACGTGCGAGCCGCGCCAAGCATCAAACCGCTGTACATCCACGGCCACGCGGTAGACGGGCCATCTCCCATCGTATGGAAGGCCGTGCAGGTCCATCGCGCGGATCTGCAACGCCAGCCCGGACGACAGCGCCGCACGAATCTCATCAGCCACGGGCGAAGCCCAGCGGTCCATTTCCAGGACATCGACCTGGCCTGAACCGGCCTGGACGACCAGCCGCCTGCCCGCCACCGACGGCGGAACACGTACCGCCACCACATCGACGAGATACGTTCGCACAGGTGCCTGTGCCGGTGCGGACGCCGCAACGCCATCGGCATCGGCACCGAGCAAGCTATGAAAGCGCGCCGGCGGCGAGCTGCATGCTGCGAGCGCTGCGCAGGCAACCACGCCAGCAAGGGTGCGGCAAATTGGGAGCCACGACACCATCACCGCGCATCTCCTTTCTTGCCAAACAGCAGCGATTCCGGATGGCGTTCCAGATAGTCCGTCAGCGCATTGAGCGATTGAAGCGTGCGCGTCAGTTCCTGCATCGCCTCGTGCACATCCGACTGGAGCGGGGAATCCTGCCGCAAGGTTGCCTGCGCTGCGTTGAAGGTCTGCTGTGCAGACGCCAGTGTGTCCCGCGCCTGAGGCACCACTTCGGTATCCAGATGACCGAATAGGCGGTTTGCATTTTCGAGCGCGCCGTTCAGGTTGCTGCCGATCTTGTCGAACGGCACCTGGTTGAGCTTCTTCGCGATGTCGGCAAGCTGCACCTGCAATTCATCAAGCGAGTTCGGAACCGTCGGCAACTCCACCGGCGACCGATGGACATCGACCGTCGCACGCGGTGCCTTGGGGAACATGTCGAGCGCAACGTACAACTGACCCGTCAGCAGGTTGCCCATGCGAAGCTGCCCACGCAGCCCCTGCATGACCAAGTGCTGCAGCATTTCATGACCGCCCGGCGTGTCGGGCGCAGGAAGCGAGGTGTTGCTGCGCCGGCTGAGCCGCGACGGATACAGCGCCATCACAACACGCATGCTGAACGTTTTCGCCGCCTCGTCGTACTCGATGCCGATGTCGGTGACGTTGCCCAATGCAATGCCGCGCAAATCCACAGGTGCGCCGACAGACAGACCGCGCAGCGACTGGTTGAATCGCATGACCACAGTAAGCGGCGCACCGTCGGGCTCGCGCATCGCATCCGCTTCATCGGACGCCAACTGAAACACAGTGCTGTCCGGCGGCGGTGGCCCATCCGCCTGGCCCTGCGGCGACTGAAACGCCAGCCCGCCAACGATGACGGTGGCCAGCGATTGCGTATTCAGCTTCAGGCCGCTGGAATCGAGCCGGAGGTCGACCCCGCTGGCATGCCACCAGCGCGTGTTGGTCCCGACGTATTTGTCGTAGGGTGCGTTGACGAAGACTTTCACCTGCACGCCCCCGCCCTGCTTGTCCAACGCAAAGCCCACCACTTGCCCCACTTGCAGATGGCGATAGAAGACCGGCGCGCCGATATCGACGGAACCGAGCGAATCGCCGTGCAGCGAGAACTGGCGTCCCTGCTGATCCGTGGTGACGGAAGGCGGACTCTCCAGCCCCACGAACTGGGTCTGGCTGTCTTTGGAATGCCCAATATCCACGCCGATATACGCGCCGGAAAGCAACGTGCCCAGCCCGGATATGCCGCTCGCGCCCACACGCGGTCGGACCACCCAAAACCGGGTGTCCTTGGCCGCAAAGCGCTCGGCTTCGCGCGCCAGCTGAATCTTCACCATCACGCGTTTCAGATCCGGTGTGAGCGAGATGGCTTGTATCGTGCCGATCTCGACGTCCTTGTACTTCACCTTGGTCTTGCCTGCCTCAAGGCCCTCGGCATTGGAAAAGGTGACGGTCACGACAGGGCCTTTCTCGGCGATGGTCTTGGCAACCAGCGCAAGCCCGATCAACGCCGCGATCAGCGGCACGAGCCACACAATGGAAGGGAGCCAACGCCGTGGAGGCGTGATCTCGGGAAGAGGTAGATCGATAGAACGCATTGCTTACAAGGAAGAGAAGACGGACGGACGGACGGAGTGCGCGAGACCCGCTCAGGAATCGTCGTGCGCGGGTGCTTCGTCGGGGATCGGGTCCCAGATAAGCCGGGGGTCGAATTGCATGGAGGCGATCATCGTCAGGATCACCACAGCGCCAAAAGCCAGTGCCCCCGGGCCCGCGGTGATGACAGCGAAGGAGCCGAAGTGCACCAGTGCAACCGTGAGCGCCACCACGAACACATCGAGCATCGACCACCTGCCGATGCGTTCGACAAGGCGATAGAGCCGTGTCCTTTCGTGCGGACGCCACGTGGAGCGCCGATGTGCCGCGAATACCAGCAGCGCAAGAATGGCGAGCTTGAGCATCGGCACCACCACGCTTGCAATAAAGACGACCGCAGCGAGGCCCCAGTCGCCGGAGGTCCAGAAGTACGCCACCCCGCTCAGGATCGTGTCGTCTTCCGAGCGCCCGAGTGAGGTGCTGTGCATCACCGGTAGCAGGTTGGCCGGGATGTACAGCAGCGCGGCAGCCAGGAGCAATGCGGCAGTGCGCGAAACGCTGGCCGGGCGGCGTTCGTGCAAGGCCGTATGGCAACGACGGCACTGCGGATGCGACCCGACGCCATCCAGCTGTTGCACGCTGCCGCACGTGTGGCAGACCACCAGCCCCGCCTGCTTTGCGGAGAGGGCCTGCAGCGAGTCCGCCACGACCGGTTCTTTCAACGACCAGCCAGTTCGCAGTTCGCCAGACGGCGCTGCGCCATCCCCACCCTCAATCTCGTCGCACGCATGCCAGAGCCTGTGCGGATCGAAGCGCGAAACCAGCGCCAGCAGCACCGTCAACGCGCCGAATGCAAACAGGCCTGCACCGGGAATCACGCGCGCGAGGCTGATCATCTTGACCGTCGTGACCAGCACGCCGAGCATGAACACTTCGATCATTCCCCAAGGGCGAAGCCATTGGAGAAAGCGGATGACGAGGCGAAATCCGGGCGGCACACTGCCCGCGCGCAACGGAAGCAACACGTAAAGCAACGCGAGCAATTCCATCGAGGGAAAAAGCGTGGTGGTGAAAAACACGACCGCAGCCACGACGCCCATGTGTCCCGCCCAAAGTGAGGACACTGCGTCAAGCAACGTGGCTTGCGACGTCATCCCCTGGGCCTTGAGGGCAATGATCGGGAAGCATTGCGCGATCACCAGCGTAATGAGCGCAGCCACCGCCATCGCAGCTGCGTTGTCGAGTGTCGGCCGGGCGAGATGGGCGCTGCTCAGGTCGCTCGCACAACGCGAGCATCGGACGTTCAAGCCTTCCAACGGCGGCGGCCGCCGAAACACGCGGTCGCACTCATGGCAGGCAATCAGGTGGGTGGATTCCATGGGCGTGGACGGAGCCAATCGGCATTGCGGGCGAAGCACGGCACTCCACGCGAGTCGCGTGGAGGCCGAGCCCATCCAAAGGCAATGTCAGTCCTTGGCGATCGTCTGGACAGTGTTTGCGGGCAGTTCACCCATGGCCTGCAGCAAGGCAGCCGTGTCGCTCATGCGCCGGCTGGTCGCACGCACGGTGTCGAGTTGCGCATTCAGGTACTGCACCTCGCTCGACTGCTCCGCAGATGCGGGCAGCGCCCCCAAGCGGCGGCGCGAAGCGGTCTCGTTGAAGGCCGTACGCGCAGCCGTCGAAGCCACTTCTGCTGAGGCGAGCGTCTGTGCATCGTTCTCCAGCGCGGCGAGCGTGTCGGCAACGTTTTCAAATGCCGACAAGACCGCCGACTTGTACTGCAGGACCGTTGCGTCATACAGCTCGAGCGTGGCGCGGCGGTGCGCCATCAAGGCGCCGCCGTGGAAGATCGGCTGACTCAGCCCGGCGCCCACGGCCCATAAGCCGCCCGCCCCCGACAGCAGCGCAGGCCAGCTCAACCCACCCCGACCAAGCGAGGCTGTGAGTGACAGGCTCGGGAAAAGCTGTGCGGTGGCCTCGCCTGCGTCTGCAGACGCTGCCCTGACCGCAGCAGCGGCGGCGCGGATATCCGGCCGGGCACGGAGCAGATCCGAGGGTACGGCTACAGGCACCTGGTTCGGCAGCGAAAGGCTGCTGAACTCGGGTACCGCCGGCGCTGCATCCGGTGTGCGGCCCAGCAACACGGCCAACGCGTGGATCGACACCGCACGCTGTTGACGCAACTGCGGCAGCGTCGCCGCCAGCGATGCGGCGCTCTGCGTCGATGCCAGCGCCTGCGCATGCGAGAGCGCCCCCAGCTCGTACCGCCGCAGGCTGTCTCGCGCCGTCGCGTCTGCCACCACAACAAGACGTTCGGTCAAGGCGATCTGCTGGTCCAGCGCGGCCGCGTTGATCACGGCGCCGACAATATTCGCCGCGAGGGCACGCCGTGCTGCCTCCAGTTCGCAGCCACGCACATCCACCCGCGCCGCGCTCGCGGCATTGGCATAGCGCGTGGCACCGAACAGGTCGAAGGTGTAATGCGCCTGTAACTGGCCAACAAACACGTTGTAGCGCAGCGCTTCGGGGCCCACGCCCGTGAGGTTCGGCGTGCGCTGGCGTGCCACCTGCGCCCCGGCGTCCAGGGACGGCAATGTTGATGCACCCACCTGCGCACGCAGTTCCTCCTGGGCGGCGGACAAGGTCTTCTGCGTTGCAGCCAGCGTGGGGTTATTGCGCAGTCCTTCTTCCACCAACGCGTTCAGCGCATCGGAGCGATAGAGCTTCCACCATTGCGGCACCGGCGCGGCGCCCACATCAAACTGCTGGGCAACGCCGGCCGCTTCCACCGTCTTGGCAGGCTGCGTGGTTAAACCGTAATGGTCCGGCGAAGGCGTGGCAGGCGGCACGGCAGTAGGCGCCACGGAGCACGCCGTGAGAGCGAGCACCGACGTTGCGACAAGCGCGCACGTCATACGAGAGCGTTTCATGATCAATTCTCCAGGGCGGCAGTGCCGGCCGAAGGCAGGTCCCGTTCGTCCGGGCGCACCTTGAAACACGCGGCATACAGCGCCGGCAGGAAAAAGATGGTCAGTACCGTGGCGATGGTGATGCCGCCCATCAGCGCGGTGGCCATCGGCCCGAAGAAGCCCGAGCGCAGCAGCGGGATCAGCGCCAGCACGGCGGCAGCGGCCGTCAACATGATGGGCCGGAAGCGCCGCACCGTTGCGCCGATGATGGCGTCGAAGCGCTTTTGGCCCGCCGCGATGTCCTGGTCGATCTGGTCCACCAGGATCACGGAGTTGCGCATGATGATCCCGAACATGGCGATCACCCCGAGCAGCGCCACGAACCCGAATGGCTTGCCGAACAGCAGCAGCGCCGTCACCACGCCAATCAGCCCCAGCGGAGCGGTCAACACGACAATGAACGTGCGCGAGAAGCTCTTGAGCTGGATCATCAGCAGCGTCAGCACGGCAATGATCATCAGGGGCATCTCGGCATTGATCGACGTCTGGCCCTTCACACTCTCTTCCACCGCGCCGCCAATCTGGATGCGATACCCCACGGGCAGCTTGGCGCGTTCTGCGGCCAGGGCCTGATCGATGTCATGCGTCACGCCGATGCCCTGCGCGTTGCCGCGCACGTCTGCCTGCACCGTGATGGTCGGCTGGCGATCGCGTTCCCAGATCACGCCGTACTCGAGCTTGTTCTGCACATGCCCAATCGCACCGAGCGGAACCGGGCCGTTGGGCGTCGGCATGGCCAGGCCGGCGAGCTTGGCGGGGTCGACACGTTCCGTCTTCGGTGCACGCAGATCGACGTTGATCAGCTTGTCACGTTCGCGATACTGCGTGACCGTGTAGCCGGACAGCGTCATGGCGAGGAAGTTGGAGACATCTTCCGACGTCACCCCAAGCTGGCGCGCCTTGATCTGGTCGATCTCGAACGACATCGAACGTTCTGCCGGTTCATCCCAGTCGAACTGCACGTTTTGGGTGCGCGCGTCGGCACGGACCTTCTCGGCCACCTTGTCAGCGATGTTGCGCACGGTGGCAATGTTGTCGCCGCTCACACGGAACTTGATCGGGAAGCCCACGGGCGGGCCGTTCTCGAGTTGGGCCACACGGGTGCGAACGCCGGAGAAATCCTTCTCAAGCGTGGCGCTGAGCCAGCGCGAGAGCGCATCGCGTTCTTCAACGTTCTTGGCCGTGATCACGAACTGGGCGAAGTTCGGCTGCTGAAGCTGCTGGTCCAGCGGCAGATAGAAGCGCGGGGCGCCGGTGCCGACGTAATCGACAAAGTGTTCGATCTCTTTTCGGCCATCCAGGGCTTTCTCCAGACGTTTTGCCTCGCGCAGCGTGGCGTCAAACGACGCCCCTTCCGGCAAGCGAAGGTCCACCAGCAGTTCGGGCCGTTCCGAGTTCGGGAAGAACTGCTGGGGCACAAGGGTGAAAGCTGCCATGGCCAGCGCAAACAGCAAGGCAGTCACACCCAGGACCGCCCATCGGCGCCCGATGCAGAACGAGATCCACCCCGACAGGCGCTGATAAAAGCCGGTGTTGTAGATATCGTGGTCATGGCCATGTTCAGAAGCGCCGTTCTTGTGCTCGAGCAGCATGTGATAGCCCAGCAGCGGTACCAGGACCACGGCAGCAAACCACGAAACGATCAGCGAGATGGCCGACACCTCGAAGATCGAGCGCGTGTACTCGCCCGTGCTCGACTTGGCCAGCGCGATCGGGAGGAAGCCGGACACCGTCACCAGCGTGCCAGTCAACATCGGGAATGCCGTGCTCGAGTAGGCGAAAGCAGCGGCGCGCAAGCGGCTCCATCCCTGCTCCAGCTTCACGGCCATCATCTCGACGGCAATAATCGCGTCATCAACAAGCAAGCCGAGTGCAAGCACGAGTGTGCCCAGCGAAACCTTGTCCAAACCAATACCGAACATGTGCATGCACAGCGCCGTGATGGCCAGCACGATCGGGATGGAGATCACTACCACCATGCCGGTGCGCAGGCCCAACGACACAAGGCTGACCACCAGAACAATCGCCACGGCTTCACCAACCGACCTCACGAACTCGTCCACCGAGTGCTTGACGGCATGCGGCATGCTGGAAACCGCAGACAGCTTCAGCCCTGCCGGCAGCGTCGCCTGCAGTTCGCCCGCCGTGGCGTCGAGCGCTTTGCCGAGGTCGATCACATCGCCGCCCTTCTGCATCGTCACGCCAATGCCAAGCACTGCACGGCCGTTGGTGCGCATCTGCGTCACGGGCGGGTCGTCATAGCCGCGGGTGATCTTGGCGATATCGCCCAGCCGGAAGGTCCGCTTGTTCACGGTGATCAACATGTCGGACAGCGCCTGCACATCCTTGAACGCGCCGGTCGGTCGTACGAATACGCGGTCATCGGCGGTCGTGATCGTGCCGACCGGTGCCACGGTGTTCTGTGCGTCGATGGCCTGTGCGATCTGCTGCGGCGTGATGGCGAGCCGGGTCAGTTGCGCATTGGAGATTTCGATGAAGACGTGCTCCGCCGGATCACCGAAGTAGTCCACCTTGGCGACGCCCGGCACGCGCAGCAGGACGGTGCGCAGCTTGTCTGCATAGTCGTGCAGTTGTGCCGGCGAGAAGCCGTCGCCTTCGAGCGCGTAGATGTTGGTGTAGACATCACCGAACTCATCGTTGAAGAACGGTCCGACCGTGCCCTTGGGCAACGTCGCGCGGATGTCGCCCACTTTCTTTCGCACCTGATACCAGGTCTCCGGCACGTCCTTCACGGGGGCGGCGTCTTTCATGGCGAAGAAGATCATCGACTCGCCGGGACGCGAGTAGCTCTTGATGTTGTCGACATACGGTGCAGCCTGAAGCTGGCGCCCGATGCGGTCGGTAATTTGCTCCTGGACTTCGCGCGCAGTTGCACCCGGCCAGTATGTCTGGATCACCATTGTCCGGAAGGTGAACGGCGGATCTTCAGACTGTGCAAGATGTGTGTAGCCAATGACGCCAAAAAGCGTCGCCAGGCCGATCAGGAAGATCACCAGCTGCTGGTGGCGTAGTGCCCAGGCCGACAGGTTGAAGCCGCCCTCGTCCGCCTGAGATGCAGACGCCGTAACCGGGGCCGTGCCTCGCACGGTTTCGCGATCATCGGCGCTCATGATGCAAAGTCCTCAGGGTGCAGCGGGGCAACCACTTGTACGTGTTGACCGGCATTGACGGCATGCACGCCCTGCATCACTACGCGATCACCGTCGTGCAAGCCGGAAGCGACCAGCACGCTGCGCTCGTCGTAACGCGCGATGGTGACGGGGCGCAATTCCAAGGTATCTGTGTTCGCGCGCACCACCCAGACCGCAGGCTCTTCGCCACGGTGAAAGAGTGCGGTGACGGGCAGCTTGAACGGGCGCGAGGCTCCCGCCTCGCCCGTGGCATCGAAGGCGATATTGGCGGTCATGCCCATGCGCACCGCTGCGTTTGGCGCCACGAGCGACAGCTTGACGCGCCACGTACGGCTTTGCGGATCGGCCGTCGGCGATACCTCGCGCACGCGCGCCTCGAAGCTTTGCGAAGGCGCGGCGGGGAGGCTCACGCGAGCCTTGCTTCCGACGGTCAGCGAGGACAGCGCGCTCTCCGGTGCATCGCAAACGATGTCGACGTCACCCGTCCAATCGAGGTGATAGATCGATTGACCCGCCTGGACATTCTGGCCGGTGTCCGCATCTTCCGAGGTGATGACGCCATCGTGGTCGGCCACCAGCGTTGCGTAGCGCAGGCGATGCCAACGAGTGCGGCCTGTGCCCGCGCGGAATCGCGTTGCGCAAGCGCGGATGCGTAGGCGTCCTGCGTCTGCTCCATCTGCGCCGGCGCAATCAGGTTCGCCTGCGACTGCGCACGGTCGCGGTCAAGCTGTTGCTTGGCGTAGACCAGCCGGTGTTCAGCGGCTTCCAGTTGCGCCCGTGCGTTGGCGAGGTCGTTGCGCAGATCAGCCTGGTCGAGCATCGCCAGCACCTGACCTTGCTTGACGGTATCGCCGATGCGCACGCGGCGCTCGACCACTTTGCCGGCAACACGGAACGACAGCGGCGTGGAGTACCGCGCCTGCACTTGCCCCGGCAGTGTGTTGGCGACGGCGTTGCCGTCCGGGTGCAGCGTCAGCGCAACGACCGGTTTGGGCGCGCTGACCAGGGTTTCGCTGTGGTGGCAGCCCGCGAGCAGCACAGCGCAGCAGGCGGCAATGACAAGAGGCGCTCGTTTGGAACGCCCGACGACGGACAAGTGGGGGCGCGCTGTCGTTTGCGCATGACGACCAGGATGTTTCACGATGTTTCCAAGCAAGTGATGGCCTAACGAACAATGGGTAACGCACATCCCGCAGCCGCGCTTCTTCTGCGCGGTCGGCTCTCGGGCTACGCGTCACGGAACTCGGATGTCGGGTACGCGAGTCGCCTGTCTCCACGGCGTTCAGGAACCACTTCTCGGCGAATGGCTGCACTCAGCCGGCAAGCAACGGCGGACGGCTCTCTGGCCTTTTTCGCCGGGGGCTTGCCCCATCACCGCGTCCTAACTCAGGGCGCATCACCCTGATCGACCCTACATTTCGACATTAAACTCATAACTGATATTATTGTCAACTATGACGCAAGACACTATCATCCTCGAGGAGAACACCATTCCAGACCCCTATGCGGAACCTCACGAATCGCGTGGCAGAAGGCTGCCGCGAGCGGCGCGGCACCCGGCGCAAACAGGAAACACGGGCACGTCTGCTTCACGCGGCGCTGTTGCTGCTGTCTGAGCGGAACATTGAGCGCGTCGCCATCAACGAGATCACCGAAGCCGCCGATGTGGGCTTCGGTTCGTTCTATAACCACTTCGAATCGAAGGAAGGGCTCTTTGCCGCCGTGATCGACTGGGCGTTTGAGGACTTTGCTGACAAGCTGGATGCCATTGCGCATGGCCTGACCGATCCGGCCGAGGTCATCGCTATCGCGGTCCGTCACACGTTGCTGCGGGCGCAGCGCGAACCGGCCTGGGGCCGGCTGCTGATGCGCGAAGGCGTGTCTACACGCGCCCTGACGCGCGGCCTGGGCTTGCGCCTGCTACGCGACAGCAAGCGCGGGCTTGCCGCCAAGCGCTTTGTGGTGGCCGATCCGCTGACCAGCGTGCTTTCTGTGATTGGGACAGTGCTCGCCGGTGTTGCGGCCGAGCTGCACTTTACGGCGGCACCGGCGGTTCCCGGGCGCAGCCGTCAGGCGGCTGCGGTTCGCGTCGAGCATTTGGCCGAACGTGCGGCCGTCTTCGTACTCCAGGCACTGGGCGTCAAGCGTGCTGAAGCGGAAAGAATCGCGCAACTGCCGCTACCGGAAGTCAGGGACGGTAACGCGGCAGCCGCCATGTGAGCCCTCGCGCTGTCTGGCGAGGGCGCGCATCGATCAGGCGTGATAGAGCTCGCTCGCCAGATAGCGGTGGCGCAGTTCCCGTAGCGCGGCTGCAAGAACGGCGCTGGCAGGCAAAGCCAGCAGCACGCCAAAGAATCCGAACAGGTGACCGAACGCCAGCAACGCAAAGATCACGGCCAACGGGTGCAAGCCAATGCGCTCGCCAATCAAGCGCGGCGTGAGGAAGACGTTTTCTAGGATCTGGCCCAGGCCATACACCACAGCAACGGCGCCGATGCCGTAAAGATCGCCAAACTGAAGCACGGCGGCCAACACGGCAAGCGCAAGGCCCGCGGCAAATCCGACATAGGGAATGAACACCGCCAAGCCAGTAAACAACCCCAGCGGCAAGGCAATCTCGAAGCCGGCCAGCGTCAAGGCGATGGGGTAAAACGCGGCCAACACGACCATCACCAAAAGCTGCCCGCGCAGGTATTGCGACAGCATCCGATCAATGTCGATGACGAACGCCTGCGTCTTGGCAAGCCACCGACGGGGGACAAGGCTTTCCATACGCCGAAACATCTGGTGGCGGTCGTAAAGCAGATAGAACAGCACCAGCGGAACCAGCACCACGTTGCCCACGACGGTCAACATCGCGTTGCCGCTTGTGCGCAGGTATTGCCAGATGGCAATGGCGGAGTTGCCTTCACCACCATAGCGCGGTCTGGTCAGCAGATCGCGCAAATGTGGCAGATCCAGGTCGACGCCAAGCCCAAAAACGGCCAGCTTCGGCTGCAACCAGGCATTCAGCGTGGCAAGCAGCGCAGGAATTTTCGCCTGGAGTTGCGGACCTTCGGTCTGGACGACGGCGAACATCAGCGTAACGAGCAGCGCCGCCATCGCGGCAAAGCACAGGATCATCGCCAACGCGGCGATCCAGCGGGGCAATCCCCGACGCGCCAGCCACTCCACCCCCGGCTGCAACATGTAGGCGATCAGCGCGCCCAGCAGGAACGGGGTCAACACCGGCCGCAGTGCCCACATGAGGACACCGATTGCAAGCGCGACAAGGCCCCACAGCCAGGCCTGGCGGCGTATCAGAGCGGACACCAGTGTTCTCGATAGACGCGCGCTACCCTGGGGATGGACGTTGCACCGTTCGCAATGGGAAGCGGCGCTCACCCGAGAAGACGGAACCCGCAACTCATTTCTCCTCAAAGTACGCGACAGCGTGGTCAATAAATGCCCTGACTCTGGCGGGAACCATCGTTCGGCTCATGTAAGCGAGGCGCACCTCCGCTGCGGTATCCAGGATTTCATGATCGCCAAGCAATCGGACGAGGCGCCCTTCTCGCAGATCGTCTTCAAGCAGCGCCAATGGCAACAGCCCCATGCCGAGTCCGGCGAGTACGACTTCACGGTTGAATGCCGCGTTGTTCGAGGTGATTTCGTACCGTAGTGGAACCACGAGCGGCGCGCCGTCCGCGCGGAACGTCACGATGGGCTTATGCACGGAAGGCGGTACGGTGACGAAGACGTGATCAGACAGATCGACCGGGTGAGACGGGCGCACATGCGATTCCAAGTAGTTGGGTGCAGCGACGATTGCCAAAGGCAAGCGCTGCAGCATGCGAGTCACGGCCAAATCGGTTGCCAGCATGAAGGGCAATACCAAGCCGATGTCATAGCCCTCGGTCGCAAGGTCGACAACGCCCTCCGCCAACGTCACATCCACCATGAGGTTTGGATGCATCCGCTTGAAGGACGAGACCAGTGGGGCCAGCCACGCAGACGTTGCCGACGTATGGGCGACCAGCCGCAGTACGCCAACAGGTAAATGGCCTTGGCTGCGGGCATCAGATTCAAGGCAGTCCAGATCGTCGAGCACACGGCAGCATCCGTCATAAAACCTGTGCGCTGCGTCCGTCAGCGAGAACTGCTTTGTCGAGCGGTGGAACAGGCGCGCCCCAAGCCGCTGTTCCAGGGAAGTGATCGCTCTTGAAACGACGGCCGGCGATACCCCAAGCATCTGCCCCGCCCGTCTGAAGTTTCTGACCTCAACGATCGTACGAAAGAGCCGCAAGCTCTCGAAATGATCCATATGCACCTCGAACAAGGCTCGCAGATACGGCGCACGTTGACGCGGCAGCTAAAACCCATGCGCTATTGAACGCGCTCAACTCCATAGCAGCCGGCGTTCTCGACCCCGGTTCCATCGCGAGCATGCGTAATTTAGTCATATCTGATACTAATGTCAATTATGACATACGAAGCCAAAAAAGAGGTGACTGCTTCCCGAGGAGTGTATGGCCAGAAGGTGGATGAGATGAAGGCCGCTCTCCGCTCGCCGACTGCGACGAGGGGCCTATGCGGGCTGATAAAGGCTTGCCCCGCCTGGCCTCGACAGACTTGCCGCCCTCTTCTTAGGCACCCCGATTCTTCATAAACCAATGAGTTAGAACGCCCCTTCCCGACAGACTTTATTTTTACGGATCACGCGCCGTGCAATCGCTGATGCCGCGAGCCGAGACGTCGGTTATGCATCGCATTCCACGCAGGACCGATTCGCGTCAGGGCGCGCCAAGCATGTTGTGGGGAAAGTCCCGAATGGGTGGCCCTGCCGCGAGACCGCGCTAGCGCACCATCACCGCATTCCTGCCCGCGCGTTTTGCGTCGTAGAGGGCCATATCGGCTTGCATCAGTGCTTCAGATGTCGCGTCTGCGACCGGCGCGTGATCTGCGGACGGGGCGTAGGCAGCCACGCCAATGCTGACGGTCACGACACCGCGAACGGAGGGCGCAGGCAGGGCGGCCTGTTCGACCGCGCGACGCACCTGCTCGGCGATGACCTTGGCGCGTGAACGCTCAGTGTCTGCCAACAAAACGACAAACTCTTCGCCGCCATAGCGCGCCACCAAGTCGGTCGGGCGCTTTCCCGCAACGCGCGAGAGGATGTTGGCAACCTCGACAAGACATGCGTCGCCCCTGCCATGCCCGTATGTGTCGTTGATCTGCTTGAAATGGTCGATGTCGATCATGAGCACCGACAGCGGTTGCCCCGTACGCCGCGCGCGTTTCGATTCGGCCGCCCAGCATCTGTCGAATGCTTGACGATTGCCGACCTGCGTCAGACCGTCCAGCAACGACTGCCGCTCAAGCCTGTGATTCGCAGCCATCAGCGCCCGATATAGCCGTGTGAAATCCGCAATCAGCATCGACAGTACAACCGCCGAGGACACCACACTGAGCAGCCGTGCCGCGTACCATCCCAGCGTATAACGAGCGCCACCATGCAGGGTCAACAACGAGTCGGCCAAGCCGACAGCAAGCGCCACAGTGACCCAGACATCCACCGAGCGCCGGAGTCTGGTCAGCGCCAAATAGCCTGCAAGCGCAATGATGTTCGATCCGATCACGGGAACACCCAGGATGCGAACGAGGTTGACGTATGTCCCGCCCTGGATGAGCGGCGGTAAATAGTCGGTGCCCCAGATACAAATCGGCACCACGGCCGCTGCTGAAATCGGTCCCACCCACGGCAATGTTCGCAACGCCAGCGTGAGCAGAGGGCTCGAGCGTCCGCGTTCATGGCAATACCGGCTCAGCGCCGCGAGCAGCAGCAACAGGGGATATCCGGAATGCCAGAAGGTCCATAGCCACACCGCGGATTGAGGGCCGGCTCCGAGCAGACCGTCGGCACTGAATATGCCCGGGAACGTGGGCAATTGTGCAGCCGCCAGAAATGCCGCAAAAAAGTAGGCCCCGGCGAGCGCCCCATAAAAAGGCGTCTGGGCAAGGCGGGCACGCTGAAACAGCAAGTAGCCGGTCAGCCCTTCACTGAGGACGACCACCGTCAGGAACATGGGAAGAAACGGCCTGACCTCCGGCAACGCGCCTCGCGCATTACTGAAGACGATTACAGCCACGGCAACAATCATGGCGATGATCAGCGCGGCTGTGAGAATCTCGGTTCGCGAAGGCCGACCACTTTCCAGTTGTACTGCTTCAGTCATGTCGTGCTAACTCGGGGTGTCGATGTGAATAATCGACGCGACATGCGCAGTCTTTAGCCCGTGCGCTGCCTGGGTGATCTCCAGCTCATGTCCGGACCCGTCGTTCCCGGCCGGCGCTTGCGTTCCGGGGCGTTGGACGCCGCGCACTATCGCGCCGCCCATAGATGGAGATAAGACCCATCGGGGTCGTATTCGGAGGCCTGCTTGCGGACGTTGAACCGCCTGCCACCACGTGGGTCTGTGCCGCGCCCCGCGATATACAGCCAATTGCCCTGATTGCTGTACACGTCGTAGTCGACGAGTTGGGATTCGAACCACGCGGCACCGGCACGCCAGTCGCCTCCCAGCTCATGCACGAGGTAGCTGGCGACCACCTGTCTGAGCCTGTTGCTGAGGTAGCCGGTGGTATCCAGCTCGCGCATCGCGGCATCGACTAGCGGCTCGCCGGTCGATGCATGACGCCAGCGCTCGAAGCCCTGCGCATCTCGGCGCTCGGCGTGCTGCCGCACATCAGCGAGACCGCGCGCGCGGTACAGCCGAGACCCATGCTTGAGATGCAGAAAGCGGAAATAGTCTCGCCACAGCAGCTCGAACCATAGCCAGTAGCTCCCGTCGCTCTGCCCATGCGACTGCTCGAACTGCTGCAGCTCTGCCATCACACGTCGGGGCGACAACGCACCGGTGGCCAGCCACGGCGACCATTTGCTCGAGAAGTCCAGACCAGCCAAGGCGTTGCGCGTGCGCTTGTACGTGTGAGGCAACTTGCGCTGCAGGTATCTGGCCAGGTGCCGAAGCCCCGCCGTCTCCCCTCCATCAAACTCCGGCGTGCCGTACGGAAACGACGTGCGCGAATCCGCCGACAGCGTTTCGTTTGCAACGTGGGCCGGCGCGCGCAGCAGCCCGGGTGGAATGATGACGCCTGAGGGCCATGGCGGAAGGTGGGTTGGCGGTGGCAGAGGCGTCGAAGGTGCAATCCGCGCTTGTTCGAGCGCTTGCCTGAATGTTGTGAAAACAGCCGGCAGCGATTGAACCGGCCACGGCAGCGCAAGCGGATCGATCAGGCTACTCTGCCAGACGGTCTGCACGTGCAAACCCGCGCTTCGCACTTCGGCCACGTCTGCCTGCTCGTACGGCGCGGCGATGTCTTCGCAAAACACAGCGCTGGCGCCCACGGCATGCGCCAATGCGGGCAGAACCTTCCCAGGCGGCCCGTAGCACTCGACCAACCGGTTGCCAAGATCGACCAACTGGCGGCTCAGATCGCGGAGCGCCGCCGCAAGTACGGCCCGGCGGTGAACACCCACACGTGCGAAGCCCCACAGCGTTTGCGCTTCGTAGTCGGCATGGCAGTAGACCGGGACGAGGTGCGTGGCCCCGCTCTCGCACGCGGCACGCAGTGCCGGCTGGTCGTGCAGTCGCAGATCGCTGCGGAACCAGAACAACACGGTGCTCAACGCGCCTCTCCATGCTGTGCCCTGCCCTGCTTGCCTTGTCTGCGACAACGTTCCGAGCAGTACTTCACCGCATCCCAGTCCCGCGCCCACTTTTTGCGCCAGGTGAATGACAAGCCGCAGTGCATGCAGCGCTTGTCCGGCAGGTTCAGCTTCTTGTGCATCGGCGCATTCAAAAGTCGAGACTGAGTTGCGAATGCGCGGACGCATTCTCACGTGGGTTGCTGACACGGTCACGGCGCAAGCGCGAAGCGTGCCTCTTTACGATGGCCTCGTTGGCGACGTGAACTTCCGGCCGCGCACGCAACGCATGGACGCGCATCTTGGCCTGCCGCGTTGCTGCCACAAGGTCGACCAGCGGAACGGGGATGTCTTCGCCCACCCGCACACCGCAGCGCGCCTGCACATCGGGCGGCATGCGCCAAGGCTGCAAGAGCCAAGCATCGGGCACGCGGCGCAGGGCCGGCAGCCAGCGCCTGACAAACCGGCCATGCGGGTCCTGGTCCTGCGCCTGCTTGATCGGGTTGTAGACGCGCGTGGTGTTAATGCCGGTGGTGCCGGCTTGCATCTGCATCTGGCTCCAGTGAATTCCCGGCTCGTAATCGATGAACTGCCGGGCCAGCCAAACGCCCACCGGCCGCCAATGCAGCCATAGCGGGTAGGAAGCCACGGAGACAAGCATGGCCCGCATGCGAAAGTTGATCCATCCGGTCTCTCTCAGCATGGCAACACAGGCGTCCACCATCGGCCAGCCGGTGCGCCCGGCGACCAGGGCGGCAAAGTGGGTTGCGTTCCATGCGTCTTCGCGCAGGCCGTCGTAGCCGCGGTGCAGATTGCGGAACTCGATGGCGGGTTCGGATTCCAGCTTCTGGATGAAGTGGCAATGCCAATGCAGGCGGCTGACAAACGCAGCCAGCCCCTTACGCTGCCACACCGCATCCTCGTCTGTGCTGGCCCTGAGCTGGAGCACGCGTTGCTCGGTGGCCTGTACCACTTCGCGCATGCCGAGGCATCCGTATGCCAGGTAAGGAGACAGACGTGAGCAGGCGCTCGGCGCCGTCAAAGGCGAAGAGATGCCGCCCCGATAGTTCCGGCTTCGCTCGAACAGGAAATCGCGCAGCACTTCGCTGCCGCGCGCGCGTCCACCGCGCTGGCGGCGAGGTGGGGCATGTGTATCCAAGCCGAGGGCCTCGCACCCAGGCCAGTCCATCGCCGGCCATGGCAGCATGACATCGCTAAGGGCGCCCACCCCGGGCGCAGGCACGCAGGGCGCGTACATATGTTCCGCCCAGCGGTCGTGCCAGACGTCTCGCATCGGCAAGCGCCGCACCACGCCGTGCTGGGGCCACTCGCGCCAGGTTACGCCGTGATCGAGGCACCAGCGTGCGACGGCCTTGTCGCGCGCGAACGTATGACCGTTGCCGGTTTCCTCGTGAGACACCAGGTGACTGAAGGCCGCGGCCGCATGCAGCCGCCCGAATACCTCCGTCACTTCGCCCACGGCGACTTGCAACCGTGCGCCGCATGCACGCAGTTGCTGCGCAAGATCGTGCAGGCATTCCTGGATAAAGAGATAGTGCTGGGATGCGGCGTCCGGCTGCGCCCACAGGCTTGGCTCGATGACGTACAAACACAAGACTTTTCCCCGGCGCGCGGCGTGGACCAGCGGGGCGTGGTCGTGCACCCGCAGGTCGCGCTTGAACCAGACGATGGTGTAGCTCATTGATCTTCAGCGGCTTGCAGCGCGGCTTGATCGCGTCGCCTGAGTATAAGGACGCCGGGTCCCGCAATGAACGACCCACCGCGCTGGCCGAGCACGAATTTCCAACGCATTACCAATTCAAATCGCCCCGCCACGTCGTTGAAAAACGTTTCGTGATCTGGCGAGGCGAAGCTCCAAATTACGCTCAGGCGTTGGCCACAAAGCGCGCCACATCTGAAAGCACAGGCCCGAGAAACTGCAGCGGCGAGGCCAGTGCGGCCACGAGTGTTTTATGGTCCAGGCGCGGGTAGACCTTGAGTTCCACGGGGTGCCGATACTCGGTCAGGCGTTCGGCGAGTGAAAGCGTATTTCGCCGGACATCCACATATGCATCGTGCTCGCCGGTGAGCAGCAACGCCGGGGGCAACCAATCCTGGCGCACGTGGAACAACGGCTGGCTATCCGCTGTTTCATTCGGATGGTTGAACACGGGCCGCACGTCGGCCGCTTGAATCGGCAGGAAGTTGTAAGGACCGGCCATGCCGATCCAGCCCGACAGCGTTTCAATGCGCAAACCCTGCATCGCCAACCAGCGGCTGTCGGTTGCCAGCATCGCGGCGTTGTAGGCGCCTGCGCTGTGCCCGGCAACGAACAAGCGCGCGTCGGCATAGCCCTGCCGATCCAGCCACCGTCGGGCAAAGGCCGTGGCGGCGGCACAGTCAAGCAGGAAGTCCGGGTAGCGCACCTCGGGATACAGCCTGTAGTCAGCAACCATTGCGATCGACCCAGCCGCGGCCAACGCTTCGCCAACGAACGCGTAATCCTTGCGGTCGCCCTCTCGCCACGATCCGCCGTAGAAGAAAACAACCGCCCGGGGCGGCCCTTCCATCGGGCGAACCGGCCGGTAGACGTCCAGCCTTTGCCGCGGATGTGCGCCGTAGGGCAGGCCAAGCGCCGGCACACTTGCGTCGGACGTAGACACAGCGTTGAGAACATCCAGGGCCGAACACCCTGCCAGGCTCGCCAACGCGGTTCCCATCCATGCTCGACGGGTCACGCCACGCATCGGCATCCTCCATGCGGCACCAAAGCCGGGCGAACGCGCAGATGGCGGTCAGTGCCGCCCATGCTCGATGGGATATGGATCAAGTGGAAGCGCATACAGTTTCAGGTCAAGGCAAGACGTTCGACCGTATACGCGCGTTTTCGGGGGTTGGATGCGCTGTCCTGAATGGATCGGCCAACTGCATGATCCATCGGCATGTGGCGGTGCCACACGGTAGACCGCCCTGACCGAGACGGCCCGTGCCGGCGTATCGCACGACCAGGTAAGAAGAACACGCATACATCGACCTCGCCGCCTCCATCGGCGTATCACCTTCATGGCCCTGCAATCCGTATGGACCCGTTTTTCTTCCGCTCGATATCGACGACAATAGCGGCTGTGCCGGTGCGTTGGTCCCGATGACCGCGCCGGCATCCAACCATTGAACGGGAAAAACGCCATGCGCGACATCATTGACGGTTTCCTGCGCTTTCAGCGCGACATCTATCCGCAACGGGTAGAGCTTTTCAAACAACTTGCGACATCACAGAACCCCAAGGCGCTGTTCGTGACCTGCTCGGACAGCCGCGTCGTTCCAGAACTGCTGACACAACGCGAACCCGGTGAGCTGTTTGTCATCCGCAACGCGGGCAACATCGTGCCGTCGTATGGCCCGGAGCCGGGCGGCGTTTCGGCCACAGTCGAATATGCCGTTGCGGTGCTGGGCGTGCAGGACATCGTGATCTGCGGCCACTCCGACTGCGGTGCGATGGGCGCCATCTCGCGCTGCACCTGTCTTGACCACCTGCCGGCCGTGGCCAACTGGCTGCGCCACTCAGACGCCGCCAAGATCATCAACGCAGCGCATACGTTCGACTCGCCCCGAGCCAAGCTGGACGGCCTCGTTCGTGAAAACGTGATCGCACAGCTTGCCAACCTGCGCACGCACCCGTCGGTTGCGCTCGCCCTCGAGCAAGGCCGCATGAACCTGCATGGCTGGGTGTATGACATCGAGAGAGGCAGCATCGACGCGCTGGATGGATCGACGCGCCGCTTTGTGCCGCTTGCGGAATCCCCCACCACGGTGGCGGTCACGTCACGCAGCCAGCGGCAAGGCTGAGGAGCACGGCCGGGGCCTTCGGGCACCGGTCGCTCCCGGCCACGCGGCGGGTGTAGTTCCCCCCGCCGCTCAATATCAATCTGCGGGTTACCGGGTAACGGGATGCTTATCCTGCACCAGCAGACCCGCCAGCGCCTCCTCCAGATTCGGAAAGCGAAAGCGATAGCCGGCCTCCAAGGCCCGCCGCGGTTGCAGACGCTGACTGCCCAGCAGCAACACTGACATTTCGCCCAGCGCCATTCGCAATACCCAGGCAGGAACCGACAGGAACATCGGCCTGCGCAGGGTCGCCGCCAGCGTGCTGGCAAAGTCTGCGTTTCTGACGAGGTCCGGTGCGCACGCATTGAAGGCGCCCCAGTAATCGGCGTGGTGCAAAAGGAAATCGATCAGACCGACCACGTCGTCAAGATGAATCCACGGCATCCATTGACGCCCATTGCCGAGCCGACCGCCAAGCCCCATGCTGAATGGCAGACGCAGCCTGGGCAACATGCCGCCGTCGCTTGCAAACACGGGCGCGGTGCGCAGTAACACGACACGCATGCCGAGCGCCTCGGCACGGCGCGCTTCCTCCTCCCACGCGACGCAGAGTTGACTGCCAAAGTCGTCCTTGCCAGCGCGGCTGTCTTCATCCAGGGGCTCCTGCCCCCGATCGCCATACCAGCCGGTGGCAGATCCGGAAACAAGCACGCGAGGGGGCTGCTTGCAACGGCCGAGCCAGTCCACGAGTTCACGGGTCAGATCGACCCGGCTGCGCCACAGAATTCTTCGTCGCGGCGCACTCCACGGGCGATCGGCAATCGGCGCGCCCGCCAGATTGATGACCGCATCCAATGGCGCAGCACCGTCCAGCTCTCGCAGCGTTGCAATGCCGCGCGCACCGGCACACAGCCGCGCGACGCGTTCAGGCGTACGGCTCCAGACAACCAGATCGTGCCCCTGCGCCTGCCAGTGGCGGCACAGTGCCCGCCCGATCAATCCGGTGCCTCCAGTCAGCAGGATGCGCACGATGGAACGACCTCCTTATTGCGGTTCAACGCAGTCATAACGCCTCGAGACTTGCGCGCACTTCTTCGGCGCGCTTGCGCAGGGCGTCGCGCTCTTCGGGTTCCATCTTGGCGAGTTGTCGATACACCATCGACAGCCGCGGGTTACGGCCGAACACTTCACTGTGGCGCGCAAAGAAATCCCAGTACAACGCGTTGTATGGGCATGCGCGCTCACCGACACGCTGCTTGCTGTCGTAGTGGCAGCCCTTGCAGTAATCGCTCATGCGGGAAAGATAAGCGGCACTGCTGACATACGGCTTGGTGGCAATGCGGCCGCCGTCTGCCCATTGGCTCATGCCCACCGTATTCGGCAGCTCCACCCATTCGAATGCGTCGATATACACGCCGAGGTACCAGCGGTGCACCTCGTCGGGCGCGAGCCCCGCCAGCAAGGCGAAGTTGCCGATCACCATGAGGCGTTGAATGTGATGGGCATGGGCCGTTTGCAACGACTGGCCGATGGCGAGTTGCAGGCAGCGCATCTGCGTCTTTCCGCTCCAGAACCAGGATGGCAGCGGCGCATTGTGATTCAGCACGTTGCACGAAGCGTATCCGGGCATCTGCGCCCAGTAGATGCCGCGTACATATTCGCGCCAGCCCAGAATCTGGCGGATAAACCCCTCCACGGCAGGCAATGGCGCCCTGCCATGCCGATACGCTGCCTCGGCGCGATCGATCACCTCGCGCGGATTCAGCATCTTCACGTTGAGGGAAAAGGACAGCAACGAATGGAACAACCGCTGGTGGCTGCTGCTCATGGCGTCTTCAAAATCGCCAAAGTGCGGCAGCACCTGCTCGACAAATGCGTCCAGGCAGGCCAGCGCCTCGGTGCGGTTCAGGGGCCACCGGAATGCCCCGGCCTGCGGGTTGCCGAACGACTTCACACCGCTGCGCTCAACGGTTTCCCACAACGCCCGGTGGTCATGCACAGGACGCGCGTCGGCAGGCTCGGGGGGCGAGCCGCGCCAAGGCTTGCGGTTGTCATGATCGAAATTCCACTGCCCACTTTCCGGCGCCCCCGTGCCGTCGAGCAGCACGCCAAAACGACGTCGCATCTCGCGATAAAACCGCTCCATCAGCCACTGCTTGCGGCCTTCAAACATGGCAGCCAGCTCATGCCTGCCCGTCAGGAAGTGTTCGGTATCGACTTCGCTCGTCGACAGCGACTGCGCTTCGCCCCAACGACGCAACTGTTCATCCAGGCGCCACTCGTCCGGAGATTGCCATTCGACCCGCTCGGCGCCGTAGTGCCTGGCGAGCGCCGCGAGATTCTCGGTCACGGACTGGCGGTTGCTTTCATCGTCGATCGCCACATACCGCACGCGGTGACCCGCCGCCCGAAGACCGCGCGCAAAGTCGCGCATGGCTGCAAAGATGGCGAGGATCTTTTGCGCGTGGTGCAGCACGTAATCGGTTTCTTGCCGCACCTCCATCAGCACGTAGACCACGTCCGCGTCCGCGTCCGCAAACCATGAATGCTGCGGGTTGAGCTGATCGCCCAGCACCAGCCGAAGAATCTTGGCGCTCTGGTTCATGTCATTGTTCGGTGGCACATGGCGCCACGGCTTTGCGCCGCGTGCTCGCTTTCGGTCGTGTGCATACGCCCTCGCCGCTACTGAGACGGATCCTGCCGCCCATGGGATACCGAGATGAGCGCGTTTGTATCAATGCCCAGCGCACGTGCACGCGCGAGGATCGCCTCGCGCTGCGCGGGTTCGAGTTGCTTGTCCCGCGTCAACACCCAGCAGTAGCTGCGGTCCGGCCCGACAACCAGCGCCCAGCGATAGCCCGGATCGAGCGCCGCCACGTGATAGCCGCCGTAGAACGGACCGAAGAAGGACACCTTCAACGAGCCGGTATCGTGGCTGCCAACGAACAGCGCTTTGCCGACCCGCCTCGCGCCACTCGCTCTTCGCAGGATCGAAGCCACGATTGACCACACGCACACTGCCGTCGGGTTGGAGCTGGTACGTGGCCGACACGTCGGTCAAGCCTCGCTCGAACGAGTGATCGAGCCGTGCCTGCTCGTACCAGCGCCCCTGATACCGTTGAAGATCAAACGGCGTAACAGCAGTGATGCCTTCGGGCGGGCTCGTCGGCACACAGCCTGCCAGAAGCGTCGCGCCCGCGAGTAGCGGCACCAGCCATTGCAGGCACGCACGCACAGCACGCAACCCATGCTTCGCGAGTTGAAACGTGTATGTCAACGCATCTGCCATTCAATTCCTCCCAACCTGAATGCCGCCCATGCCGACATGAAACGCTGCACGACGCAGCGCGTCAACGGATTGCAACAGAACTACCGGCGCATTCCCGCCAATGAACAGGCTTTGCGTTGGCAAATTCGTCTACACCAGATCAATCCTGCTATCGACCGGTGTGAGCCGTGAGCACGATTTGCATCGAGAAAATTTCGTATCAGCGTTTCCGCGTCAGAGGCTCTGTCAGTAGACTTGTCAAGCAGTTTGTTCAACGCTTGACCACACGCACGCCCTCGCAATATGCCTGTCAAACGCGTTCACGCCGCCCGAGCCCTGGTCCTTGTTCTGTCCTCCATCATGAGCGTCGGCGCCTGGGCGGACTGCCGCGACACCGTGCCCGCGCCGCAGCTGTCAGGCAAGGGAGCGCTGTGCCTGCTGGGGTTCTGTCTATACGATGCGCAGTTGTGGAGCGCTGAACTCCCGCCCAGCTATGACGCGCCCTTTGCACTGGAGGTGACGTACCGGCGAGCGATCGAGCGAAGCCGCCTCATCGACACCGCCATCGACGAAATCCGGCGGCTCCAGAGCCCCGTCCCGCCCGACGACACGCTCGCGCAATGGCAGCGCGCAATGACACCCGCCTTCCCCGATGTCAAACCCGGCGACACTTTGTGCGGCGTGTACCTGCCCGGCCGCGGAGCACGCTTCTACGCAAATGGACAACTGACGACCGAGGTGAGCGATCCCGTCTTCGCGCGCGCCTTTTTCGATATCTGGCTGGCACCCGGCACGCGCGCTCCGTCCCTGCGTCGTCACCTTCTGGGCAAGTCACGTTGATGCGCAGGCAGCTAGTTGGGATCTCCCGGCGACTGGAAGCCCGGTTGCCCGATTTGGCTTGGGAACTGCGGTACACGCCGGAAGCGCGAAATGTCATAACCCATCGCTTCGAAACGGCCCAATGCCGCGCGATAGTCCGCATCACTCATGTTGGGCTCGCGCGAAAACACCCAGCCGAGGCTTTTGTCCGGATAGCCGAGCAGGGTCACGCGGTATTCGGGGTCGACATAGAGCGTCAGCTGCGACACGTAGATGGGCCAGAACAACCGCACGCGCCATTCGCCGCCGCCACTGCCGTCCACCACCGAATCGACGAACTGCATGCGTTTGAATGGCGCGTCGAAACTGCCGGGCCGATAGACGTACGCATCGTCGATACGGCCATCGGGCCGCAGCGACCATTCGGCATAGCTGCCGACGTTGCCTCGCTCTCCAAAGTACGGAATGTTGGCGATGACATACCAGCGCCCCATGTAGCGCGGCAGGTCGACCGGAACCGTCTGCAGCGGCACGGCCGCCCGCGGGTTCGGATTTGGCGGAGGGCTGGAGCAGGCAGCGCTGGCAAGCGCCAGCGCGACCACTGCCAGGTAACGTGCCCAACCTGACAGGATGACCCCACGAAGGCCTCTTTGATGCGTTCTCATCGTGCTCTCCTCTATGCGGTGGCCGGACAGGCCGGCTGGTTTGTCTGCGTGCTGAGTGCCGCGCGCGACGCCGCGTGGATCGGCATCGTCTTCGTCGCCGTACTGCTCGCGCTTCACTTGCAGCAAGCCCGCCAGCCGCAGCGGGAATTGCGGCTGGTGGTGTGGGTCGTGGTGCTGGCGGCGCCGTGGGAAACCCTCCTGATACGCGCCGGGCTCATCGCCTATCCGCACGGCACGTTGTGGGCCGGATTCGCACCGCCCTGGCTGCTGGCGCTGTGGGTGCTCTTTGCAATCCAAGTGAATGTCCTCTTTCGTTGGCTGCGCGGCAGATGGTGGCTGGCGTTGGCGCTGGGGGCCGTTGCCGGCCCGCTCTCGTTTCGTGCGGGTGCAGCGCTTGGGGCGGCACATATTTCGGCGATGGCTGCCACGCTGGGCACCCTGGCAATCGGTTGGGCGATATGGATGCCGCTACTGGTTCGGATGGGCGAGCACAGCGACGGAACCGGCATCCCGCCCTGACTGCCGCTCCGCTCCCTAACGCTTGACGAATCGGTAATGCGCCACGCCCCATTCGTTGCCGTCTGCATAGCCGAACAACGTCGACACCGCCAGGTAGAACATGCGCCACCGCTGAAACCACACCGCCGCCTGGGGCTTGCCATAGGTCTGGATGAACACCGGCATCAAACGATCACGGGCCGCGTCGAGGTTGGCTAGCCAATGGTCGGCGGTGCGCGCGTAGTGCACGCCGCTGACCCACCAGTGCCGCGCCATGCGCAGGTCGTCCTGGAACTCCAGCAGCAACGCCTCCGATGGCATCGTGCCGCCAGTGAAGAAATACTTCGACATCCAGTCGGTGCCGTCCTGCACCTGGAAGTGATACGCCAGCGTGCGATGCGCAAAGATGTGCACGAACAGCACCGCATCCGGTCGCATCCACCGCGCGATCTTGCCCAGCAACAGGCCGTAGTTCTTCATGTGCTCGAACATCTCGATCGACACGACCCGGTCGAAGAGACCGCCCTTGGGCATCTCTGCAAAGTCGAAATCGACGATGTTTCCCGTGTGCACGGTCAGGTTCGTCAGGCCGCGCTCGGCAGCACGGGCTTCGATCCAGCTGCGCTGGCCCCGCGAATTCGACAACGCCACGATGCGTGCGTTGGGATAGCGCTTGGCCATCCATAGCGACAGCGAACCCCAACCGCAGCCCAGGTCCAGAATGCACTGACCGTCGGCCAGGCTGGCACGCTCGGCGTAGCACGCAAACATCGCCTCTTCGGCCTCGGCCAGCGTTTCGTTGCCGTTCGGGTACAGGGCGCAGGAGTATTTCAGCTGCGGCCCAAGATGCGCCTCGAAGAACGCAGGCGGCAATTCGTAGTGCTGCGTATTGGCCGCGTCTGTCTCAATGGCAATGGGGCTGCCATGCAGCTCGTCCAGCAACGCATTGAAGCGCCGCGAACGCAGTTCGCCGTCGTTCAGACCCTCGTCTCGCAGGCGTTGGCGCATGAGGGCGCGCATGCCCGCACGAACGAGCCCATCCGGCAGCCATCCGCGCTCGCAGCACTGGATGAGCCAGCCGTCACTGGCGTCGGCCGCAGCCTGCGGCGGTAGGGTCGGCGTGGACAGTGCAGTCATGTGGGCTCCTTGGATCTGTATATCAGTGGCGCGGTGGCCAGGGGATCAGCACGCTTGTTGTGCGGGTGTACTCGGCATAGTCATCGCGTGTGGCTCGCATATGGGCTTCGAGCATGGGTACGCCCGAAACCTTCACGAGGAGCCACGCCATGACCACTGGCGGCAAGAGCGTGAGCCACGCCCACGGCGTGCCGATCGCCAGTGGCACGTAGGCCAGCCAGTGCACGCATTCAAAGAAATAGTTCGGATGCCGTGAATAGCGCCACAGCCCTACCTGGCAGGTTTTGCCCCGGTTGGCCGGGTCTGCCGCAAAGCGGCGCAATTGCCCGTCTGCCACGGCCTCCCCCGCCACCGCAATCAGCCACAGCGCAACCGCAACCGCCATGGCGAAAGCGCCTGGTGAATCGGGCCGGAAGCTCGGCACGGCAAACGCAATCGACAGGAACATCGATACCGCCGCCTGCAACTGGAAGAAACCGAACATGTTTCGCGATGCGGCTGCGCCCCACTCCTGGCGCAGCTTGCGGTAGCGCGCATCTTCCGGCTTGCCGGCGTTGCGGCGCCAAAGGTGCCAGCCAAGGCGCGCGCCCCACACCGCTCCGCCCGCCCCGACCAGCAAGCGCGCCGGCAACGAACCTGTGCTCAGCCCCGCGTAGAGCAATGCCACCACGCCCAGGGAGAACGCCCAGACGGGATCGACCATGCCGGCGTTCCTGGTACTCAGCTGCCACGCCCACACGGCACTGAACACCGCCACCAGGAACACCAGCGCAACCAGTGCAACGCCGACCGCCGACATCGTCATCCCCGCTGCAGCAGAAACTGCGACACACCGATCCGGCCCTCGTCAAACCCGGCCTCGCAGTAGGCGAAGTACAGGCGCCAGATGCGGATGAAGGCATCATCGAATCCGAGTGCGCGCACGGCATCGAGCCGGGCTTCGAAACGCTGGCTCCAGCGGCGCAGTGTCTCTGCGTAATCGCGGCCGAAGTCGAGGCGGTCCACCACACGCAAGCCGTGCTGCTCCGCCAGCTTGATGAAGCGCTCACGGCTGGGCAACATGCCGCCCGGGAAAATGAACTGCTGGATGAAATCGGTGCCGGCGCGATAGCGCTCGAAATGCGCTTCGTCGATGGTGATGCTCTGCACCAGCGCGCGCCCCCCATGCCGCAGGCAGCGCACCAGCGTCCGGAAGTAGCTTGGCCAGTAAGCCTCGCCCACTGCCTCGAACATCTCGATGGACGCGATGGCGTCGTACGCCCCATCCAGATCCCGATAGTCACGCAGCTCAACACGGGCCCGGGGCTCGCCGGCCAGGCGCTCGGCCGTGTAGCGGCGCTGTTCTTCCGAGAGCGTGATGCCGTGCACATGCGCACCGCGCGCACAGGCCATCTCCATCAGGCCGCCCCATCCGCAGCCGATTTCCAGCACGTCCATGCCGGGCTCCACCCTCAGCAGGTCGCACACGCGCCGGAACTTGGCGGCTTGCGCTTCAGCAAGCCCATGCCGCAGATTGCCGTTGAACCAGGCAGACGAATACGCCATGCCTTCGTCCAGCCAGAGGCGATAAAAATCGTTACCCAGGTCGTAATGCAAATGGATATTGCGACGGCTGCCGCGGCGGCTGTTCCGGCGCAGCAGGTGACGCAGGCGCAGGACGGAGCGCGCCAGCGCATTCCCGAAGATCGCCTGGTCCAGCGTGGCCGCGTTGACGATGGCCAGCCGCAGCAGGTTGGTGAGGTTGCCGGAGTCGATCCATCCGTCGCGATACGCCTCGGCAAAGCCCACGTCGCCGCTGCGCAGGATGCGCCCGCAGGCGCGCCAGTCGGTGATGCGCAGATCCGCCGCGAGCGGCGAAGCGGCATCGCCGATCTGCACATCGCCATCAGGCGTGACAAGGTGAAGGGAGCCGTGCCGCAGCCGACCGGCCAGCGCCAGAAACAGCCGGCCGGCAGCAGGAACATGGGGCGGCACCCAAGCAAGGGAGCGCGAGACTGTCATCGGGAGTTCTCCGGAGAAGATCTGTCGTGCGGGGCGCGGCCAAAGAACGGCACGCCCTTGAACCACAAGCGCAGGGCTTGCCAATGGATGCGGCCGATGACCTGCAGTGCAAGCAAGGGCTGGCGCAGCAGCGCGCGCCGCAGGTGAGCGGCATCGAAAGGCTGCAACCGGCCGCCGATGGCGGTATGCAGCAAGGCGCCGTCTCGGTCGTGATAATCGATGCGCACCAGCGCCGTTGCAGCGCCCTCGGCAAAGCGGAACCGATAGCCGCCCTCGACCCTGCAGAAGGGCGATACATGCAGCTGCTTGCGGCACGTCAGCACGGTGTGCGCGTCGATGGCCCCACCGCCCTGCGCGCACAGCAGGTATTGATGGTGCTGCCCAAAGGTGTTGTTGACCTCGGCCAATACGGCGCGCAGCGTGCCGGCCGCGTCGTGGCAATACCAGAAAGAGACGGGGTTGAACATCCAGCCGGCAATACGCGGAAACGTCTGCAGCCAGACCTCGCCATCGGCAGGCAAACCTGCGCTGCTCAGCACGCCACGTATCCAGGTGAGCAGGTCCGTGCCGTCTCGCGGGCCGTAGTCTCGCGTGCGCAAAGACAGCGGCCGGAGGCAGTCGACGCCAAACCACGTCCCGGTCAGGCGCCCCAGCGCGGAAAGCTTCACGCGCACGGCAAACACCGGATAGACAAAGCGATTGGCCACCGGCCGCAGGCGGCGGTGCATGACCTGGCCGACAAGAAGCTGCGCGTCGCCGTTCATGGCGCCACCTGTGCCCAGGCTGGAGCGCAGCCGAAATCCGCCACGACGCGCAGGGCGGACTTCAGCCCATCTTCGTGGAATCCGTAGCCGGTCCAGGCGCCTGCAAACCAGGTTCGACTGCGGCCCTGCAATGCCGGCAGGCGGGCCTGCGCGTCGATGGCCGGTTGGTCGAACACCGGATGCTCGTATTCGAAGCGCCGATACTCAAGCTCGGGCGCGGGCGGCGCGGATGGATTGAGTGTGACCACCACGGGCGTCGACACCGGCAACGGTTGCAGCTGGTTCAGCAGATAGCTGACGCACGGTGCGCCCCCCGAGGCGCCGGCGTGGGGCGCATCCAGATAGTTCCACGCCGACCACACGCGCCGTCGGCGCGGCAACAGGCGGGTATCCCGATGCAGGAATGCGGTGTTGGGCTGGTACCGGAAAGCGCCCAGCACGGCGCGCTCGTCGTCGGTGGCATCGTCGAGCAGCTGCAGCGTCTGCGGAGCGTGTGTGGCGAGCACCACGGCGTCGTATCGCTCGCTTCCCGAATCCATGCGCACATCGACATGGGTCTCTGCACGGCGGATGCCTCGCACCGGCGTGCCGACACGCACATCGGCCAGCCGGCTGGCAATCGCCTGCACATAGCTGCGCGCGCCGCCTTTGACGGTACGCCAACGCGGCCGGTTGAAGACCTGCAGCAAGCCGTGGTTTAGACAGAATCGAAGGAACGTTTCGGCTGGAAATGCCAGGATCTCGCGGCTCGGCGTCGACCAGATTGCGGCCGCCATCGGCAGCAGATAGTGCGCGCAGAACGGCTCGCCATAGCGGCCGGCAGCCAGCAGCGCGCCGAGGCTGTGGCGCTCGTTTCGGGCCACCGCCAGGTTGGTGTGCGCCTGGCGGTTGAAGCGCAGGATGTCGCGCAGCATGGACAGGAACCGCGCCGACACCAGATTGCGCGGCTGCGCAAAGACCGTGCCGAGGCTGGTGCCGGCCCACTCCAGCGCTCCGCCGTCGACCGATACGCTGAACGACATGTCGCTCTCGCAATGCGCCACGCCAAGCTCGTCAAACAGCGCGATCAGGTTCGGATACGTGCGCGAATTGAACACGAGAAAGCCGGTATCGACGCCGAAGACCTGTCCGCCCTCTTCGATGTCGACTGTATTGGTATGTCCGCCAAGCCGTGGGGCGGCCTCAAACAGCGTCACGGCGTGCCGCTTCGCAAGAAAATGCGCCGCCGCCAGCCCCGAGATACCGGAGCCGACCACGGCGATACGCTTTGCAGGAAACTGAAGAATGTTCAAGGCAATGCCTCTTGGGGTGGCTGGGCGCTCATCCGCCGTTGCGGCCGGGCAGCAGCGCAAGAAACTCGCGCCGTAGGCTAGCGTCGGTCAGAAACACGCCGCGCATCACGCTGCTCACCATGCGCGACTCGTCGTCTTTCGTGCCGCGCCAGTGCATGCAGTAGTGTTCCGCCTCCAGCACGACAGCCAGGCCGTCGGGCTCCATCCGGTCTTCCAGCAAATCGGCAATCTGCTTGATGGCTTCTTCCTGGATCTGCGGACGGCTCATGACCCAGTCGATCAGCCGGGCGTACTTGGACAGCCCGATGAGCTGGGAGTCCTGGCGCGGCATGACACCGACCCACGCGCGCCCCATCACCGGACACAGGTGGTGCGAGCAGGCGCTACGCACCCGCAACGGCCCGACCACCATCAGCTCGTTGAGCCGCTCCGCGTTCGGAAACGCCGTCACTTCGGGGGCTTCGACGTAGCGCCCGGCAAACACCTCGCGTATGAACATCTTGGCCACGCGGCGCGCCGTTTCCTGGCTGTTGTGGTCTTGCTCCACGTCAATGACGAGCGCGCGCAGCACCGCCTGCAGGCGCTCCTCAACCTCTGCCTGGAGCAGATCCAGTTCGCCGTCGCGCAGGTAGGCGGCGATGTTGTCGTTGGCGTGAAAGCGGTGGCCGGCGCTCATCAGCCGCTCCCGAATCCGGACAGAAAGCGGCACGCTGCCAACCGCACCGGCAAACCCGGGCGGATCCAAAGTCAGTTTCATTGAAGTTGCCTCCGAAAAGTCGGCGGTGCTTTCACCGCCCATGCCGCCTCAGGCAAGCTGCCGCGCGAGGCGGGTGGGACGCATACCCACCTATACGCAGCTAACCCGCAGGTGGATGCAGTGTCTCGGCCCGAATGGCGAATTCCATCGCGTCTTCGAGCATCAACCGCGCGCGGTTGGCGACATCGCCGAGATAGCGGTGAAGTTGTTCATCGAGCGACGACCGCACCGCACAGCCATCGCTGAACCGCTCGAATGCATCGAGCTGACGGATCAGCCCGACAAGATGCCGTGGGCATTCGCAGGCAAGCGTCTGCGATGCGTTGGCGAAGATCTCCAGCTGACGGTCCGTGAACCTGCGCGCATTGCGCCGCAACGGCTCGAGCTTTCCGTACACGGCATCGACGCGCACAAGCTGCGCCAACTCCTGCAGAACCTGGTCGAGTTCGCCCTGCGCGTTGGGCTCTCGATACAGCCGCACGCCGGCCGCGCGCAGCATGTCGGTGGCACGCACCGTGCCAAAGCTGTAGATCACGCCCACGGCACTGGCGCCGCAACGGCGTGCCGCAGCCAACACGGCTTCCGCCGTTTCCGGATGCAGGGAGGCAGCTTCCACGACCAACGCGTCGCTGCGCGGCGGTGGGTCGAGGAGTGCCTCGCCGTCAAGCGCGGGCAACTCGATGACGGGCTCGATACCCAGCGACGCAAGCGTGCTCTTTCTGCGCCGGACGCGCTCGGCCAGCAGCGCGCCGCAGACGGCCATCGAAATGGCCGCGGTGGATGGCGCTGGCGCGGGCGCCTCCACGGCCACGGAAGCTTCCAGCAACTGCTGGAGTTCGGTGCTGTCCGCATGCGCAATCGCACCAATGGCGTGCCCCTGATTGACAAGTGCACGCAGCAGCGCGAGGCGCCGGACATCATCGCTGGAATACAACCGTTGGCCGGACTCCGATTTGGCCGGCGAAATCACGCCATAGCGCTGCTCCCACACACGCAGGGTGGATACAGGCATCTTAGCCATGCGGGCGGCGGTTCCGCTGCGGTACATCGGCGCCGCGTTATCTTCGTGTGGCACGTGCGTCTCCATGCAAGAGCTGCTTTGTTGCCATGAAACGCTGTGCCGCCGATATCGTCAATGAAATGAAGCGCAAAACGCGCTTTTTGACTACGCATGAGTCGGAATTGAGTCGCTATATTGAAACCCGGGGCGAACTGCAGGCCCAGCACACCGACGCGTTCCGGCTGCGCTCCCCGCATTGCAACGGCGGGAGCGCCCTCCAGGCGTTGTTCTCCGCGGCCCAGGGGAGTCGATTTTCTGGAACGCCTCGATGGTGTGACCGCTAGCAAACCTTTGCACTGCCAGCGGCGGCGACATATCGGGGGTGAAGTACGAAGATCCCGTCCGGTGGGCGTTGTTGAATTGCGAGCTGTCCAGACTGGATTGAATCGCAATTCAGGCGCGCTGAGTTTGCCGCTATCATCGTGACCGCACCGCCCTTGGTCTGCGGCCGCATCGACAATCTCAGGCCGCGCCGTTGCAATTCCATCCACTCCCATCCGAACTCGTTGCGAGCTGTATGACTTCGCGCCCTTTCCCCTCGCCCCCTGAGGGCGCGGCCACCATGACCGCCTCTCGACGCGTGTATCTGAGCCTGCGCGAGCGGATTGTCGAGATGGAACTACTGCCCGGAACGCGCATCGTCGAGAAGGATCTCGCAGAAGAATTCGGTACCAGCCGCACGCCTGTGCACGAGGCCGTCCAGCGGTTGGCAGAAGAAGGCTTGATCGACGTGCAGGCGCGCGTCGGGACATTCGTGTCGCGCATCCCGCTCAACACGCTGGAAGAAGCCATGCTGGTGCGCGGCGCGCTGGAAGTCGCCATCATCGAGAAGGCCGCAGAGCGCATGACGCCCGAAGGCATCCACAAACTCAATGTTGTGCTAGAGCGGCAGGCGCAATGCGTGCGGGAGAGCAACCGGCGCGGTTTCTTCCGCACCGACGAAGCGTTTCACGCCACGCTGGCCGAGCTGTCGGGCTACCCCGGCGTCTGGCAGATCATCCTGGAAGTCAAAACGCAGATCGACCGCTACCGGCTGCTGACCCTCCCGCTGGAGGGCCGCATGACCGAGGTGCTGGCCGAGCACCGCGCCGTGATCGACGCCCTCGCGTCCAACAACCCGAAACGGGCCGTGCGCGCCATGCGCGAGCATCTGGACCACGTACTGCCGGTGCTGGAAATCACGCGCCGACTGCGGCCCGAATACTTCACGGTTTAAGCGCGGCGCCCACGCCGGTGCATCGGCCGGCAGATACGGGGCGGCGGCGCCCCACCCGATGGTGTTTCCCGCCGCCCAGGCAACTCAAATCGACAGGCAGAGCTTGCCGAAATGCTTGCCCGCCGCCTGATGCGCAAACGCATCGGCAATGTCCTCCAGCGCAAACGTCTGATCGATCACCGGCTTGATGCCGGTTGCATCGATCGCGCGGACCATGTCGCGCTGGTGGCGCCGGCTGCCGACAATCAAGCCCTGCAGGGTCTGGTGGCGTCGCATCAGTTCGACGGTCGGCACCGGCCCGGCAATACCGGTGAGCACGCCGATCAGGGCGATATGTCCGCCGGTGCGGCATGCCTGGATGGATTGACCCAGTGTGTCGGGCCCGCCTACTTCGATCACGTTGTCGACGCCCCGGCCATTCGTGTATTCGAGCACCTTGGCTGCCCAGTCGGTATCGCGCCGATAGTTGATCGTGAAGTCGGCGCCAAGCGCCTGCGCCCGTGCGAGCTTTTCGTCGGAGGATGACGTTGCGATCACGGTTGCGCCCATGCTCTTGGCAAATTGCAGCGCAAAGATCGACACGCCGCCCGTCCCGAGCACCAGCACGGTGTCGCCCGCCTTCAGACGTGCGTCGACCACCAGCGCCCGCCATGCGGTGAGCCCGGCGGTCGTCAGCGTCGCCGCCTCGGCGTGGCTGTAGCCGCGTGGCGCATGCGTGAACCAATGCGCCGGGCGAACGACGTATTCGCGCGCATAGCCGTCAACGCCGTCGCCTGGTACGGTCGCAAAATCGGAGAGTGTCGGGCCGCCATCCAGCCAAGTCGGGAAGAACGTCGAGACAACCGAATCCCCCACGGAAAATTCGTCCACGCCCTCGCCAATCGCCTCCACCACCCCGGCGCCGTCGGACATCGGGATACGGCCGTCGGCGCTCGGCATGCGGCCAGTCACAACGCCCAAGTCGTGAAAGTTCAGCGAGCTGGCATGCACGCGCACGCGGATTTCTCCGGCGCCCGGCTGGCCAGGGTCGGGCAGGTCGACGAGATGAAGTTTGTCGAGGCCAGCAGGCTGGCGCAGGGTAATGGCTTTCATGAGCACGACATCCTTAATGAGAAGGTTGCGAAAGGGCAGCGCTGCAAAACTTGCAGCGATACCGCATTGCAGGCATTGTCACGGCGTACCTCCTGCTTCGCAAGAACGTACAATTTTTACAGGTACTATCAATTTTGTAGGTATAAAACCATGCGTCTGAAACGTCTGGACGGCAAGAGCGGTTGCGCCGTCGAAGTCACGCTTTCCGTGATCGGCGGCGTCTGGAAGCCCGTGATCCTGTTCCACCTGCTGCCCGGAAAGAAGCGCTTCATGGAACTGACGCGCCTGATTCCGAACGCCACGCAGCGCATGCTGACGTTGCAATTGCGCGAACTCGAGGCGGATGGCGTCATCGCGCGGCACGTGTATCCGCAGGTGCCGCCCAAGGTCGAATATGCGCTTACTCCGCTTGGCGAGTCGCTCGCGCCGGTGCTGATCAGCCTGCGCGAATGGGGTGAGTCGTATCGCACGAGCGAGATGTCCCGCGAGCCGGCCGAAGCACCGGAATGCGCGCGTGGCGGGGCAATGGCGACTTGAAGTCACACAAAGGCTTCCAAAAAGGAGCCCGACGCCCTCGCCCGTCGTCGATCTGAACCGTGCCGTGGCGGTGGCCATGGCGTATGGCCCGCAAGCGGGGCTGGAGATCGTCGATACGCTGCCGGCCGAACCGGCACTGCGCAGCTACCACTTGTTGCCCAGCGTGCGCGCCGATTTTCTTGCGCGCCTCAACCGCTTGGAGTCGGCTCGCGTGGAATACGAGCGTCCTGCTCCTCGAGCGCGCAGCCGGGTGCACTGCTCGCGGGTGACGCTGTCGATCATCAGATCATCACTTCGACCTGCACGTCGATCGTGATGCTTTGGAAGCAACGCTCCAGCAAATTGCGCGCTCGAAAGCATCCGGAATTCGTCTTTCGATATGACGATGCGCAATTGCGGAATGGCAACAACACGCCAACATCAAAGACTGAATTCAATTCTCTTTACAGCTCAGAGACTTAGCGTGAAACGCGAGCATTGAAATATAGATGCTCCGATTTCTACGTATGCCGCTACGCGTGGTGCAACGCAGAATGATTTGCAAGCGCTGGACACGGCTCGAGGCCGGCCGCGCTCAAGCATTCATATCGTTCCGTCGATCGCGCAAGCGCAGAGGTACTCACAATGAGTCGCAAGTTCAAGGTCGTGGCCGTCTCGGGTAGCGTGCAGCGCCCCTCGCGGACACTCGTATTGGTCGAGCAACTGCTGGCCGCCCTCGCCGAGGTTCTTCCCATCGATGTTCACCTGATCACACTCGAGGACCTGGCCCCGGCCATCGGCGGCGCATCGTATCGAGACCGGCTGCCGAGCCGGGTGCAGGCGGAACTTGCCGCCATTGAATCGGCGGATGTGCTCGTCGTCGCGAGCCCCGTGTATCGCGGGTCATACACCGGTCTGTTCAAGCATCTTTTTGATCTGGTCCACCACGAAGCGCTCATCGACGTGCCTGTGCTGCTGGCCGCCACGGGCGGCAGCGACCGTCACGCGCTGGTGATTGACCATCAGCTGCGGCCGCTTTTCAGCTTCTTCCAGGCGCGCACATTGCCGCTGGGCGTGTATGCATCCGAGCAGGATTTCAGCGGCTATGAAATCAGCAGTCAGGCACTGCGTGACCGGATCGCCCTGGCCGTCGCACGTGCGTTACCGCTGCTCGGCACAGCGTCGGCCGAAGACCTTCGCGCCGCCCCTGTGGCGCAAGCCGCCTGAAGCGCCCGCTTCGTTCGTTCCCATCCCGCACAGGACAAAGGACCATCGCGATGAGCCAATCTTCTTCCAGCGCCAATATCAAGTTTGCCTACTGGGTGCCGAACGTCAGCGGCGGCCTGGTCGTCAGCACCATCCCGCAGCGCACCGACTGGAGCCTCGAATACAACCAGAAGCTGGCGCAGACCGCCGAGAAAGCCGGCTTTGACTATGCGCTCAGCCAGATCCGATTTACCGCCGGCTACGGCGCTGAGCACCAGCATGAATCGGTATCGTTCAGCCAGGCGATCCTGCACGCCACCACCAAGCTGAAAGTGCTCGCAGCCATCCTGCCCGGCCCCTGGCATCCGGCGGTGGTGGCCAAACAGCTGGCAACCATCGACCACATCTCCAACGGCCGCATCGCCATCAACGTCGTCAGCGGCTGGTTCAAGGGCGAGTTCCAGGCTCTGGGTGAACCTTGGCTTGAGCACGATGAGCGCTATCGCCGCTCCAACGAATTCATCCGCGTGCTCAAAGGCATCTGGACGCAGGACAAGTTCACGTTCAAGGGCGACTTCTACCGCATCAACGACTACACGCTGAGCCCCAAGCCGCTGCAGAAGCCGCACCCCGAGATCTTCCAGGGCGGCAGCTCGCGTGCCGCACGCGACAACGCGGCCAGCGTGTCGGACTGGTACTTCACCAACGGCAACACGCCCGAAGGGATCAAGGCGCAGATCGACGATATCCAGGCGAAGGCCCGCGAAAACGGCCACACGGTCCGCATCGGCGTGAACGCCTTCATCATCGCGCGCGATACCGAAGAGGAAGCCAAGGCGGTGTTGGACGACATCATCAAGCATGCGCACGTGGAAGCCGTGCACGCCTTTGGCGATGCGGTGAAGCAAGCCGGCAAGGCGTCGCCCGAGGGCGAAGGCAACTGGGCGAAATCCACGTTTGAAGATCTCGTTCAATACAACGACGGTTTCCGCACCAACCTGATCGGCACGCCGCAGCAGATTGCGGAGCGCATCGTGCATCTGAAGTCGATCGGCGTGGACCTGGTTCTGGCGGGCTTCCTGCATTTCATCGAGGAAGTCGAGTACTTCGGTCGCAAGGTGCTGCCGCTGGTGCGCGAGCTGGAAGCGCAACGCGCAGCGGCCAACGCCGACACGCGCGAGGCCGAGGCCGCCACGTCCGTCGCCTGACCGCCTGATCTGATACCCGCGTTTCCCATACGCGCCCGCTCAATCGAACGGGCGCGGGGGAGTTCTGTTGCCTGTTGCTTTGCGAAGACCGCCATGTCTCACACGTCCGCTGAACTTGCTGCCCCGCCACCGCCGCTTGCACGCTACGCCGACACGCGTAACGCCGATGGACCATCGCTTGCGCTCAGCGTTGGCGCCGAGGCCGTAGAAGCTGCGGCACCCGTGCTGCGGTTGACCGACATCGACCTGTCGTTCGGCGGCATTCAGGCGCTCAGCGGCATCGACCTCACGGTGGTGCCGGGGGAGATCCGCGCCATCATCGGCCCCAACGGCGCAGGTAAAAGCTCGCTGGTCAACATCATCAGCGGCCTGTACCGGCCGGACCGCGGGAGCATCTGGCTCAATGGGCGCGCCATGCGCAAGGTGTCGCCGGCACGATTGGCCGGTCTTGGCATTGCCCGCACGTTCCAGAACCTGGCGTTGTTCAAGGGCCTGAGCGTGCGCGACAACATTGCGCTCGGCCGCGTACAGCACACCCGTTCTGTCTTCGTCGAGCAGTTGATCGGGCTGGGCCGCGCGCGACGCGAGCTGGCCGATGCGCGCGACCGTGCGGAACAGGTGATCCACTTTGTCGGCCTGGACGACGTGCAGGACCAACTCGCGGGCACACTTTCCTATGGGCTGCAAAAGCGCGTTGAACTGGCGCGTGCGCTGGTCGCGCGGCCACGCCTATTGCTGCTCGATGAGCCGCTCGCCGGCATGACGGTGACGGAGAAGGTTCAGATGGCCGAGCTAATCCGCGCCGCGCGCGACCAGTGGGGCACCACCATCGTGCTGATCGAACACGACATCGGCATCGTGCTGGGCCTGTCAGATCGCGTGGCGGTCCTCGACTACGGCCGCAAGATCGCCGACGGCACGCCGCACGATGTACGCGACGATCCGGCCGTCATCGATGCTTACCTCGGCGTCGCACACGACGCGGCAAGCGTGGCGGAGACGCAATGATGGGCGACTTCGACGTGGCGTTCTTTGCCGAGGTGCTGGTGGGCGGCCTGCTGTCCGGCGTGATGTATTCGCTGGTGGCGATTGGTTTTGTGCTGATCTACAAGACTTCTGGCGTGCTCAATTTCGCGCAGGGCGCGCAGTTGCTGTTTGCCGCGCTCACGTTTGTCAGTCTGCTTGAGCGCGGTGTGCCGTTCCCGCTCGCATTGCTGCTCACGTTCATGTTGATGGTGCTGCTGGGACTCGGCATCGAGCGCGCGGTGCTCCGGCCACTGGTCAACCAGCCGCCCATCACGCTGTTCATGGCGACGCTCGGCCTGTCGTATGTGATCGAGGGCGTGGCGCAGTTGGTGTGGGGCACGCAGGTGCATGAGCTGAACCTCGGCATCTCCGATGCGCCGCTACAGATCGGCGGCATCCTCGTCTCCAGCTTTGATCTGTTTGCTGCCGCCACCGCGGCCGTCATGGTGACGGCGCTGTCGATCTTCTTTCGCTACACACGCGTGGGGCTGGCGTTTCGTGCCGTGGCGGACGACACGTTCGCCGCGATTGCCGTGGGCTTGCGGCTACCGCGCATCTGGGCGACGGTCTGGGCCACGGCCGGCGTCATCGCCCTTGTGGCGGGGCTGCTCTGGGGCGCACGCCTGGGCGTGCAGTTCTCGCTGTCACTGGTGGTGCTCAAGGCACTACCAGTACTGGTGCTGGGCGGCTTCGATTCGATCCTGGGCGCGGTGGTCGGTGGCTTGATCATCGGCGCGCTGGAGAAGCTGGCGGAGGTGTACCTGGGGCCATTCGTCGGTGGCGGCATCGAGAGCTGGATCGCCTATGTGGCCGCGCTGGCCTTCCTGCTGGTCAAACCGGGCGGGCTGTTCGGCCTGCGCCCTGTCGAGAGAGCCTGAGCCATGTCGACTGCATTGGAATCCCCATCCGGGCACACCGCGCACCCTTCCGCTGCGCGGAGGCACCTGTCCTGGCCAGCGTGGGCAACGCCCGCGGTGACGCTGCTGCTGGCCTACTTCGTCGTGCCGCTGGTGGCATCGGACTATTGGCTCGATGCCATCCTCATTCCGTTCCTCGCGCTGTCGCTTGCGGCGGTGGGCCTGAACCTGTTGACCGGCTACGCAGGGCAATTGTCGGTGGGCTCCGCCGCCTTCATGGCAGTGGGCGCGTTCGCCGCGTACAACTTCAACCTGCGCGTTGAGAGCCTGCCGCTGCCGGTGAGCATCGTGCTCGCCGGGCTGGCCGCCACCGCCATCGGCGTGGCGTTCGGGTTGCCGAGCTTGCGCCTGCGAGGCTTCTACCTGGCCGTATCGACCCTCGCTGCACAGTTTTTCGTGCAGTGGGCACTGACCAAGTACGGCTGGTTCAGCAACAACAACGCATCGGGCGTGATCGACGCGCCGCCCATCGTGGTGGCAGGCGTCGCGTTCGATACGCCGGCGCTGCGCTACGTGTTTGCACTCACGGTGGTGACGATCCTCACGGCACTGGTCTGGCGACTCGTGCAAACGCCCACTGGCCACCATTTCATTGCTGTGCGCGACAACGAAATGGCGGCACGCGTCACAGGCGTACCGGTACTGCGGACCAAGCTGCTTGCGTTCGCCATCTCATCGTTCGTCATTGGCGTGGCAGGGGTGCTGTGGGGCTTCGTCTATCTGCGCACGGTGGAGCCTGCGGGCTTCAATCTCGATCGATCGTTCCAGATCCTGTTCATCGTCATCATCGGCGGCCTGGCGACCATCCGGGGCGCGTTCCTGGGCGCGGCGCTGGTGGTGGTGTTTCCGCTGCTGCTGTCCCGCTTTGGCGCGTTCGTGTTCGGCGGCCGGTTCGACTCCGGCGTGCTGGACCTCAGCCAGCGCATCGTGATCGGTGCGCTCATCGTGGCCTTTCTGATTGCCGAGCCGCAGGGCCTTGCCGCCCTGTGGCAGCGGGTGCTGCGCCGGATAAGCAACGTCGCGCGTCCAGCTTCCCGGCGCTGATTCCGTCCTCTTTCCTTTCTCCACGCAACCTACGTCGTATCGATATCAGGAGCATCTGCACCATGTCCCTCCCCCGCACCATCAAGATGGCGCTGCTGACCGGCACGCTGGCCCTCTCTAGCCTGACCGGTCTGGGCATACAAGCCGCCCATGCGGATGAGCAGTTCTTCCCGCTGCAAAGCTACCGCGTCGGCCCATATGCGGCCGGCGGCACGGGGTTCTTCGGCGGTTTCATCGACTACCTGAACCTCGTCAACACGCGAGACGGCGGCGTGGGCGGCGTCAAGCTGACCTGGGAAGAAGGCGAAACGCAGTACGAAGTGGAACGCGGCGTGGAGGTGTACGAACGCCTGAAGACGCACCCCGGCATCGCCACATGGAATCCACTGTCGGTCGGCATTGCGTATGCGCTGCTCGACCGGGTGACGGCCGACAAGGTGCCGCTGCTCACCATCAACCACGGCCGCACCGACACGACGGACGGCCGCGTGTTCAAGTACATCTTCCCGCTGCTGCTCAACCCGTACAGCGAGACCTCGGGCATCGTCAACTACATCGGCACCAAGGAAGGCGGCGTCGACAAGCTCAAGGGCAAGAAGATCGTCGTGCTGTATCACGGCTCGCCGTACGGCAAAGAGACGATCCCCATCTATGAACTGCTGGCGAAGAAATACGGCTTCACGGTGCAGCAGATCGAAGTGCCGCACCCGGGCAATGAGCAGCAGTCGCAGTGGCTGGCCATCCGCCGCGCCAAACCCGATTACGTCGTGCTGCGCGGCTGGGGCGTGATGAACCCGGTGGCGCTCAAGACGGCACAGAAGACGGGCTTTCCGGCCGACCACATCATCGGCAACGTGTGGTCCAACTCGGAGGAAGATGTGATTCCGGCCGGCGATGCAGCCAAGGGCTACGTCGCCATCACGACGGTGGCAGCGGGTGCCCAATACCCGGTGCTCCAGCAGATCACCAAGACGCTGTACGACCACGGCAAGGGCAACCTGCAGGACAAGAAGCGCATCGGCAGCGTGTACCACAACCTGGGTGTGCTCAACGGCATCCTGAACGTGGAAGCCATCCGCATCGCGCAGGCCAAGTTCGGCAAGCGCACGCTGACTGGCGACGAGGTCCGCTGGGGCCTGGAGAACCTGAAGATTGACGAAGCCCGCGCCGCTGCGCTTGGCGCCAAGGGTCTGTTCCATTCCATCAACGTCACGTGGGACAACCATGAGGGCGATGGCCGCGTCGCCTTCCAGCAGTGGGATGGCACGAAATGGAACGTGATCTCCGACTGGATCGCGCCGGACTGGAAACTGCTGCGGCCGATTATCGAGAAATCGTCGCTGGCGTACGCCAAAGAGAAAAACATCAAGGTGCGCACGAGCATCAACGATTGAATTCCGCTGTCTCTCCACCCTGCCCGACCCACCTGGAGGTTCGCCATGACGCAGCCGCACGCCGAGACCTTGTTCGGCGCCCCCTACGAAACCCTTGCGCAGCAGTACCGCCCGGTCTTCCAGCGCATTCGCGAAACCGCCCTGCAGCGCGAGCACAACCGCCAGCTCGGCGTCGACGCCATCCAATGGCTCAAGCAGGCGGGCTTCGGCGCGGTGCGCGTGCCCGCCGAATATGGCGGCGATGGCGCCACGCTGCCCCAACTGTTCCAGTTGCTGATTGAGCTGGCCGACGCCGACTCCAACATCGTGCAGGCGCTGCGCGGGCATTTCGCCTTCGTGGAAGATCGCCTGAACGCACCGCGCGACGCGGGCAACGAAGTCTGGCTGCGGCGCTTCGTGGCCGGCGATCTGGTCGGCAACGCCTGGACGGAAATCGGCGACGTGGCCATTGGCGATGTCATCACGCACATCTCAAAAAGGGACGGCCGCTGGGTTGCCAACGGGCGCAAGTACTACAGCACCGGAAGCATCTTTGCCGATTGGGTCGACCTGTATGCGCGCCTGGAAGACGGCACCGACGTGATCGCCGCCGTCAGCTCGCATCAGCCGGGCGTGACGCACCACGACGACTGGAACGGCTTCGGCCAGCGCACCACCGGCAGCGGCACCTCGGTGTATGAGAACGCCGCCGTGGAAGACGAGAACATCTTCCCGTTCAGCAGCCGCTTCAAGTACCAGACGGCGTTCTACCAGTTGTTCCACCTCGCCACGCTGGCCGGCATTGCGCGCGCCATCACACGCGAAGTTGCGCAGCAGGTGCGCGAGCGAAAACGCATCTTCAGCACCGGCAATGCCTCCGCCGTGGCGCAAGACGTCCAGGTCCAACAGGTGGTTGGTGAGGTATCGGCATTGGCCTACGCGGCGGAGGCCACGGCCATTCGCGCCACCTTCGCCGCGCAGCGTGCCTACGATGCCCGCTGGGCCGGCGACGCTGCGCTGGAGCGCCAGGCCAACATCGACGCTGAACTCGAATCCGCGCAAGGGCAGGTGGCGATTTCCGATCTCGTGTTGCGCGCGTCCACGCAGTTCTTCAATGCGCTCAGTGCGTCGGCCACGGCCTCGAGCAAGGCGCTGGACCGTCACTGGCGCAACGCGCGCACGGTCGCTTCGCACAATCCGCTGATCTACAAGGCGCGCATCATCGGCGACTGGCACATCAACGGCACCGAACCACCATATGTCTGGCAGATCGGTGCCGGGCCCGGCGTCACGGCGACGCCGCCCATCGCCAAAGCGGCCTGAGGGCGATGGCAATGCACGATTCTGCTGTGCTGCTGCACGTCAACGGTGTCGAAGCGACGTACCAGAATGCCATCGTCGCCTTGCACAACGTGAACCTCACCGTACAACGGGGTGAGGTGCACGCACTGCTCGGCGCGAACGGTGCGGGCAAGTCCAGCACGCTCAAGGCAATCTCGAACCTGCTGGTGCCCGAACGCGGACAGGTCACTGCCGGCACGATCCGCTTTGACGGGCATGACGTCGCCCGCACCACGCCTGCTCAGCTGGTGCGCCTGGGGCTCGTTCAGGTGCTGGAGGGCCGGCGCTGCTTTCCGAACCTGTCCATCGAAGCGAACCTCGTTACCGGTGCGCTCGGGCGCAGCGCCTCGCGCGCGGAGACTGCCGCCGACCTGGAACGCGTGTACGCGATCTTCCCGCGCCTGAAAGCACGGCGCCGGGTGGCCGCCGGCCTCACGTCGGGCGGTGAGCAGCAGATGGCCGCGATTGGGCGCGCGCTGATGTCACGCCCGCGCCTGCTGGTGCTGGACGAGCCGTCGATGGGCCTCGCGCCCCTGGTCGTGCAGGACATCTTTGCGAGGCTGCGGCAGCTCAATCGTGAAGACGGGCTGTCGATCCTTGTGGCCGAACAGAACTCCACGGTGGCCCTGCAATACGCCGATCGCGCCACGGTGCTGGAGGCAGGCGTCACCGTGCTCAATGACACGGCCGAGGCGTTGCGCCAGCGCGAGGACATCCAGCATTTCTATTTCGGCCGCGATGTTGCGCACCAAGTGCCAGCCTTGGTGTGAGCGGCGTCCATTCGTCTTTCCCGATTGTTCATGACAACAGAAACGGCAATCTTTCCTGAAACCGAAACCCTTGATGTGCCGGCCCCGCAATCCGCCAGGGCACTGGCTGCCGAGTTTGCCCGGACGGCAGTGGAGCGCGACGCTGAAGGCGGCACGCCCTTGGCCGAACGCGACGCGTTGCGGCGCAGCGGCCTGCTCTCCTTGGCGATTCCCAAGCGCTATGGCGGGCACGGGGCCAGTTGGGCCGAGACGTTGGATACCGTGCGCGAGTTTGCACAGGTGGATAGCTCCATCGCGCACGTCTACGGCTTCCACCATCTGCTCTTGGCCACCGTGCGACTGTTTGCGCGGCCAGACCAGTGGGAGCCGTGGTACGAGCAGACCGCGCGCAAGCACTGGTTCTGGGGCAACGCGCTGAACCCGCTCGACGAGCGCACCATCGTGCGCCGGTTCGACGGCTGGTACGAGTTTTCCGGCAAGAAGAGCTTCTGCTCCGGCGCATTGGATTCGCAAATGCTGATTGCCTCGGGCATCGATGAACACAGTCGCAAGCTGCTGATTGCAGCGGTGCCGACTGCACGCGCCGGCATCACGCTCAACCACGACTGGAATGCCTTCGGGCAGCGCCAGACCGACAGCGGCAGCGCCTTGTTCGAGAAAGTCCGCGTGGAAGAGAACGAACTGCTCCGCGATCCGGGGCCGCTCACCACGCCTTTTTCGTCCTTACGCCCGTTGCTGGCGCAGCTTGTGTTTGTGCACATGTTTCTGGGCCTGGCAGAAGGTGCGTTCGAGCAGGCCAGGCACTACACGCTGCATGAGGCGCGACCGTGGCATCGGTCTGCAGCAAAACGTGCGAGCGAGGACCCATACACGCTGGCCCACTACGGTGAGTTCTTTGTCGGCCTGGAGAGCGTGCGCCTGCTGGCGCGGCAGGCGGTCACACGGTTTGATGAAGCGTGGGCGCAAGGCCCCACGCTCACCGCGCACGCGCGCGGCCACGTTGGTATTGCCATCGCCACCGCCAAGGTTGCAGCCACGCGGGTCGGGCTCGATTTGACCAGCCGAATGTTCGAGACCACCGGCGCACGCGCCACGCACGGTGCGCTCGCGCTGGACCGCTTCTGGCGCAACCTGCGCACCCAAACGCTGCACGACCCCGTCGACTACAAGCTGCACGAGTTGGGCGACTGGGCGCTGAATGGCACGCTGCCGGAACCCTCCTTCTATTCCTGATCCCACGCGCTGAATGGACAATCATGGCGACGTTCCCTGTATGGCCTCCACCGCCTGGCCATGAGCCCGCGGCCTGCACGCCAGGTTGGATCTTCGAGGACCCGCGCTCCCGCGCCCTGCTCGATGAAGTCGAACAGGTGGCGCCCAGCGACGCGGCCGTGCTGATCTCCGGTGAAACCGGCACGGGCAAAGAGCTGATTGCCCGCTACCTGCACAACCGCAGCGCACGGCAGGGTGGTCCTTTCGTGGTGGTGAGTTGCGGCGCCTTCTCCGACACGCTGGTCGATGCAGAACTCTTCGGCCACGAAAACGGCGCGTTCGCCGGCGCATTCGGCACGCAGGTCGGGTGGTTCGAGCAGGCCAACGGCGGGACGATCTTCCTCGACGAGGTCAACGACCTGCCGCTGCCTGTGCAGAACAAGCTGCTGCGCGTGCTGCAGGAGCGCGAAATCGTGCGCCTGGGCGGGCGCACGCCCATTCCGGTCGATCTCCGGATCGTCGCGGCCACCACCGTCGATCTGGAAACGCTGGTCCAGGAGAAGCGCTTTCGCAAGGATCTTTACTACCGGCTGAATGTCGTCAATCTCAACGTCTTCACGCTGAAGGAGCGTCCGGGCGACATCGTTCCGCTGGCGCGCTACTTCATCAACACCTACAGCAAGCGACTCGGCCACGCGCGCGCGACCCTCACACCCGAGGCCGAACGCCTGCTGACAGAAGCCCCTTGGCACGGCAACGTGCGCGAGCTTGAAAACGTCATGCACCGGACGCTCCTGCTCTGCGATGGAAACACTATCGACGCACCAGACCTGCGGCTGTCGAGCCGCTCTACCAGCCCTCAAGCACAGGCCGAGACCGACCCATCAATCGCTTCCGGCGCCACCGCGCCCACGCAGGTGCCCGTCGCGTCCGCCGACGAAACTGACCTGCTGCGACGTGCCATTCGGCAACTCTGTAACGACAACGTGGGCAATGTCTATCAGGTGGTGGAAGATGCGTTGTTCCGAGAGGTATTCCGGTATTGCCACTACAGCCAGAGCGATACCGCGCGCGTGCTGGGCGTAACGCGGAACGTGGTACGCGCCCGGCTTATTCGCCTGGGCGAAGTTGGCGCACCCCGCACACTGTCCTTTGCCTCAGCACCCGCGACAGTGGCACACGAAGACGTGATGGGCACGTAGCTTGCTTGCCAGCGTGAGTTGCTCTCTGCGTTATCGATAATCATCCTGCGTGAACCGTTCTTCGTCTTCTCTACTCAGCATCCAGGCGCTGCGGGGCTTCGCCGCACTGTATGTGGTGGTGTTCCACTCCGGACTCGCTCTGGCCCACGCCGACATCCCTGCGCTTGCGTGGCTGACGTCGCATGTGATCAAGCGCGGCCATGTCGGTGTGGACGTGTTCTTCGTCATCAGCGGCTTCATCATTGCCTGGGTTGCCATTCTCGGCCCCAAGGGGCCTGAGCCGGCCAACGAGTTTCTCGTCAAGCGGGCGTTCCGGCTTGCGCCACCCTACTGGCTGATGTCGGTGCTGTATTCCACGTGGTTCAACCCGGTGTCGGCCGGCGTACTGTTCAGCTCGCTCGCGTTTGTGCCGCAGGCCAATGTCGATGCGCCGTACTTTGGGTACCCGCCACTGTATGTCGGCTGGTCGCTCAACTATGAAGTGTTCTTCTACGCGCTGTGTGCGGTTGGGCTGGCACTCTTTGGCCGGCGCGCGCTCGGACTGGTGGCACTGGCGCTGTTCACGACGACGATCATCGTTCCGTTCTGGCACGGCGGCGTCGTGCAGGGCAACCCGGAAGCCTTGTACCACTGGGCCACACCACTGCAGGCCATGGCAGCGAATCCGCTCGTGCTGGAGTTCCTGCTGGGCGCCGGGCTGGCATGGCCGTATGCGGCACATCGGCATCGTCTGACCCCCGCCGTTGCCCGTGTACTGCTGGCGGTTGGCGTGGCCACCTTCGTGATGTCCGTGGTCGGCCCGGTCCCGAAATTCGATCTGCTCGCGCGGGGACTGCCCGCAGGCGCGTTGTTGATCGGCATGGTGGCCATGGAGCACTGCGGCGAGCTTCGCGTGCCGCGCGTCGCCGTCTGGCTGGGCGAGTTGTCGTATGCGCTGTACCTCGTGCACCCGAGCGTGATTGAGGCCACGCATCGCGTGGTGGGCAGGCTCGCGTCGGAGTGGCTCGGTACGCAGTTGATGCTGTTTGCCGTCAACCTCGCGCTGACACTGGCACTGGCCGTGCTGCTGCATCGCTATGTCGAACTGCCATCCATCGCCCTCGGCCGCCGCGCCATCGACTGGATGCGCAACCGTCGGCACGCCTTGCGCACCCGCCTCGGGCCGCAAAAGCCCTGAGCGACGCATAACGTTTCCGGTTTTTATTCGTTCGCCGCACGACGGGCGTCTCACACAATGGCCGCTTCAGAAACAATCTGTCGCGTGCCATGTCCGCTCCCTCTTCCTCGTCCCGCCGATCCGCTCTCGTCTTCGCCTCCGTGGCGTTGGCTGCGGCCGCCGCGCTCACTGCAACGGCGGCACACGCTGATGCCACGCTCGACAAGATCCAGCAGCGCAAGAAGCTTGTCGTGGGCGTGGTGCTGTCGGGTGGGCCATTCGGCTCCATCGATCCCGTCACGCAACGCGGCACGGGCTTCAACGTCGACCTTGCACAGGCACTCGGGCGCGGGCTTGGCGTGGAAGTGGAGACGGTGCAGGTGCAACCTTCCAACCGCGTGCAATTTCTGCAGCAGGGCCGTGTTGACGTGCTGGTTGCGGCGATGGAGCTGAACCCCGAACGCGCGGACCTGCTCGCCCACGTGCCGACACCGTACTACCGCGTGGGCGGCGTGGCGTTGGTCCCGAAAGACAGCCCGGTGCACCAGTGGAGCGACCTGAAAGGCAAGGACGTTTGCCTGTCGCAAGGCAGCAGCTATGCCAAGCCGCTGGCAGCCGACATTGGCGCCACGCCCAAGGGGTTCAAGAGCCCGGCCGAGTCCTTGCTGGCCCTGCGCGGCAACAACTGCGCTGCCGCCGTGCACGACGCCACGCTGCTGCAGCCGCTGCCACGCAGCAACCCCGAATGGAAGGACTACCGCATCGTCGGCCCGGACCTCATCCCTTCGCCCACGGTCATCTGGGCGCGCAAGGGCGAGAACGACACCGTGGCCGCCCTCGACCGCATCGTCCAGGGCTGGCACCGCACCGGCTGGCTGATCGAAACGGAGAAGAAGAACGGCATCCTGCCGCCTTCGCCCGCGCTGGTCGAATGGCATGACAAGCTAAAGGCCACGCGCGGCTGATCGAGAGGCTGCAGTTGACTGACGATCTGCTCGCGCGGGCGATTGCGCTGGTCCGCCACACCGGCCTCGACTACGGCTTTCTGGCCGAGGTGTACGAGCGTAATGCGCTGCTGCAAGGCGCGAAAGTTTCGCTGCTAGTGATGCTGAGCACCGTGGTGCTGAGCCTCGTCTTTGGTGTTGGGCTCGCGCGGCTGCTGGTGTCGCCGCACAAGCGCGTGAGATGGCTGGCGCAGGGCTTTATCGAACTGACGCGCAACACGCCTACGCTCGTGCAGTTGTGCTGCGCCTTTCTCGTCGTCAACACGCTCATCACGCAAACGCTGGCGCAGTGGCAGATGGCCAATCCGCTCACGCCGTTCTTCTGGGCGGTGACGTTGCTCTCGCTACACAAGGCGGCGTTTCATGCAGAAGCCCTGCGTGCCGGCATTGAAGCCGTGCCGCCCGCCATGCTGGAAGCCGCAACTTCGCTCGGCTTCAGCGCACGCGAGCGCCTGTGGCGCGTGCAACTGCCGCTCGCACTTCGCGCTGCGTGGCCCTCGCTAATGAACAACACAGTCGAGCTGGTAAAGGCATCGTCGCTGGCATCCGCCATTGCGGTGGGCGACCTCACGTATAGCGCGCTGATGATCTGGACACAGCGCGACAACGTGCTCGAATGCATGGTGCTGTTGCTGCTGTTCTACGGCGTGGTGACCTATGCCGTGCATGCGCTGGGCGTATGGATCGAACGCCGGCTACGAATGCCCGGTTACGGCGCCGCTGGCCACGCCGCATTGGGGAGCGCCGCGCATGCCTGACACCCTTCTCGCCACGCTTCTGCATTGGTCGCCCGCTTTGCTGCGGGGGCTGGGCATCAACGTCGGCATCAGCTTGCTGGCCGTCGGGCTCGGCACCTTGGTCGGGCTGGCGATCGGCGCGCTGCATTTGTCGTCGGTGCGCGGGCTCAGGCACCTCGCCGGTGGGTATGTAGTTGCGTTTCGCAATGCACCTTGGCTTGTACTGGTTTACGGCATTGCGTACGCGGTGCCCTTCGAAATTGTCGTGCGTGGCCACGTGATCCCGTTTCCGGATTGGCTCAAGGTGACGTTCGCGCTGGCATTGCCGGCAAGTGCGCACGTGGCGGAAATCTTCCGTGGCGCGGTGCAGTCGATCCCGCATACGCAGTGGGAAGCCGCAGCGTCGCTGGCGTTTACGCGGCGCGACATCCTCTGGCGCATCGTGCTGCCGCAGTGCGTGCGGCGCATGCTGCCTTCGTGGATGAACCTGTACGCCGTCATCACCATGGGCACGGCACTGGCGTCGCTGGTGGGCGTGCACGATCTGCTCGACACTGCCCAGATCGCCAGCAACACGGTTAACCGCACACCGTTTACGGTGCTGACCTACTTCACCGTGCTCGCCCTGTTCTTCGTTTACTGCTACCCGATTTCGCGCCTGACCCGGCGCATGGAGCGCGCGCATGTCGCTGCCTGATCTTCTTCCTCTCGATGCATCTACGCCGGTTGCCCCACCGCTTGTCTCACTCCGCGACGTGCATCTGAGTTTCGGCATCACGCCGGTGTTGTCGGGCATCAACCTCGACGTGCAGCGCGGCCAAGCCGTGTCGATCATCGGGCCGTCGGGCTCGGGCAAGTCGACGCTCCTGCGCTGCATCAGCGGTTTGCTTCGGCCGCAGCGCGGCAGCATCACCGTGGACGGCATCCGCGTCGACCAGCTCAACACCGAAGAAGACACCATTGCCCTGCGCAAGCGCATCGGCTTTGTGTTCCAGCAATACAACCTGTTTCCGCACCTGAACGTGCTCGACAACCTCGTCGCCGCCCCCGTGCGCGTGCTCGGCAAAGCGCGTTCAGAGGCTGAAGCCACCGCACATGCGCTGCTCAAGAAAGTGGGCCTGGCAGACAAGGCGCGCGCATACCCCGGACAGCTCTCGGGCGGCCAGCAACAGCGCGTAGCCATTGCCCGCGCGCTGGCCATGAAACCGGAACTGATCTTGTTCGATGAAGTGACGTCCGCGCTCGATCCGGAAACGGTGGGGGAAGTGCTCAACGTCATCGGCGAATTGGTCGACGATGGCCTGACCTGCGTGCTGGTCACGCACGAAATGGCCTTCGCGCGGGCGATCAGCGACGAGGTGGTGTTCACGGAACACGGCGTCGTGGTGGAACGTGGCTCGGCAGAACAGGTTTTTTCCTCTCCGACGAGCGACCGCACGCGTGCATTCCTGTCGCGCGCGCTTTCGGGTCATGCAGGTGCGCGGCCCCTCCTGCATGCGGCATGGCACGCTGCTTTCACCAGCGCGACGTTTGCCGTCTGACCTTCGACCTTCAACCGCCAATCGCGTGCAGCGCGGCTACGGGCGCGTGCTGCAGCGCCTGCTCCAGATCAGCAATCAGGTCATCGGCATCTTCCAGACCGACATGCAAGCGCAGCACAGCGCCAGCTTGATCCCATTGCGCGTGGTCAGCCAACCTTTCGGGCGCAACCACGGTGACGAGGCTTTCGTACCCGCCCCACGACGCGCCAATCGCGAACAGCTGCAAGGCATCGGCAACCCGTTCTGCGGCGTACTGATCCGCGCCTTCCAGCACGAATGAAACGAGCCCGTTCGCGCCCGAGAAATCCCGCTGCCACAGCGCGTGACCCGGGTCACCCGGCAATGCCGGATAGAACACCCGCCCAACGCCCGGCTGCGCCTGCAGCCACTGCGCCACGCACGTGGCATTGCGCTGGTGCTGGGCCATGCGCACCGGCAACGTGCGCACGCCGCGCAGCGCCAGATAGGCATCATCGGCGCCGATCGTGAGGCCGAGCACATCGTGTGCGGCCGCAATACGTGCCGCCACGGCATCGGTGCGGGCAACGACCGCACCCAGCATCACATCGGAATGCCCGGCCACGTACTTGGTGGCGGCAAGGATGGAGATGTCCGCCCCCGCATCGAGCGGCCGGAAGAGAATGCCAGACGCCCACGTATTGTCCGTCGCCAGCAAGACGCCGTGCCGCTGCGCTACTCGGGCAATGGCACGCAAGTCATAGATTTCATAGAGCAGCGACCCCGGCGATTCCGTATAGATCAGCCGTGTGTGCGGGCGGATGGCGGCTTCGAGCTGCCCGTCGCGCGGGTCCACATAGGTCAGTTCAATGCCCAGGCGCTGCAGCAGACCTGTGTCGAGCCGGCGTACGGGCGCATACACGCTGTCGGTCACGACCACGTGGTCGCCAGGCGACAACAGCGCCAGGAACGTCAGCGAAATCGCCGACAAGCCCGATGGCACAAGGAACACACGCACGCCGCCCTCAAGGGCCAGCAGCGCATCTTCCAGCGCGCGGTGTGTTTGTGAACCGTGGCGGCCGTAGCTCGCGATGTTCTCGCCGGCCTTGCGGCGCGCGTGGACATCGTGCTGCGCGGCAGTGCTGGCATGGCGGACGGTGCTGGTGCGCTCCACCGGCACGTTGACCGGCGCAGTGCCCTCCACAAACGGCGGGCTGCCCGCGTGGATGATGCGTGTTGCAAGAGAATTCGAGGCATCCGGCGCATTGGAACGGGCGTCGATGGAAGAGCGTGTCATGCAGGCCTCGCGCGTTTCTGAAGGCGCCCATGTTAGGCACGCCACCCCGCACCCGAGAACGAACCGATGCGTCTAACCATATGCAGGATGCTGCGTTGGTCGTGCGCTGCCGCCGCCCTACACTGAGGGCTTCACCGATTCGCTTTTGAGCTGCCATGAGCCTCGCCCAGCAACGCGACCACGCCGTCCGCCAGACCCTCGTCGCCATTCGTGCCATTGCCGCGCAAGACGGCATTACGCAGGCATCGCTTGCACGCATTGCCGATCGTCTGCATGAACTTGCCGCGCAAGAAGCGCTGTTCCCGCTCGACGCCTTCCCACCGCCCGCAGCCGGCGATGCGGATGCCTCCAGCCGTTACCTGCTGCATGCAGAACCTGATCAGACCTTCGCGCTGTACCTGAACTCCATCAACCCTGGCAAGACGACGCCGCCGCACAACCACACCACGTGGGCCGTCATCGTCGCGCTCGAAGGCGAAGAGTTGAACCGCGTCTACACACGCACCGACGACGGCCGCGACCCCGAGCGTGCCACACTGGCCCTGTCGCGCGAAGTCGTGGTACAGCCGGGCACGCCCATCACGTTCCTCGACGACGACATCCACAGCATCCACGTGCTGGGCAACACACCCACCCGCCATTTCCACCTGTATGGCCGAGCGCTGGAAACGCTGACAGGGCGCGTCGGCTATGACCTCGCCACGGGCCGTGTGCTCAACTACAACCGCAACTACATGAACGCGACGAAGCAGGCCGCTTGATCGTCCACCTCAAGCCGGGACGGCCGGCCTGCGCCTCAGCGGGTTATGTCCGCTGTCGGCTGGCCGCACCCGTTTGACGCGGCATGCGACCCAACGCCGGCTTCAGCACCGGCGCACGGTGCCCGAGAAAATCCCACAGCCGATTGGCGACTGGCCCATGCGGCTGATCGCGCCTGCGTGCGACCACCAGTTCCTGCACCATGCCGGGAAAATGGCGCCCCGCAATCGACAGCAACGTCCCCTCGCGCAGCTCCGTCTCGATCAGGAAACGCGGCAGATGCCCCCACGCCATGCCGTGGAGAATCAGCTCTTTCTTCATCAATTGGTCAGGCGCGGCGCACTGCGGCGCACCGTCGATGACGTAATGGAATTGCTCCGGCGGGTTCCGCGCGGAATCGTTGATGACGCACTGCATGAAGCGCTGCATCTGCTGAGGCGTGATGGCCGACGTGATGGCGAACGGCAAAAACCCCGGCGCCACCACCGGCACCATGGCGATCTTGCCCAAGTCGATCCACTCCATGCGCACGTCGCCTTTCGGCACGCGGTGGACGATCAGGTCCGCATCGTCTTCCAGCAAGCGCTCCCACGGCCCGGTGACGGCTTCGAACAGCAATTGCAGCCGCGTCTGCGGACACTGGCCGAAGAACGCGCTGAGCAGCGCGAGCACTGGCTGGAGCGGGCACAGGTCGCCCAGCACCACGCGCAACTCGGCCTCCTCGCCCATCGCGAGCTGTTTTGCGTGGGTGCGCAGCTCCTCGCTCTCACGCAGCAAAGACTGCACTTTGCGGTGGAACGATCGCCCCGCTTCCGTCAAGCGCACGCGATAACCGCTGCGGTCCAGCAGGCTCAAACCCAACTGTCCTTCCAGCTTGGCGACCGCCGCAAAGACCGACGGGTGCGAGCGATGCAACCGCTCGGCCGCGGCCTGAAAGCTGCCGCCGGTCACCACCGCGTCGAAGCACTGCAGCTCATGAAGCGTGAAGTTCTGCATTGTCGACAAAGCCTACAAAATTGTTCAAAACTTCATAGTATCCACGAACCCCACCGGCTTCTAGGATGACGACATCCCAATCGTTTCAACCGTCTTTCCCAGGAGCCCAACATGACCACCCGCAACGACCTCTCCTTCATCACCACCGGTGACGGCGCACGCCTTGCCTATCGCTTTGATGGCACAGCCGGCAAGCCTGTCCTGCTGCTATCCAACTCCATCGGCACCGACCTGCACATGTGGGACGTGAGCGTGCCGAGCCTGGCCGAGCACTTTCACGTGCTGCGCTACGACGCGCGCGGCCATGGTGCTTCGGATGCCCCTGCTGGTGCGTATTCAATGGACCGGCTCGGCCGTGACGTGGTGGAATTGCTCGATGCGCTGGGCATCCGGCGTGTGCATATGCTGGGGCTGTCGCTTGGCGGCATCGTGGCGCAGTGGCTGGCGATTCATGTGCCGGAGCGCATCGACCGGCTGATCCTCTCCAACACCGCCGCGCATATCGGTCCGACGCAGTACTTCGACCAGGCCATTGCAGAGCTTCAGCAAGCGCCGGACATGCAGGCAACAACGGAAACGTTCCTGCGCAACTGGTTTCCCGCACGCATGCTGAAGGCCAACGACCCCGCCGTTGAACCATTCCGCCGCACGCTGCTGGCAACGCCGCGCGAAGGCATCATCGGCGGCTGGGCGGCCGTGCGCGATGCCGACCTGCGCCGCACGATTACGCTCATCACGCATCCGACGCTCGTCATTGCCGGTCAGCACGACACCGTGACGTCTGCCCGCCATGGCGAGGAAATTGCCGCTGCCATTCCGGGCGCGCAATTGCGCCTGCTGGACACCGTGCACCTCGCCAATGTCGAGCTGCCGGACGCGTTTCTTGAAGCCGTGCTGGATTTCCTGGGCGTGCACGAAACCGTCTGACGCGTTGATGCAGCATCAACGCAGCATCGACACACGGCAAGCCAGCCGGTTAACATGGCGGCCATCCAACCGATGTGCCGCCCGCCATGTCCCGCGTCAAGAACGAAGACGAATTCGAGTTGCGCCGCGAAAGCGTGCTCGACACCGCCGCCGAAGCCTTTGCGGCCGACAGCTACCCGAGCGTGTCGATGAACCAGCTTGCCGCTGCATGCGGCGGATCCAAATCGCGCCTGTATCACTACTACGAAGGCAAGGAAGCCATTCTGTTCGACCTGCTCGACCGCTATACGCGGCGGCTGGCCGACCTGGTTGAACGCGCCGAGAGCGACGCGCGCCACGCCAAGCTCTCGGCACGCGCTACGCTGCATCTGCTGATCCGAACGTTCCTGGCCGAATACGCCACGTCGCGTACGCGGCATGTGGCCTTGCTCAATGATGTGAAATACCTGGCGCCAGAACAGCGCGACATCGTGCTCGCGCGCGAGCGAGACGTGGTGGCCGCGGTGGGCCGACAGCTCGGGGCGGCTTACCCGAGCAAGGTGGACGAGGCCAACCGCACGCCCATCACGATGATGTTGTTCGGCATGATGAACTGGACGTTCACCTGGCTCAAACCCGACGGCCCGCTTTCCTATGAGGGCTATGCGGAAATGGTGATCGACATGCTGGAGAACGGGCTCGGTGGCAAGAAGAGCTGACGTTCAACGCTCGTCGTAGCTGACCACCACGCGCTGCGTGAGCGGGCGCGCCTGGCAGGTCAGCACAAACCCCTGCTGGATCTCCCAGTCTTCCAGCGTGAAATTCTTGTCCATCTCTACGCGGCCTTCCAGCACCTTGGCGCGGCACGTACAGCACACGCCGCCCTTGCACGCATAAGGCAGATCCAGCCCCGCGTTCAACGCACTGTCGAGCACCTTGGCGTCGCCTGCCATCGGCACCTCGTGCGATTTGCCGTCGAGCACAACGGTGAGCGCCACTTCGCCCGCCACGGCACCATGCTTGCGCGGCTTGGCCGTTGCCGACACATCGCCCACCGGCACGCCAAAGCGCTCCGCATGCACACGCTCTCGCGGCACGCCGCGCTCAAGCAGCGCGGCTTCCACCGCATCGATCATCGTCGACGGGCCGCAGATGAAAGCGGCATCGATATCGTCGGGCGGGATCAGCGCATCCAGAAATGCATGGGCCTTGGCGCCATCAAGCCGCCCGTTGAACAACGCAATCTCCTGCGCCTGACGCGACAACACGTGATACAGCGCGAAGCGATCGAGGTAGCGGTCCTTCAGGTCTTCGAGCGCCTCGCCAAAAATGATGCTGTCGACGCTGCGGTTGCCGTAGACCAGCGTGAAGCGGCTCTGCGGCTCCGCCGCGAGCGTGGTCTTGATAAGCGACAGGATGGGTGTGATGCCGCTGCCGGCCGCAAAGGCGACGTAGTGGCGAGCGCTTTCGGCGGCGAGCGGCACATAGAAGCGCCCATCTGGCGGCAGCACATCAAGCGTCTGGCCCACGCGGATACGGTCGTGCAGATGGTTGGAGAACACACCCGCATCAACACGCTTGACTGCCACCCGCAACTCGCCGTGCGCGTCGTAGTCCTGTACGGCGCAGCAAATCGAATACGAGCGCCGCAGTTCTTCGTGTCCTGGCAGTTGGCCGGACGGCACGCGCAACGTCAGGAACTGGCCCTGCGTAAATCGGTATGCATCGCGCAGATCGTTCGGCACATCGAAGCGCACGGAAATCGTATCGGCCGTCTCGCCGCGCACTTCGGCAACGCGCAAGGGGTGAAATTGCGGAGTCATGGGCGTCGTGCTCGGTGGGCTTAGTAGGGCTTGAAGTAGTCGAACGGCTCGCGGCACGCGCGGCAGCGGTACAGCGCCTTGCAGGCCGTCGAGCCGAAGGCGGAAATGAGCACTGTATCGTGCGATCCGCATTGCGGGCAGGCGATGTGTTCACCCTGCGCGGGGCGCGTAAGACGAATCGGCCGGGCCCCCTCCACTTCGGCCACATGCGCAGGCGGCGCAATACCAAAGTCGCGCAATTTGCGCTGCCCTTCCGCGGTGATCCAATCCGTCGTCCATGCCGGCGACAGCACCGAACGCACCCGATACGCCCCTACGTCTGCCGCTTGCAAGGCATGGCTCACATCATCGGCAATCTGCTCCATGGCCGGGCAGCCGGAATACGTGGGCGTGATCGTTGCCACCAGGGTGCCGTCTTCGTCGAGCTGCACATCGCGCAGGATGCCCAACTCGGCAATCGTCACCACGGGAATCTCCGGATCGGTTACCGCTTCGAGCGCCATGCGTGCGCGCTCCAACCGCTCGCTTACCACGATGCCCCCGGATACTGGCGCGCCAATCCCTGCATCTCGGCCAGCAGATAGCCCATGTGCTCGGAGTGCACACCGTGCTTGCCGGTGCTGACATAGGGACCGGGCTCGGGCCAGCGCAACGTAGCCTCGTCCAGCGCGTCACGCACCGTCGCCTCCCATGCGTCGCGCAGGTCGGCCGGACGCACGCCGATGCCGGCTTCGGCCGCGGCCGTTTCAACGTCGTCCGCGGCAAAAAATTCGTTCGTGTACGGCATCAGCCAATCGAGCGCGGCCTGCGCACGTGCATGCGATTCCTCGGTGCCATCACCGAAGCGCACGAGCCAGTCGCGCGTATGGGCGAAGTGGTAGCGCATCTCCTTCACCGACTTGGCGGCAATGGCGGCCAGCTCTGCGTCGGTCGAACGCGTCAATGCTTCCCACAGCGGCACCATCAACGCGGCGTACAGGAAGTGGCGGACCATGGTGACGGCGTAGTCGCGCGTGGCTGCCGACGTCGCGACCAATGGGCCGGCATGCGGCAGCTCGAGCAGCGTGTAGTTGCGGAACGCAGGCTCGGCCCGCCAATAGGCGTAGTCGTCTTCCGTGTGCGGTGTGCCGGTGAGCGCGCCTTCGATCTGCCCCGCGTGCGTGTAGAGCAGCCGCGCCTGCCCGGTCAGGTCAAGACTGAGATTGGACAACGCAATGTCTTCTTCCAGCACAGGGCCATGGCCCGTCCATTCCGCGTTGCGCTGGCCGAGGATGAGCGCGTTGTCGGCCAGACGAAGGATGTATTGCAGATGCGCGTCGGAAGTCATCGCCGCGGCTCACATGTGGTTGACTTCATCGGGCAGCCGGTAGAACGTCGGGTGCCGATAGATCTTGTCGGCCATCGGGTCGAACAGGATGGGCTTGTCGTCGGGCTCGCTGGCGGTGATGGCCGCCGACGGCACCACCCAGATCGAGACGCCTTCCTGCCGGCGCGTGTAGACATCGCGCGCCATCTGCAGCGCTTGCTTGGCGTCCACCGCGTGCAGGCTGCCGCAATGCTTGTGCTCCAGGCCCTGCTTGCTGCGGATGAACACTTCCCACAGCGGCCAGTCGTGTTGATGCATGGTGGGTTCCTACCGGTTCAGGCAGCTTGTTGGTTGGCGGCGGCACGTTCGGCCTGCTTGCGCGCGTAGGCGAGCGCGGCTTCGCGCACCCACTCGCCCTCTTCGTGTGCACGCTTGCGGGTGGCAAGGCGCTCGCGGTTGCACGGGCCGTGACCATCGAGCACGCGTTTGAATTCGGACCAATCGAGCGGCGAGAAATCGTAATGGCCGCGCGCTTCGTTCCACGTGAGGCCGGGGTCGGGCAGCGTCACGCCGAGCACGCGCGCCTGCTCGACGGTGGCATCGACAAAACGCTGCCGCAGATCGTCGTTCGAGATGCGCTTGATGCCCCAGGCCATGGTCTGCGCGCTGTTGGGCGACGCGGTATCGGGCGGGCCGAACATCATCAGCACAGGAAACCACCAGCGGTTGACGGCTTCCTGCACCATGTCGCGCTGCGCCTGCGTGCCGCCCATCATCGTCAACAACGATTCATAGCCCTGACGCTGGTGAAACGACTCTTCCTTGCAGATGCGGATCATGGCGCGCGCATACGGGCCATATGAGCAACGGCACAGCGGCACCTGATTCATGATGGCCGCGCCATCGACCAGCCAGCCGATCACGCCCACGTCTGCCCAGGACAGCGTCGGGTAATTGAAGATCGACGAATACTTCGCCCGGCCTTCGTGCAGCGCGTCGATCATCTCGTCGCGCGAGCTGCCGAGCGTTTCAGCCGCGGAATAGAGATAGAGGCCGTGGCCCGCTTCATCCTGCACCTTGGCCAGGAGGATGGCCTTGCGCTTGAGCGACGGCGCGCGGCTGATCCAGTTGCCCTCGGGCAGCATGCCGACCACCTCGGAGTGCGCGTGCTGCGAAATCTGCCGCAGCAGCGTCTTGCGGTACGGCGCCGGCATCCAGTCCTGCGGCTCGATCTTGTGGTCGGCCCCGATGCGTGCATCGAAGCGCGCCTGCAAATCGGCTTCGCCTTGAGAGGCGGCGGCCAGTTCCTGCTCCGTGGGCAAACCGCCGGGCTGGTTGAGGCTTTGGGTGTACATGCGATCCTCCGGCCGCTTGCGCGGCATGTGCACGGCGCGTCATGCGCACCGTGTTTTGGATGGATCGATTATAAACCGTCCGACCGGTCGGTCAATAACGGGTTTCATCGCATGCCTCGTGTGAGACATGCGGTGTGCTCTCTTCCTCGGGTCCTTTCTCGGTGGCTCAGATTGGCGCTGCCGACGATGCTTCGCCCTGCGCCGCTCCGTGCGTGCGCGTGCGCACGAACACGCCCGCCAGCACCGAGCCGAGCAACGCTGCAACCGCCCCCAGCAGGAACGCGAGGTGATAGCCGCCATTCAGCGCGGTCGTGGCATCGGCCCCTGCCGCCGCCAGACCTTCGCTGCGCCCGGCAGCCAGACTTGCCAGGATGGCCAGGCCCAACGCACCGCCCATCATGAACGACGTGTTGACCACGCCCGAGGCCAGGCCCGATTCATCCGGCGCCACATCGCTCATGGCGGCCAGCAGCACCGGGTTGAACGCCACCCCGGCGCCCAGGCCGAGCAACAGCATGCCAGGCAGCACGTCGAGCACAAAGCTGCCGCCCGCAGGCGCGCGCGCAAACAGCACCAGCCCAATGCCTGCCACCAGCAAACCCACCGACAGGGGCGCGCGAATGCCAAAGCGCATCACCAGCTTGGCTGACAAACCCAGCGAGAACACCGCCATGATGATGTTGGCCGGCAGGAAGGCCAGTCCGACCTGCATCGCGCTGTAGTCGAGCACACGCTGCATGTACAGCGCCGAGATAAAGAACCACGCGAACATCGCCGCCGCCCACAGCACGCCCACCACATTGGCCGTGGCCACGTTGCGCAGCGCGAACATACGCAGCGGCATCAAGGGATGCGACACGCGCGATTCAATGACCAGGAACGCGATCATCAACGCGATGGCAATGCCAAGCTGCGTCAGCGTCTGCGTCGATGTCCAACCGGCTTCGTTGCCGTGCACGACGGCGTACACCGCGAGCATCAGCGATGCGGTCACGGCAATCGCGCCTGCCACGTCCAGCTTTGTTCGATCGGCCAACGGCTTGCCCACCGGCAGCAACGCCACACAGGCGGCATACACCGCCACGCCAATCGGCAGATTGACCAGAAAGATCCAGTGCCAGCTCAGCGTGCTCGTCAGCAGGCCACCGAGCAATACGCCGATGCTGCCGCCGCCCGCACAGACAAAGCCGTAGATGCCCATTGCCTTGGCGCGGTCCGCCGGCGAAGTGAACAGATTCATGATCAGCGACAGCGACACCGCCGACACCACCGCGCCGCCCAGCCCCTGCACGGCGCGCGCGGTAATCAGCAGCCCTTGCGAATTCGCCAGCCCACATGCGGCCGATGCCAGCGTGAACAGCGTAAGCCCCAGCAGGAACAGCTTGCGATGCCCGAACAGATCACCCAATCGCCCGCCGAGCAACAGGCAGCCGCCAAACGTGAGCATGTAGGCGTTGACCACCCATACGAGCGAGGTTTCGGTAAAGCCCAGGTCTGCCTGGATGGACGGCAGCGCAACGTTCACGATCGTCGTATCCAGCACGATCATCAGCACGCCCAGGCAGAGCACGATGAGGGCAAGCCAACGCTTGCGTTCGTCAATGCCATGCGTCATGGAATCACTCCTATGCTTGGCTGCTGCGCCCGGATGTCGCTCAGGATTGCGCAGCCGATTTGAGGTTGGCGAGACCGGCTTCAAAGTCCTCGCCGATCATCGCGTCCATACTGAAAAAACGCCCGTCAGCTTGGCGATGTGCCCAACACAGCAACAATCGCGACGACGATGACGATCGCACTGATCTTCAGCATGAAGAACGCTCCAACAGATGGGGCAGCAGGTGAATGGACGCCTTTGCGCAGGCCATGCAAAGGGTCGCGGCGAGAACAGCCGATCGTCACCCGGCGGGTGGTTTCGTTGATATTGGTAAGGCCCCGGTGATCGCGCAGTCTAGCACCGGGCCACGGCCCAGCGCCAAGGCAGGCTGACTACGAGTTTGCGTAGAACGGCCACCGTGCGGCGGCCGTTTTTACACGCGCGGCCATTACATCGGCTTGGGTGCGATCACCATCCACGTGATGCCAAAACGATCGGTCACCATGCCGAACGCGTGGGCGAAAAACGTTTCGGACATCGGCATCGTGACGTGGCCGCCGTCGCCGAGCGCCTTGAAGGTACGCTCGGCAGCAGCGTTGTCGGGCACGCTCACGGACAACCCGAAACCCTTGAAATCCGGTTTGCCGCCGGCCATGCCGTCAGACGCCAGGATCTGGGTGTCGCCCACGCGGAAGGCGGCGTGCATCACCTTGTCGAGCGAGGGCGCCATGCCGCCACATTGCTCGGCAGTGGGCTGCGCATCCTTGGGCGCGTCCTTGTAGTGCATCACCACGTCGACCTTGGCGCTGAGCGTCTTCTTGTAGAACTCCAGCGCCTCTTCGCAACGACCTTCGAAGAACAGATACGGTTGAACTTGCATCACAACTCCTTGGGGTGGACTCGGGGGACTGCAAAACCGCGCACCGGGTAACTTGAACACGCGGGTGGGGAAAGCGTTTGCTCGCCTTTCGTTGGACTCAATTGCAAGCGCTCTCGGGTACCGGCATCGGAACCGAGGCGTGTTCATGAACCACCAGCCAGCGCCCATCGATCTTGCGAAAGCACACGGTGGCGCGCGTTTGCGCATCGTGCTTTGCACCGTCTCGATACCGCGCACGCAGGCGGTTCACGCTGAAGCAATAGGCCAGATCGCCGCTCACCTCGAGGTGCAATTCAACGAACTGGAAATCCGCCTGGCCATCCAGCGCATCGAACCAACCCTGCCAGTTACGGCGATACGCCTCTGCGCCTTTCACAAACAACGGCGGCATGACGTCAAAGACGACGACGTCCGGCGCGTAGTGACGCATCACGGCATCGATGTCCTTGGCGCGAACGGCTTCTGCCCACGCCTCAATCAGGCTGCGCAGCTGCGATGCATCACCCGCGGCATCGCTTGCGTTTGTCATATCGACCTCCTGAAAGTGCTTGGCATCCTGCGGGGCAGCGCCTAGTGTTGATTTGTGAACACTGTCCACAAACGATAGCAGACATAATGAACAGTGTCCACATCGCTTTTGCGGAGTTTCATCGCATGACCCAGGAACCACCCCGCCCGCCCGTGCGCGCAACGTATCGCCATGGCGACTTGCGGCGCGCGCTGCTTGACGCAGGCATTGAGCTGGCACGTGCCGGCGGGCCGGACGCCATCGTGTTGCGCGAGGCCACGCGCCGTGCAGGTGTCGCGCCAAATGCCGCATACCGCCACTTCGCGGGGCGGCTCGATTTGCTGCAGGGGGTACGCGCTGCGTCACTCGCGGCGCTCGCGCGCGCCATGGAGGCCGAGCTGAATGCCATCGACCCAACCTGGCCGGCAGACGCGCAAGCACGTGCTTCACTGCGCGCCATCGGTGTGGGTTACCTGCGTTTTGCGCAAATGGAGACCGGCTTGTTCCGCACCGCCTTCGCCGTGCCCGATGAGGTGGAAAACGACGCCGACCCAGCCAAGGCAGGCGATAGCGGACTCAACCCGTTTCAGTTGTTGAGCCTCGCGCTGGATCGCATGACCGCCGCAGGCGTCTTGCCCGCCGAGCGCCGCCCCGGGGCCGAATACCTCGCCTGGTCTGCCGTGCATGGGCTGGCGCTGCTCATCATCGACGGGCCCCTGCGCAGCCGCCCGCCGGAGCAAACCGGCGCCATCGCCCTGCGCGTGGTCGAAATGGTGGAGAACGGCCTCTAAAGCGCGCCATGTGCGTGCAGCGTCTGACGACATGCGCAACGCTTCGTTTGCCAGCGCAAGCTTCAATGCAACGATGACAGCCTCGCTGCACCCGCTCACCCGGCCGGTGCATGCCCCATCAACCGGAGTGACCCTCCGCGACGAGGATGTCAGCATGACCCAAGCCCATCTCGAAACGACAGCCACCGCCCACACGCGCTACGGCGCGGCGCTGGAAAAAGACCTGTTCGACCGCGTTGCCGCCGTGCATGCGCCGCACCTGCCGCCGGCGCGCACGGAACCGCCGCGCGACGCACAGACGGCGGAAGAACTGGAAGGCGTGATCGACTACGCAGTGTGGAACGCCGCGCACGACCTGTTCATCGTGCAACTGGCGAGCGCGGGGTTGGACCGGCTCTTTCGCAATGAGCCCGATTTTCAGCTCGCACTGTCGCGCCAGATTGGCGATGACGGTTTTCACGCAGTGGCCTCGCGCGAGCGCATTCGCGTGCTGTCGGGGCATGATCAGATCGAGCGCATCGCGCGGGAAGTGCGCCACCACTGGGATGTCCTTGGCGATTACCCGCTGACAAGCCAGGCCGCCTTTCTCGCGTGGGAATTCCACTACGAGCATCACATCCTCGCGCGGCTGCAGGTCAACCGGCGCACGTCGCGCGTGCTCGATGTTGCCAACCGCGACTTTGCCGAGAACCGCATCATGCCGGACGAGGAAGTGCACCGCATCCTCATCACCGAGTGGTGGCACCGCAAGCTCGATGCGGCATCGGATGACGAGCGTGAGCAGCTCGTGGGTGAAGTGCTGGATGCCGACGACAAGCTGCAGGTGCTGCTTGGTGATTACCTGCGCGAATCGTGGGCGTTGAACGAACGCGCAGCCGGCATCGACACGCGCAACTACGTACCGCTGTACGACGCATGGCGGCGCGAGATTCTGGGCGTATTGCTGCAACGCTCTGCCGACGCCCTGCCGGCCCTCACCAGCCTCGCCACCTGATCGCGATGTCCAAGAAATCGATCCTGCTCAACGCGTTCAACATGAACTGCGTGGGCCACATCAACCACGGGCTGTGGACCCATCCGCGCGACACATCGTCCGACTACCGCAAGCTCAGCTATTGGACCGACCTCGCCAAGCTGCTGGAACGCGGCTTGTTCGACGGTCTGTTCATCGCCGATATCGTGGGCGTGTACGACGTGTATCAGCAGTCTGCCGACCTGACGCTGCGCGAGTCGATCCAACTGCCGGTGAATGATCCGCTGATGCTGGTGTCGGCCATGGCTGGCGTGACGGAACATCTCGGCTTTGGCCTGACCGTCAACCTGACCTATGAGGCGCCGTACCTGTTTGCGCGGCGCTTCTCCACGCTCGACCACCTGACCGACGGCCGGGTCGGCTGGAACATCGTCACGGGCTATCTGGACAGCGCTGCGCGCGCCATGGGCCTGCGCGAGCAGATTGCACACGACGAGCGTTACGACCGCGCCGACGAGTTTCTCGATGTGCTCTACCAACTGTGGGAAGGCAGTTGGGAAGACGATGCGGTGCTGCGCGATCGCGCTGCACGCGTGTTTGCACGGCCCGACAAGGTGCACCGCATCCGGCATCACGGTCGCTATTACGACGTCGAGGGCTACCACCTGAGCGAGCCGTCTGCGCAACGCACGCCGGTGCTGTTTCAGGCGGGCTCGTCCGCGCGCGGGCAGACCTTTGCCGGGCAGCATGCGGAGTGCGTGTTCCTGTCGGGCCAGAGCCAATCGGCCACGCGCGATCAGGTGGCGCAGTTGCGTCAGGCTGCCGTGCAGGCCGGGCGCCGGGCGGATGACGTCAAAGTCTTCATGGGCATCACCGTCGTGGTCGACAAGACGGAAAAACTTGCACGCGAAAAACTCGCCGAATACCAACACTATGCCAGCGCGGAAGCCGGTCTTGCGCATTTCTCGGCGGGCTCCGGCGTCGACTATTCGACCTATGCGTTGGACGATCCGCTGCGTGCGGTGAAGACGAATGCGATCGAGTCATCCATCCGCCGCGCCACCGGCGGCGACACGCAGTTCACCGTGCGGCGTCTGCTCGATCAACTCGCGCTGGGGGGCCGCTACGCCACCATCGTCGGCGACCCACAGCAGGTTGCGGACGCTTTGCAGCAGTGGATGGATGTCACGGACATCGACGGCTTTAACCTGGCGCGCACAGTAACGCCGGAAAGCTATGCGGACTTTATCGACCTAGTGGTGCCGGAGCTGCAGAACCGCGGTGTCTACAAGACCGCGTATGCACTGGGGACCTTGCGCCGCAAGCTGTTTGGTACCGACCGTCTGCCGGACGCCCACCCGGGCGCGCAACGGCGGCGGCAACCCGCACAGGAGCTGGTGGGCCACCCCTAAGCACTGGTCGTGGGCGTCCCCAGCATCTGTTGATCGCGCTTCCACGCACAGCGCGGTGCGATGGACCCATGAGGCGGATTCGCTGTGCGCCGGGATACGGGCATTGATGGCCGAGCCGGTACAGCGCACGGCCGTGCGTATGACACGCCAATGCGGTACAACGCTTGCTGGACAGCTAGCCGCTGCCACACCACCCTCTTGGTGGGGAAGCCCCCCGAAAGCCAGCCCTTCCCCTGCCCCTGGACCGCCATGAAAACGTTCCACTGCAACCGTTGCCAGCAACTCGTCTTCTTCGAAAACGTCTTGTGCGAGCGCTGCAACGCCCTGCTCGGCTACCTCCCTGACGTGGGCGAGATCAGCGCCTTCGAACCTGCCGACGAGCCCACTGAGACAGCGGAGACGGGGGAGACGCTGGAGACAGCAAAGGCCGCGGACAAGCGCTGGCGCAGCCTTCACCCCGAGGCACAAGGCCAGCGCTACCGCCAATGCCACAACTACGCGGTCGAAAACGTCTGCAACTGGATGATCCCGGCCGATTCGCCCGACACGCTGTGTCGCGCCTGCCAGTTCACCGAAACGATCCCCGACCTGACCGTGCCGGAAAACCGGTTCTATTGGTACAAGATGGAGGTGGCCAAGCGCCGACTGCTCTATACGCTCATGAAGCTGGGCCTGCCACTGGAATCGCGGCAGGAGAACCCCGAGACGGGGTTGAAGTTCGCGTTTCTCGCAAGCAAGGAAGACAGCGCGCCCGTCATGACCGGCCACAACCACGGCCGCATCACGCTCAACATTGCCGAAGCCGACGATGCCGCGCGCGAAAAAGCCCGTACCGAGCTGCGCGAGCCCTATCGCACGCTGCTTGGCCACTTCCGCCACGAATCCGGGCATTACTTCTTCGACCGCCTGATTGCCGGCAAGCCGATGTGGGAAGCCGCGTTCCGCGAGCGCTTTGGCGACGACCGCGCGAGCTATGCCGACGCCCTCAAGACCTATTACGACAATGGCCCGCCGGCGGACTGGGCACAGCACTACATCAGCGCCTACGCCACCATGCACCCATGGGAAGACTGGGCCGAAACCTGGGCGCACTACCTGCACATGGTCGACGCGCTGGACACCGCCGTGTCATACGGCCTGGCATTGCTGCCCGACCATCCACAAGAGCCCGAACTGACCGACCAGACCCCAGTGGAAGAAGCCAGCTTCAACAACCTGATGAGCCGCTGGTTTCCGCTCACCTACGTGCTCAACAGCCTCAACCGCAGCTTGGGTCAGCCCGATGGCTACCCGTTCACGCTGGCATCCCCCGTGATCGACAAGCTGCGTTTCGTGCACCGCGTCATCGCAGCCTCCGACCAGAAACCCGGTTGATCGCACCAATGTTGTGCGGCACAGGCGCCCGTTTGGATCGATGGAATATTTCGGGCGGCCGCGCGGTTTACCATCCGTAAGGTCAATCCCAGCATCCCCCCGGAGAACGCCATGCCAAAACGACTCAGCAGATGGATCAGCCTGACGGCACTTGCCCTTTGCGCGTGTGCCTCGCTCAACCCTGTGCAGACAGCGCAAAAGATGATCGGCCAGCCGGAAAGTGCTGTGCGAGAAACCTTTGGCGCACCCACCGAGACCTATCAGCTTGCGGATGGCACGCACCGCTGGATTTACTCCAGGCAGCCGCTCGGGCACGAGGTGTATGCCGCCGATTTTGACGCCAACGGCAAGCTCACCAACTATCGGCAAATGCTGACGGAAAAGGAAATCTACGAGGCGCGCCCGGGTGTGTGGACCAAACGCGATGTGCTCGAGCGCTTCGGCACACCGAAAGAGCCGACGCAGTACTACCCGCTGATGAAGCGGGAGGCGTGGTCATACCGGATGTACGTCGCCGGGACTCAGCAGGCGCACTTCAACGCCCTGTTTGACGACAACGGCGTGCTCGATCGCACCATGATCGTCGTCGACCCGCTTGGCGGGGACCACCACAGCCGCAAGTAATACAGAGCCCGGCGACGCATTGCACGTCGCCCGGCCCCATGCCTGGCTCAGTGCTTAACCCAGCGCAGAAGCAATAGCCTGCGCGAGCTCGTTGGCTTCGAACTTGGCCACGTAGCCGTTGGCGCCGACGCGGCGCACGTGGTCTTCATTGGCCGAGCCCGACAGCGACGAGTGAATCACCACCGGAATCGACTGGAACGCCGGCTCGGTTTTGATCTTGCGGGTGAGCGTGAATCCGTCCATCTCGGGCATTTCCAGATCGGTCAACACCAGCGCAATCTTGTCGCGCACGGTCTTGCCTTCGCGGGCGGCATCGCGTGCGATGTTCTGCAGCGTATCCCAGGCTTCCTGGCCGCTCTTGGTCATGACGTACGGCGTGCCCATCGCCTCCAGGCCGTTGGCGATCAGCGAGCGCGCGAGGCCCGAGTCATCCGCCACCAGCAGCTTGGCACCCGGCGGCAGCTTGATCGGGCGCTCGTCATTGTCGGGCGCCAGATCGGTGCGGCGGGTCGGGAACACGTCCACCAGAATCTGTTCGACGTCGATCACCTGCGCCAGACGCGAGTTATCAGCGTTGCCGTCCAGGCGCGCCAGGCTGGTGATATTGCTGCTGCCCACGCTCGCCTCGGCCGGGAAGATCTGGCTCCATTCCAGGCGCACGATTTCGTCCACTTCTTCCACCGCAAAGCCTTGGGTGGTACGCGCGTATTCGGTAATCAGCAGGATGTTGGCGTTACCGTTCTTGGTGCCGATCACGCTGGCGAGGTCGATCACGGGAATGATCTGGCCGCGCACATTGACCGCACCCAGGATATGGGCGCCGGCGTCCGCCACATGCGTTACAGGCGGCATGACCATGATCTCGCGCACCTTGAACACGTTAATGCCGAACATCTCGCGCTGATTGGAGCGCGCAGATTCGCCCAGGCGGAACAGCAGCAGCTCAAAGCGGTTGTTGTTCGTCAGATTGGTCCGTTCATCGACTTCGTGCTGCGAATGCTGTGACATCGCGTCTTCCCCCGTTCATGCACACGTTATGTGGCGGTAAACGGCAGGGCGTTAGGCAACTTGAAGGCGTTTTGCGAATGTGAAGGCCGCGCCCTTCCAGCGTGGGGGAACAGCCGCCTAGGCAATCTTCACATGGGCGACCAGGAAATCCAGAAACGCCCGCACGCGCGCCGGCAGATGCGCGCCCTGGCCAACATAGACGGCGTGGATGTCTTCGGCCTCGCCGGGGTTGTAATCCTCCAGGACGGGAACGAGTCGACCCGCCTCCAGATCGGCGCGCACCTGAAACTCGGCCAGGCGCGCCAAGCCCAGCCCGGCAACCGCCACGGCACGCAGCGCCTCGCCATCGCTGATCTGCGTGTTGCCCTGCGGTATGAACTCGGTACGGCGACCGCGCTTGATAAAGGGCCAGGCATTCATTGCCCGCACATAGCTGAACGCCAGGCAGTTGTGGTTCGTTAAATCAGCCGGCGTGCGTGGCGTCCCGGCGCGCGCCAGATAGGCCGGCGACGCGACCACCATCAAGCGCGTGTGTCCCAGCTTGCGCGCCACCAGACGTGAACTCTTCAGCGGGCCACTGCGCAGCGCAACATCGGTGCGGTCTTCCAGCAGATCGACCACTCGATCCGTGAGCGCAATGTCGAGCGACACCTCCGGATGGCACGCCAGAAACGCCGGCACGATCGGCAGCAGCAAGTGCGTGCCGACTGGCACATTTGAATTGATGCGCAACCGCCCTGCGGGCTGTGCACCGGCGGAAGCCGCGCGCTCCGCCTCGTCCAGATCGGCCAGCACCGTCACGCTGCGTTCATAGAACGCCGTGCCCTCGGGCGTGAGTTGGAAGCGCCGCGTGGATCGGTTTACCAACCGCGCAACGAGGCGAGCCTCCAGCCGTGCCACCAGCTTGCTCACCGCCGACGGCGTCATCCGGCAAGCGCGCGCCGCAGCAGAGAAGCCGCCCTCCTCCACGACCCGAACAAAGACTTCCATCTCGCCAAAGCGATTGACATCGAGCCGCGACATTGTGATTTCAATTCATAGATGTTGTTCTTACAGGCAGTCTATCGCACAGATCCGAGCGTTCTCATACTGGTGGTCATTGCTGATTCGTACTTCAACCCAACTCCAACATGACTGCACAGGACAAAGTCGCGCTCGTCGTGGGCGCGCAGGGCGTGATCGGCCGCAACCTGATCGAGTACCTCGCCACATTGGACGACTGGCGCATCGTGGGCCTGTCGCGTCGCGGTGGAGCATCGACAGAGCGCATCCAGCACATCGCCGTCGACCTGCTCGACGCGGCCGACACGCGCATCAAGCTCGGCGCACTCGACAGCGTCACCCACCTCTTCTACGCCGCCTATCAGGACCGTGCGACCTGGGCTGAGCTGGTGCCGCCCAACCTCACCATGCTGACCAACGTGGTCGACGCCATCGAAGCCGCATCGTCCAACCTCGTGCACATTGACCTGCCCCCGGTTTTAGTACGAAGCACAGTTAGAGTCCGAGGTTAAAAACTCTTGCTCATGCCCCTGCGCAAACTGCATCGGGGTCAGG